>JAFECL010000038.1 GCA_018242165.1 Pseudomonadota bacterium
TGGTCGGAGATGTAGAGCTCCATCACCCCCTTGCGCAGCTTGTCGAGCTTGGGCGTCTGGGTGCGGACCACCATGCCGGGCTGGACCGGGGTGGTGCAGCTGGCCGGGGTGCCGCGCATCCCCTCGACCTCGACCAGGCACATCCGGCAAGAGCCATAGGCCTTGACGCTGTCGGTAGCGCACAGCTTGGGGATCTGCCCGCCGCATTCCGCCGCCGCGCGCATCACGCTGGTGCCGGCCGGAACGCTAACCTCGCGTCCGTCGATCTTCAGCGTCACCAGGTCGGCGCTGGTCGCCGCCGGGGTGCCGAAATCACTCTGCCGTTGATAGGTCATGGGCCTTCTCCGCCGCTGCGAGATCCGCAGGGGTATTGATGTTGAACGGCGCCAGCGGCAGGTCCACCGCCCGCGCGCCAAGGGTTTCCGCCAGCGCCCGCAACGAATGGCGGGTATCGCTGGCCAGCAGGTCTTCCAGCGGCTTCAGCGCGCTGACCGGCCACAGCCCGATCACCGGCTGGCTGGCGACGTAGGCCGGCGCCGGCGAAAGGCGGCCGGGCAGGTCTTCGGGCAGCCCGGCGGCATCCACACCGCAGGACAGCACCGCCTGATAGCCTTCCTCGCGCGCCAGCTTCAGTGCCGCCGCCAGCCCGCCAAGCGGCCCCATGCCGGGGCGCGGCCAATCGGCCAGGGTGGGGGCAGGGGCGGTATGCCGGCCCACCACCACCACCACATCGCACCATGCGGCGAGGGTGTCGACGGCATGACGCAGCAGGGTGCGGCCACGCAACTCGGCCAGCGCCTTGTCGCTGCCGAAGCGGCTCGACTGGCCGCCGGCAAGGACCGCGCCAAGGATCACTGGCCGAAGTCCTCCGGCCAGTGCTTCAGCGCCGAACGCACTGGATAGGGGGTGAAGCCGCCCAGCGCGCAGAGTGAGGCCGATTGCATCACCTCGGCCAGATCCTCCAGCAGTGCGAGGCTTTCGGCGCGGCTGGGTGGTTCCTTGGTGGCGTTGTGCATCTGCGGCAGGCTGACCACCGCATCGGCCATGGCCGGCGCCGGGGCGCGCAGCCGGTCGATCAGTTCGACCCCACGCGTGCTGCCGATCCGGCACGGGGTGCATTTGCCGCAGCTTTCCGCCGCGCAGAATTCGAAGGCAAAGCGCGCCATCGCGCCCATGTCCGCCGTATCGTCGAACACCGAGATGCCGCCGTGACCGATCAGCGCGTCAGCCTTGGCATAGGCCTCGTAATCGAAGGGCAGATCGAACTGGCTGGGCGGAACGTAGGCCCCCAGCGGCCCGCCGACCTGCGCCGCCTTCACCGGGCGCCCGCTGGCGGTGCCGCCGCCGATTTCGTGGATCAGCCGGGTGAGGGTGATGCCGAAGGCGGTCTCGTACAGCCCGGCGTGCCTGATGTTGCCGGCCAGCTGCACCGGCATGGTGCCCTTCGAGCGCTCCACCCCCAGGCTGGCATACAGCGCCGCGCCACCGGGCGAGAGGATATGCGGCACGGCGGCGAGGGTCAGCACGTTGTTGACCACCGTGGGGCAGCCGAACAGCCCTTCCAGCGCCGGCAGCGGCGGCTTGGCGCGGACTTCGCCGCGTTTGCCCTCGATGCTGTTGAGCAGGCTGGTTTCCTCGCCGCAGACATAGGCCCCGGCGCCGACGCGCACTTCGAGCGCAAAGGGCGCGATCTTGTTCGCGGCGAGCGCGATGGCGGCATTCAGCTTGGCGATGGCGTGGGGATATTCGCTGCGAACGTAGATGAAGCCTTCGCCGGCGCCGACCGCACGGGCGGCAATCGCCATGCCCTCGATCAGCTGGAAAGGGTCGCCTTCCATCAGCATCCGGTCGGCGAAAGTGGCGCTGTCGCCTTCGTCGGCGTTGCAGACGATGTATTTGGTGGGGCCTTTGGCTTCCAGCACGGTGCGCCACTTGATGCCTGCCGGGAAACCCGCGCCGCCGCGCCCGCGCAGCCCACTGTCCAGCACCTCGGCCACAACATCGGCCGGGGCCATGGTGCGGGCGCGATCAAGCCCGGCCCAGCCGCCGCTGGCGGCATAGTCGTCCAGGCTGAGCGGGCGGGTCTTGCCGGCACGGGCGAAAGTCAGCCGCTGCTGGCCGGCGATGAACGGATGATCGGCAATCGCGCCAATCGCCTTGGCGCTGGTGCCGGCGAGAATGTCGGCCACATCGGCGGGAGTTGCCGGACCAAAGCCGTGCCCGTCGATCTCGACCAGCGGTTCAAGCCAGTGCATCCCCCATGACGAGGTGCGTTCGACCGTGCAGCCGGCCTGGGCAAAGGCCTCGGCCACGGCATCGGCGCCGAGGGCGAGGGCGACCGCATCGTCGCTGATCCGCACCACAGTCATGCGCTTTGCACCAGTTCGACAAGGCGCGCTTCGTTGAGACCGGCGAACAGTTCGTCGCCAACCCGCGCATTCGGGCCAACGCTGCACAGGCCAAGGCAGTAGACCGCCTTGAGATTGACCCGGCCACCCGCCGCCGCCTCGGCCGCCGGCACCAGCGCCTCGACCCCGCGCGCCTTGCAGGCTTCGGCCCTGCACAGTTCCACAACCGGGCGCGGATCGTGTGCCGGGGTGAAGTCGTGATAGAAGCTGACCACGCCGTGCACTTCGGCGCGCGACAGGTTCAGTGCCTCGGCAATCGCGGCCTCGGCTTCGGGCGTGATGCAGCCGTAGGCCTTTTGCACCGCGTGGAGCATCGGGAGCAGTGCCCCCTTGCGCCCGGCGTGTTCGGCGATGATCGCCTGAAGATCGCTATGGTCCATCGTGCCCGGATGCGCGCCGGCGCGGGCCCGGTCAAATCGATTTATCCAAAGGGTAATAGTAAAATTCTATCAATTCACCTCAAGCAGCGCGGCAAGGTCCAGCCCTTGCGCCGCGCTCAGCCCCGCGCGCGGCATCGCCCCCAGCGGGTCGCGGCTGACCACTACCAGCCCGATCCGCCGCGTTTCCGCCGCTGGCTCGATCGGCAGGAACTGGCACCACTCAACCCCAGCCATCAGCCGGGCGTAGGCATCGGGCACGATCGAGGCGAAAGCCCCCGAACGGACCAGCGAAAACAGGGAGATATAAGAATCGGCGATGGCCAGCGGGGTGACCGAAAGCCCGTGCCGGGCGAACTGCCGGTCGAGGATCCGGCGGTTCTGCATGCCCTGATGCAGCAGGCATAGCGGTTGCGCGGCAGCCGCTTCCCAGCTCAGGCTGGCGCATCCCTCGAACGCCCCGCCACGCCTTGCGGCAAAGACGTATTGCTCGTCGTGCAAAGGCACGGTCAGCATGTTGGCCGGGGGCTCGTGATCGAGATAGGTCAGCCCCGCATCGAACTCGTTGGCATTCAGCGCCGCCTCGATCTCGCGCGAGGTCATCGCCGCGACCGACATGGTCAGGCCGGGGTTGGCGGCCAGCAGCGTCCGCCCGAATGGCCCCACCAGCGGCAGCGCGGCGGGAATGGCGGTGAGGCGGAATTCGCCGGTCAGGGCATGGGCGGCGCTGGCCGCCGCCTGGGCCAGGCCACGCACCGCGCCCAGCGCCTGTTCGGCCCAGGGCAGGATCGCTTCGCCTTCGGGCGTCAGGCCGATGAAGCGGCGATCGCGTTCGACCAGCCGCTTGCCCAGCTCCTGTTCCAGCGCGGCGAGGCCCGCCGAAAGGGTCGGCTGCGACACGCCGCATTGGCCCGCCGCCGCCGCGAAGTGGCGGGTGCGGGCCAGCGCGACGAAATAGCGCAGGTTCTGAAGTTGCATCGGGGCCCTTCCTGAAAGGCCCTGTCTATCAAATCGGCGTCAGGCCTTCAATCGGGTGGCATGCCAGGCGACGTGCTCAGCCAGGTAGCTCGAGATGAAATAGTACGAATGATCATAGCCCGGCTGCATCCGGATCGTTGCCGCGATGCCGGCCTTGGCGCAGGCCTCCGCCAGCAGGTGGGTCTTGAGCTGCTCGGCCAGGAAATTGTCGGCCCCGCCCTGATCGACCAGCAGCTCGGGCAGGCGGGCGCCATCCTCGATCAGCGCGCAGGCATCATAGTCGCGCCATGCCGCGCGGTCCGGCCCGAGATAGCCGCCCAGCGCCTTTTCGCCCCACGGGCAATTGAGCGGGCTGACAATCGGCGCGAAGGCCGAAACCGAGCGGAACTGGCCGGGGTTGCGCAGCGCGATGGTCAGCGCGCCGTGGCCGCCCATCGAATGGCCGGTGATCCCCTGCCGGGCCATGTCGGCCATCGGGAACCCGGCGGCCAGCACTGCGGGCAGCTCGCTTTCGATGTAGTCGCGCATATGGAAATGCGTTGCCCACGGCGCCTGGGTGGCGTTGACGTAGAACCCGGCGCCCTTGCCGAAATCATAGCCTTCGTCATCGGGCACGTCGTCGCCGCGCGGGCTGGTGTCGGGGGCGACGAAGATCACGCCGTGCTCGGCGCAAGCGGCCCGGAATTCGCCCTTTTCGGTGACATTGGCATGGGTGCAGGTCAGCCCCGAGAGGTACCACAGCATCGGCAGTTTCGCCCCCGGCGCATGGTCGGGTACGAAGACCGAGAAGGTCATCGGCGTGCCGGTGACCTTGCTCTGGTGGGTATAGACGCCCTGGCTGCCGCCGTGGCTGCGGTTGAGGCTGACCTGCTCCATGGAGATCAGAACACCACCACGCTGCGGATCGACTTGCCGGCGTGCATCAGGTCGAAGGCGGTGTTGATTTCCTCCAGCCCCATGACGTGGGTGATCATCGGGTCGATCTCGATCTTGCCGGTCATGTACATGTCGACGATCTTGGGCACGTCGGTGCGGCCCTTGGCGCCACCGAAGGCGGTGCCGCGCCAGTTGCGGCCGGTCACCAGCTGGAACGGGCGGGTGGCGATTTCCTTGCCGGCCTCGGCCACGCCGATGATGATGCTGGTGCCCCAGCCACGGTGGCAGGCTTCCAGCGCGGTGCGCATCACTTCGGTGTTGCCGGTGGCATCGAAAGTGTAGTCGGCGCCGCCGTCGGTCAGTTCGACCACCTTGGCGACCACTTCCTCGCGGCTCATGCCCTTGGAATTGAGGAAGGCGGTCATGCCGAACTTGCGGCCCCATTCCTCGCGGTCAGGGTTGATGTCGACGCCGATGATCTTGCCGGCACCGGCAAGGCGTGCGCCCTGGATCACGTTGAGGCCGATGCCGCCAAGGCCGAAGACCACGACGTTGTCACCAACCTGGACCTTGGCGGTGTTGATCACCGCGCCCACACCGGTGGTCACCCCGCAGCCGATGTAGCAGCTGGTCTTGAACGGGGCATCCTCGCGGATCTTGGCGACGGCGATCTCGGGCAGCACGGTGAAGTTCGAAAAGGTGCTGCAGCCCATGTAGTGGAACACCGTCTGCCCCTTGTACGAGAACCGGCTGGTGCCATCGGGCATCAGGCCCTGGCCCTGGGTGGCGCGGATCGCGGTGCACAGGTTGGTCTTGCCCGAGAGGCACGACTTACACTGACGGCATTCGGGCGTGTAGAGCGGGATCACGTGATCACCCGGCTTGACGCTGGTGACGCCGGGGCCAACCTCGCGGACAATGCCGGCGCCTTCGTGCCCCAGCACGCTGGGGAAGATGCCTTCGCTGTCGAGCCCATCCAGGGTGTAGGCATCGGTGTGGCAGACGCCGGTGGCCATGATCTCGACCAGCACCTCTCCGGCCTTGGGCCCTTCGAGATCAAGCTCGACGATCTCCAGCGGCTGTTTCGGGGCAAAGGCAACGGCGGCGCGGGTCTTCATGGCAGTGCTCTCCTGATGGTGCTGATCAGCATTCGACGACATTGACGGCGAGGCCGCCCTGCGAGGTTTCCTTGTATTTGTCACGCATATCGAGCCCGGTCTGACGCATCGTCTCGATCACCTTGTCAAGGCTGACCATGTGCGTGCCATCGCCCAGCATGGCGAGGCGCGAGGCGTCGATCGCCTTGACCGCGCCCATCGCGTTGCGCTCGATGCAGGGGATCTGGACCAGCCCGGCAACAGGGTCGCAGGTCAGCCCCAGGTTGTGCTCCATGCCGATTTCGGCGGCGTTCTCGATCTGGGCATTGGTGCCGCCCAGCGCGGCGGTCAGGCCGGCGGCGGCCATTGAGCAGGCGACGCCCACCTCGCCTTGGCACCCGACCTCGGCCCCCGAGATCGAGGCGTTCTTCTTGTAGAGCGCGCCCACCGCCGCGGCGGTCAGCAGGAAGGTGCGCCGGGTTTCGACGGTGCCGCGATAGCAGCGGTCGTGATAGCGCATCACCGCCGGGATGATTCCCGCCGCGCCATTAGTGGGGGCAGTGACCACCCGGCCGCCGGCGGCGTTCTCCTCGTTCACCGCCATGGCCCAAAGGTTGATCCAGTCGAGCGTGACCAGCGGATCGTTCAGCGCAGCTTCCTGCCGGGCGGCAATGTCGGCGGCGAGGCCCGGCGCGCGGCGGCGGACGTTGAGGCCGCCGGGCAGGGTGCCGGTCTGCCGCAGGCCGCGATCGATACAGGCCGACATGGCAGCGGCAATCTCGTCCAGCCGGGCATCGACCTCCTCGGCCGGGCGGCGGACGCATTCGTTGGCATAGACCATCTCGGCGAAGGTCACGCCTGCCTTCTCGCCCAGCTCGAGCAGCTGCTCGGCAGAGTTGAAGTGGTAGGGCAGGGCTTCGTCCTCATCGGCCGGGGCATTGCGCAGCGCCTCGTCCTCGTCGATCACGAAGCCGCCGCCGACCGAATAGAACATCCGCCGGTCGATCAGTTCGCCAGCGGCATCGCGGGCTTCGCAGGCCATGGCGTTGCTGTGCAGTTCCTGCCGCACGCGCGGGTGAAAGCGGATATCGGCGACGGGATCGAAGCCGGCCGGGTGACGGCCCAGCAGGCTCACGCGCCGTTGCGCGGCCACCGTGGCAACCAGCTCGGCGACCGCATCGGGATCGACGCTGCGCGGATGCTGGCCGGCCAGGCCCAGCACGATCGCGGTATCGGTGGCGTGGCCCTTGCCGGTCAGCGCCAGCGAGCCGTAGAGATCGACCGCGACGCTGGCCACCCGGTCAAGCCAGCCCAGCGTTGCCAGCCGTTCGGTCCAGCGCAGCGCCGCCAGCATCGGGCCCACGGTGTGCGAGCTCGACGGGCCGACCCCGATCTTGAACAGGTCGAAAGTGCTGACGGTCATGCCCGGTTGCAGCGCAATTTGCGCCCCCCTAACCGATCGCCTGTTGCCCTCGCATCCATGCCCAGATCCTTCCGCCGCTCTTGTCGGGTTGGCAAGTGCCATGGTCCGGGGCGGTACCAAACCCTGTGCCACGCTGGATAAGCGCGATTAATCAGATTTTTTAGATGCGCCCATGCCTCGAAGCGCATCCGGAACCGGTACTATTCGCCCCCTTGCGGAACAATCAGTCGCGCCAGGTGGTCAGCGCGTCGCCCAGCGCATCCTGCAAGGGGCCAAGCCATTCGGCATAGGGCTTCCACTGCCCGACACCGTCTCGGTTGACCGGACGGCGGACCTGTTCGGAACTCGGCGTACGCACGCTGCGGTTGGTCTCATGGAAATTGAGGCAGGATTCCTCGAAGGGCAGGGCGCAGTGACCGAGCAGGCGGCGGATCTGCCCCTCGGGATCGTCGATCAGGTCTTCGTTGATCACGCGCAGCACGCGCCCGGGCAGGGCCGTGTCCCAATGCCGCATCAGTTCGAGATAGGTGCGGTAGTAGCGCGCGATGTTCTCGATGCCGTAGGTGAATTCCTGGCCCTTGGCGAACAGCTGCTTGAGATTGGAAAAGCAGCAATCCATCGGGTTGCGCCGCGCATCGATGATGGTGGCCTTGGGCAGGATCAGGTGAATCAGGCCAATGTGCCTGAAATTGTTGGGCATCTTGTCGATGAAGAACTGCCGCCCCATGGCCCGATAGGGCTGGGTGCCGTGCAGGTATTGCGTGCCGAAGGCCGCGATCTGCTCGGCGCTGCAATCGGCGAGGTTGGCCGGATAGATCGGCCGCTCGAAGTTGTGCTCCCGGCCTTGCAGCTCGTGCACGATATGCTGGATATCCGGCAATTCCTGCGTGCCTTCGACCATCGAGTGGCTGGCCAGGATCTGTTCGATCAGCGTCGAGCCCGAACGCGGCAGGCCAAGCACGAAAATCGGCGCGGGATCGTCGACCCCCCAGCCTTCGCGCGCGGCGAAGAATGCGCGGGTGCACGTCCGCTTTTGCTCGCGCGTGTTGGTCTCGAAGATCTCGGGGCGATAGCCGCTGGCCACTTGCCGCGCATCATTGCCCGCCTTGTAGGCCTGCCAGGATTCGTCATGCTCCTTGCGGTCTTCTAGGGCCTTGCCCAGGGCAAAGGCGATGTGCGCGCGGTCTTCATTGTGGGTTGCGGGATTATCCAGGCCCGCGCGCATGGTTGCGATCTCGCTGTCGGCGAAGCGATAGACCTTCATGTTGGCCAGGCTCCACCAGGCCTCGCCAAAGTCCGCGCGCAGTTCGGTGGCGGCGCGATAGGCCTCGGTCGCCTGCGCCGCATGGCCGCTGGCGCGCAGCGCATGGCCCAGCCACATGCTGAGATCTGCGCCGCGCGCGCGCATCGCCGGATCATCGGCAGGCGTTTCATCCAGCAGCGCCTGATAGATCGACGCGGCGGTATCGGTGTCACCCAGCCCCGCCGCGATCGCGGCCGCATGGACGCGATGGGCGTATTCGTCTGGCTCCACCGCGAGCAGGGGGGCCAGCGCTTCCTGCGCATCGGCAAATTTATGCCGCGCGATCAGGGTCTGGACATATTCACTGCGCGCTTCGCGATGGTCCGGCACCATCGCCAGCACGCCAGCGTAGAGCATTTCGGCATCGTCAAAGACCTGACGGGCAAACCCGATCTGGGCCAGCAGCCGCATCGCTTCGGGGTGGTCGCCGAAATCGAGCAGGAAGTGCCTGATCAGGGCTTCGGCATTGTCGGTCTCGCCGTCACCATACAGGATCTTGGCATGCACCACCGGCGGCGGCAGGCTGGCAAGATGAGCATTGTGCCAGGCGGCAACCCCGGCGCCCTCGGCGTCGCCAGTCATCCGCAACAGCCCCTCCAGCATGCGCCAGCCCATGGGCAGTGCCGGGTTGATCGATACTGCCATCTGCAGATCGGCGATCGCCGCGGGGGCGTCGCGGCGGGCAACATGGCACAGCCCGCGCTCGAGGAACATCTGGCTGAAACCGGGATGGTGCTGCGCCAGCTGTTCGAGCAGGGCCAGCGCCTCATCGGTGCGTTGCGTCATCCGCAGCGAATGCGCGGCGATCAGCAGCAGATCGCGGTTGGCGGGATGGGTTGCCAGGCGCTGCATCGCCCCGGCTACGGCGCCGGCGTGGTCGCCCTGGGCCTGCAGGGCGCGCAGGGCCATCACTTCCCCCTCCAGCGGGGTGGTCGGCGCGGGCATGGCCTGACGGGCGGAGGCTTGGGTACTCATGGGGGCAATCCTGTCGACAATCGCGTCTGCCTTGTCAAATCCGTGGCGCGCGGAGCAACGATGGTGGTGTCAAAAAAATCGGGGCGGCGCTTGCGGCGCCGCCCCGGGATATTTTGATCGGTACCGGCTGGATTACAGCTTGGTGCTGATCTTGATGCCGTAGGTCCGCGGACGAACCGGCAGCGACGTCTTGATGTACTCGGCCGACGTGGTGAAGGTCGAGGTGTGGGCGTTACCCAGGTTGTCGCCGAACAGGGTCACCGTCCAGTTGTCGCGGGTGAACCCGATCTGCGCGTCAAGCAGGGCATAGCCGTTCATCTTGTAGCGCAGCAGGGTCGTACCCGGCACGATGATCCCGTTGGGGCCAGCGACGCTGCCGTTGCCCGCAACGTCACCCGACGGATAGGTCGCGGGCTGGTTGAACATCGAGCTGGTGTACGAGATGCCACCCGCCACGAACCAGTTCATGTCATCCTTGCCCGCCCATTCGTAGCGGCCACGGATGTTGCCCTGGAAGTGCGGGCTGAACGGGGTAACGTCGCCAGCATTGCCGAACGGGCTCTGCACCGAGATGACCGTACCACCGGTGTAGGTCTGGGTGATGCACTTGCCGAACGACGACGAGGCCGGGTTGTTCGAGATGAAGCAGGGCGAATTGGCCTGCTTGCTGTCGTTGTAGGTGGCCGAACCCTGGATGGTGAAGCCCTGCGACACCCGCGCCACGACCTGCGCCTCAAGCCCCTTGATGTGGTAGGTCGGGCCATTGGTACCGAACGCGGTGTTGCCGAAGCCACCGGCCGGGTTGAAGAAGCCGACCTGAACGTTGGCCCAGTTCATGTAGTAGGCCGAGAGGTTGAAGGTCACCTTGCGGTCGAACAGGTCGGTCTTCATGCCGACTTCCCAGTTGGTCAGCGTGTCAGGCGCATAGGCCGCGCTGACCAGCAGCTGCTTCACCGCGTGGTTCGCCGGATCGGTCAGGCGCGACGAGCCGCCACGGTTGAACGCACCCGGGCGGAAGCCCTGGCTGAACAGCCCATAGAACATGGTGTGGGCCTGCGGCTTCCAGGTGATCACCGCCTTGCTCTTGAAGCCATGGTAGGTGGACTTCAGATTGGCAGCATCGAGGTTCGAGCCGGTGACGCAAACCGGAGCCTGATAACAGGCCGAGTTGAACGTCGAATAAACCGAGCCGGTCTCGAATTCCTTGTAGTTGTAGTAGCGGGTGCCGGCGGTGATCGTCAGCGTTGGCGTCAGATCGAAGTCCGCCGAGATGAAGGCCGCATACTGCTTGTACCCGCGCTGGGTATCTTCGCCGAACGACACGCCGGGGCCACGGGCGCCGGGCACGTTGAGCGTCGCGGCGGGGTTCGGAGCAACCTGCGCGATACAGACGGTGCCGGCGGCGACGATCTGCGCCTTGGTGAGGGTCGGGTCGCACGACGGGATCGTGGTGTAGAGCCAGTCCTGGTTGTCCTGGATCTTGAACGATTCGTAGTAGGCCCCGACGATCGCCCGGAAGCGCTTGCCTTCCGGAGTCGAAATGCGGAATTCGTGGCTCTGGTGGGTGGTCCGGATATGGTCGACCCAGTAGCTGTCCGGCTTGTAGCAGTACGGCGTGGCGCCATGGTTCCAGTAGTTATAGCCGGAGTTGCCGCCGGTGCACTGGTAGAACGAACCGTAGGCGGCGCGGGCATAGTTGGTGTAGTCGCCCTGCGCCGAGATGTGACGCGTCATGTAGGCGCCGGTGTAGATGACCTTGAAGTCACCAACCTTGCCATTCAGCGTCCAGGCGGTGTTCCAGTAGTCGTCCTTGCTGTACTGCGGAACGAACAGCGTCGACTTCAGACCCGAGAGCGGCGCGTAGTCGTAGGTGTAGCTCTGCGTCGAGAACGAGCCCTTGGTTTCCAGACCCTGGTACGATTCGGTGATCAGCAGGTCCCAATCCGGCGCGACCTTCCAGCCGAGTTCGACGCGACCGCCGACGTAGTCGACCGGGTTGAAGTTGCTCTGGACCTGCGACGAGTTGTTATAGACGCCGTTGCTCGCCTGCTGCGACGGCGGCGGGATCGAACCGTTGGTCCAGTAGGTGCCGAGGTCGGTGGGGCGGCGGGTGAAGCTCGACAGGACGTTATCGATGTAGCCACCGTGGTGGTCGTCATAGATCACCGCGCGAACGGCGAGGCGGTCCTTGACGATGGGAACGTTGACCATCGCGTTGAACGAGCCGTTGGCCGAACCGCCCGAAGTGCCGCCGAAGCTGCCTTCAAGACGGGCTTCGAACTTGCCGAGCTTCGGCTTGGCCGTGATGTAGCGCACCGCACCAGCCTGGGCGCCACCGCCGAACAGGGTGCCCTGCGGGCCTTCGAGAACTTCGACGCGCTCGATGTCGGCAACGTAGATGTCGGCGTTGTGCGCCGGGAACTGCATCGACTGATCGTCAAGGTAGAGCGCGACGTTCGGGAAGCCGCCGATCGTGCCCGACGACTGCTCGCCAGCGAAACCCGCCGACAGGCCGCGCATGAAGATCGCGCCCTGGCCGGGGCCGTTGCTCGAGAAGGTGACGTTGGGGGTGTACTTGAGCAGATCGTTGAACGTGGTGACGTTGAGCTTGCTGAGCGAGTCGGCGCTGAGCGCCTGCAACGTCATCGGCACGTCCTGGATCGACTGCGACCGGCGCTGCGCCGTCACCACGATATCGGTGACCGACGATACTGACGACCCCGAGCTGGCCGGAGCCGACTGCGCATGGGCCGTGCCGGCCATCGCCGCGAGGGCGGAACCCGCAAACAGACCGAATTTCATCATTTGAAGACTGCTTTTCATACAACCCCCCTGGGCCAGGTTTGCATCCAGGAGCCGGACAACCGAAACAACCGGGGCAGAGGTGCGTGCCATGCTGGCGATCACATCCTCAACTGGTTCCCGCGTTGCCCGTGACCTTCCCGTCCGCAACAGATGGCGATCCATCAGCGCCGCCATTTCTGAACGGGTTATGGCTCGACCCAAAGCCATGCACAAGGCCCCGCACGCGGCTGTCTCCGGTTGAAACGGAACAAGGCGCGCATGGCGCCAGGCAAGATTCCAGCATGGTATAAACGTATAGGTGGCATTTTCCGGGCGAGAATGACGCATTTTTTAGAACATATAAATCTATTGTATTGAATATCGGAACTGAAATTTAACAACAAAATTTAAAAATCCGCATCCTAATCCGGATTTCTGTGGATTATGTAAATCCATAACCTGGAATATGTGTTAGAACTCGCGGATACAATTGCTTCCCTGGCCTTACAATCGTTGTGGAAAGGCAGGTAATAGGTGCGCCTGGAGGTGCCCACGCCTTTGCCGAAATGGTTATGACGCCTATGCAAAATTCTAATGGTGGCATGAGAAACCGGCGTCGCATGGCCGGACGCGGCCAGCAGGCGCGGCCGGAACGGCGGGCCATCTACCGCATCCAGGCGGGCCTGTCGGCACGGCTCGATCGCGATCAACCGCGCCAATCTGCGCGGGTTTCGCGATGTGCGGGGAGCAAGCGGTCACGTCGGCGTGCTCGCGCTTCTTCAAGGGCGGGTAGGCCAGCTGGATATTGCAGGCGACCTCCCGACACCATCCAGCACAGGCAAGTCGAGGTGGGAGGCCGCTCCGGGAGCTTGAGCGCCAGTCCGGATTGTGGTGCAAAGCGCTTCGCGGACTTCGGCCGGAAAGAACGGCCGGTGCGCGATTCTATAATGCAGCGGTGGATGGGCCCCCTCGGGCCAGCACGCCACGGGAAGCACAAGAGGGGATAACCATGGAAGCAGCGCCCGCCACGCCGGCAGACAGTACCGTTGTCCAGCGCTGGTATGTGCTGATCATCACCATGCTGGTTTACACCTTCAGCATCGCGGATCGCTATGTGATCTCGACGGTGCTCGAGCCGATCCGGCTGGAATTCCACCTCAACGAGACCGAGGCCGGAATGTTCACCGGGGTGGCGCTGGGGCTGTTCTACGTCACCATGGGCCTGCCGATGTCCTGGCTGGCCGACCGTCGCAACCGCAAGAACCTGCTGACCTTCGCGGTGGCGGCATGGTCGGTGATGACCACCCTGTGCGGCTATGTCACCGGCCCGATTCAACTGATGTTCGCGCGGATCGGGGTGGGTATCGGCGAGGCCGGGGGCACCCCGCCTTGCAATACGATCATTGCGGACTATTTCCCGCCGGCCCGGCGGCCGATGGCCACCACGATTTTCGCGCTGGGTGCGCCGATCGGCGCCTGGCTGGGCTCTGACCTCGCGGGTCAGGTCGCGCATCTCTATGGCTGGCGCAATTCGTTCCTGGTGCTGGGTGTGCCGGGGCTGGTGCTGGCGACGGTGATCTTCTTCACCATCAAGGAGCCTCCGCGCGGGCGTTATGACTCCTGCACCAAAGAGATTCCCCCGTCGGTCGGGGAAACCGCACGGTTCATGTGGGCTCAGCGCGGCGGGGTTCATGTCATGATGGGTTCCGGCCTGTCGGCGCTGTGGGGCTGGGGGCTGATGTGGTTCACCCCGGCCTATATCGAGCGGATGTATCACATGGGCGACGGTTCGGGCGGCGTGCTGCTCTCGCCGATCCACATGATCGGCGGCGTCGGCGCCTCGCTGCTGACGGCCTGGCTGGTGGCCCGGCCCGAATTCGCCGATCCCCGCCGGATCCTGCGCCTGCTGGCGGTGGTCACCGCGCTGGCCACGGTGCCGTCGTTCTACGCCTATTACACGCACGACATGTGGGTGATGCAGGTGATGCTGTGGCTCTATGTCCCGGCGATCTATTTCTACCTCGGGCCGAGCTTCGCCGCGGTGCAAAACGCCGCGCCGCCGCGGATGCGGGCGATTTTCATCGCCGTCTCGCTGCTGCTGGCGAATGTGTTCAACCTGATTGTCGCGCCGTGGTTCGTCGGTTCGCTCAGCGACTACTTCTCGGGCGGCCAGCCGACCGCGGAATCGCTGCGGATGGCCCTGCTGGTGCTGGCCCCCAGCGGCTTCTGGGCCGCGTTCCACTACTGGCGTGCCGAACGCCACCTCGAAGCCGATGCCAAAAGGATTGCTGAACATGCCTGACCTGCTGCCTTCCTACATCAACGGCGCCTGGGTGCTGCCGGCCGGGGGCGAGAGCTTTTCCTGCATCAACCCCGCTACCGAAGAGGTTGCGGCTCAGGTAGCGCTGTGCGGCGCGGCCGAGGCTGATGCCGCAGTTCGCGCTGCCCGGGCCGCCTTCATCGGCTGGAGCACCACGCAGCTGGCCGAGCGGCTGGCGCTGATCGAAAAGCTGATTGCGGTGTTCGAGCGGCGCTATGACGAGATGGTTCGCGCCATCAGCGTCGAGATGGGCGCACCGCACGACCTCTCGAAGAATGCCCAGGCCGAATGCGGGCCGGGGCACCTCAAGGAAACCGTGAAAGCCGCCCGCGAACTGGAATGGGAACGCCCGATCGGCCGGGGCGCTCGGATCGTGCGCGAGGCGGTGGGGGTCTGCGTGCTGATCACCCCGTGGAACTGGCCGATCAACCAGATCGCCGCCAAGGTTGGCCCGGCGCTGGCTGCGGGCTGCACCATGGTGCTGAAGCCGAGCGAGGAATCGCCGCTCTCGGCCCAGCTCTTCGCGGAATTCTGCGACGAGGCCGGGTTCCCCAAGGGCGTGTTCAACATGATCCACGGCCTTGGCCCGGCGGTCGGCCCGTCGCTCACCGCGCATCCGGAAGTCGACATGGTCTCGTTCACCGGATCGACCGCGGCAGGCATCCAGATCGCCAAGGCCGCGGCCGATACGGTCAAGCGCGTGGCGCAGGAGCTGGGGGGCAAATCGGCCAATATCGTCTTCGATGACGAAGGGCTGGAAGGGGCGGTCAAGCGCGGGGTGCGCCACTGCTTCAACAACACCGGGCAAAGCTGCAACGCCCCCACCCGGATGCTGGTTCAGGCTTCGGGGTATGCCCGGGCGGTGGAAGTGGCGCGCGAGGTGGCGGCGAAGGTTTCGCTCGGCGATCCGCTCGAACCCGGCGGGCATCTTGGCCCGGTGGTCAACAAGCGCCAGTTCGACAAGATCCAGAAGCTGATCGAGGTGGGCATGTCGGAAGGCGCCACTCTGGTTTGTGGCGGCCCGGGCCGGGCCGAGGGCTTCAACCGGGGCTACTACGTCCGCCCGACGATCTTCGCCGATGTGACCAACCAGATGACCATCGCCCGCGAGGAAATCTTCGGGCCCGTCCTCAGCATGATCCCCTTCGCCGACGAGGCCGAGGCGATCGAGGTGGCTAACGATACGCCCTATGGCCTCGCGGCCTATATCCAGTCGCAGGACATGGCGCGGGCGCGGCGAGTGGCGCGGGCAATGCGCGCCGGCAGCGTCTATCTGAACGGCGCCGGGCAGGACTATTGCTCGCCCTTCGGTGGCTACAAGCAATCGGGCAATGGCCGCGAATGGGGCGAATGGGGCCTGCACGACTTCCTCGAGGTCAAGGTCGTCAACGGTTGGGGCGAGGGGGACTGACGCCGTGCGGCTGGCGGAAATCAAGACCTTCGTCGTCGGCAATCCGCCGCCGCATTTCGGCGGACGCTATTTCGTCTTCGTCAAGCTGACCACCGCCTGCGGGATCAGCGGGGTAGGCGAGGCCTATTGCGTGCCTTTCTCGCCGCATCTGGTGGCGCAGATGGCTGAGGATGTCTTCGCCCGCTATGCCGAGGGGCGCGATCCGCACGATATCGAGGCGCTGTGGCGGCGGGTCTATTCCAGCGGCTTCACCCAGCATCCCGACCTGTCGGTGATGGGGGTGCTTTCGGCGCTGGAAATGGCCTGCTGGGATATTGTCGGCAAGGCCGCCGGCCAGCCGGTTTACAAGCTGCTGGGCGGGCAAGTGCACGAGGCACTGCGCTCGTACACCTACATCTACCCCCGGCCGGGCGACAAGACGGACGTCTATCACGATCCCGACCTCGCCGCCGAGCGTGCCCAGCTCTATCTCGACATGGGCTTCACCGCGCTGAAGTTCGACCCGGCCGGGCCCTATTCGGCCTTTGACGGGCGGCAACTCAGCCTCGAGGCGCTCGACCTGTCGGAGCGGTTCTGCAAGACCCTGCGTGAGGCCGTGGGCAACCGGGCTGACCTGCTGTTCGGCACCCATGGGCAGATGACGGCGGCCGGGGCGATCCGCCTCGCCAGGCGGCTGGAAAAGTACGATCCGCTGTGGCTGGAAGAGCCGGTACCGCCCGACGCGCCCGAGGAAAGCGCCCGGGTTGCCCGGGCGACCAGCATCCCGGTGGCGACCGGCGAGCGTCTGGCGACCAAGTACGATTTTGCCCGGCTGCTCGATTGCGGCGGGGCGGCGATCCTGCAGATGAATCTGGGGCGCGTCGGCGGGCTGCTTGAAGCCAAGAAGATCGCCGGAATGGCCGAGGTGCGGCATGTCCAGATCGCTCCGCACCTCTACTGCGGGCCGATCGTCGGCGCGGCGAATGTCCAGCTGGCAACCTGTTCGCCGAATTTCCTGATCCTTGAGAGCATCGAGGACTGGGGCGGGTTCCACGCGCAGATCCTCAAGACCCCGATGAAGTTCGAGCAGGGCCGGGTGATCCCGCCCACCGCGCCCGGGCTGGGGGTGGAACTGAACGAGGAGGTGGCGCTGGCCCACCCCTATAACGGCGATATGCTGCACCTCGAGATGACGCAGCATCCGGTCAGCCAATGAACACCGAGCATGACTATGTGGTGGTTGGCGCCGGCACCGCCGGCTGCGTGGTGGCCGCCCGGCTGGCCGAGGCCGGCCACTCGGTGCTGCTGCTCGAAGCGGGGGGCAGCGATCTCCACCCGATGATCCAGATCCCGATCGGGTATGGTCGGACCTTTTTCGACCGGCGCTTGAACTGGATGTACGATACCCAGCCGGTGCCCGGCCTGAACGGGCGGACCAGCTATTGGCCGCGTGGCAAGGTGGTGGGAGGATCGGGTTCGATCAACGCCATGGTCCACGTCCGCGGGCTGCCACACGATTTCGACGACTGGGCCGAGATGGGCAATCCCGGCTGGGACTGGCAGGCGGTGCTGCCCCATTTCATCCGCGCCGAGGACAGCGAGATCGAGGAACCTGGCTGGCGTGGCAAGGGCGGGCCGCAGCACGTGACCGACATGCGGCGGCGCGTCCATCCGCTGTGCGACAACTTCTTTGCCGCCGGGCGCGAACTGGGCCTGCCCGAAAGCCCGGACTTCAACGGCAGCCATCCCGAAGGGCTGGGGATCTGGCAGATCGATACCCGTGCCGGCTGGCGCAGTTCCACCGCCAATGCCTACCTCCACCGCACCCCGGGGCGCAGCAATATCGAACTGGTCACCCGCGCCCAGGCCACCCGCCTGCTGTTCGACGGCGCCCGCGCCGTGGGCGTGGACTACCGCCGGGGCCGGGTGAGCCACAGCGCCCGGGCAAGGCGCGAAGTGATCGTTGCCGCCGGATCGATCGCTTCGCCGCAACTGTTGCAGATGTCAGGAATTGGCGATGGCGCGCGGTTGCAGGCGCTGGGCATCGGCACCCTGCGGCACCTGCCCGGGGTAGGCGGCAACATGCAGGACCACCTGGCGATCAGCTATTTCTACCGCAGCCGCAAGCCGACCCTGAACGAGCTGCTTTCGCCCTTTACCGGCAAGGTCCGCGCCGCGCTGCGCTATCTGTGGGATCGTGGCGGGCCGCTTTCGGCCAGCATCAATCAGGCGGGCGGTTTCGTGCGTGGCACGCCGGATGCCCCGCGCCCCAATCTCCAGCTCTACTTCGCCCCGGTGTCCTATACCCTGACGCCGTTGGCGGAACGCAAGCTGGCGAACCCCGATCCGTTTCCGGCCTTCCTGCTCTCGTTCAACGCCTGCCGGCCAACCAGCCGGGGCTGGCTGCACATTACCTCGACCGACCCCAGGGTGCAGCCCGAGATTCACCCCAACTACCTCTCCACCCAACACGACATCGACGAGGCGATCGAAGGCATCCGCCTGCTGCACCGCTTCGAGCGGACCGGCGCCATGGCCGAGCTGATCGAGCGCCAGATCGTGCCGGCGCAGGTGCCGCAGGACGAAGCCGGCTGGCTGGAGGATTTCCGCAACCGGGCAGATACCGTCTACCACCCGACTTCAACCTGCATGATGGGCCCCGACCCGGCCAGCGCGGTGGTCGATGCGCGCCTCCGGGTGCATGGCATTGGCGGCCTAAGGGTGATCGATGCCTCGGTCTTTCCCACCGTCACCAGCGGCAACACCAATGCCCCCACCGTGATGGTTGCCGAAAAGGGCGCTGCCATGGTGCTGGAAGATGCCGGGGCATTGGTTTAGGCACCCGTCATGGCCGGCAAGATCGATCTCAAGCGGCTGCCCCCGCTGAAAGCCCTGCGCGGGTTCGAGGCCGCGACGCGGCACCAGTCGATCCGCGATGCGGCAGACGAGCTGTGCCTGACCCATCCGGCCGTCAGCCACCAGATCCAGCTGATCGAGGAAGCGCTGGGCGTGGCCCTGTTCGCGCAGGAAGGCCGCCACATCGTCTCCACCGCCGAAGGGCGGCTGCTCTATCCCTACGTCCGCAGTGCCTTCGAAAGCCTGCTCGAAGGGGTCGAGGTGCTCCAGCGCAGCGCTCGCGACAAGCCGCTGCGGGTCCAGACCTATGTTACCGCATCGATCCGCTGGCTGGCCCGCTGGGTGCCGGATTTCCTCCAGCAGCATCCCGAGATCAAGCTCACCCTGACCACTTGCGCGGTGGAGTGGGAGTTCGACGATGCCCATGCCGATGTCGGGCTGGTCTATTGCGAAACGGCACCCGATCCGGCCCGGTTCCACTGGGTGCCGCTGTTCGACTACGCGCTCTATCCGGTGTGCAGCCCGGCCTTGCTCGACCGCGCGGGCGGGAGCCTTACCGCCGCAGATCTGCTCGGCCAGCCGCTGGTCGCGATCTACACCGAGGAACAGAACTGGGAGGCATGGTTCCGTTCCAGCGGCACCGCCTACAATGCCCGGGTGCCCTACCTGATGGTCGATACCCTGGCGGTGGCACTGGAAATGGCGCTGGCCGGGCGCGGGGTGGCGCTGGTCAACGGGCCCTTCGTCGATCAGGACCTGGCCGAGGGGCGGCTGGTCCGCGCGGTGTCGCACACCGCCGTGTGCCCCGGGGCCTGGGGGCTGATCTGCCGCCAGGACGTCAAGGAGACGCCCCGGGTGCGGACCTTTATCGACTGGCTCAGCGCACAGGCGGCGCGGACCCTGCCTTAGCGACTGGCCATCAGGTGATCGGCCACCGCTGCGAAGGCCGGCAGGGTTTGCGCATCGAAAGTGGCGGTGCTGGCCACCGGGTTCGACATGAACCGCACCGCGACCATTTCCGCCACCGGGTCGATGTAGATCATCTGGCCATGGATGCCGCGCCCGATCAGCACGCCATGCGCATCGTGCGTTACCCACCACTGGCTGCGATACGACCAGCCCGGCATGGTGTCATAGCCGGCCTTGGCGAAATCGGCGCGGCTGGCGCCCTGATGCAGCCGTTCGACCACCTTGGCGGGAACGATCTGCTGGCCATTGAAGCGGCCCTGGTTGCGGATCATCTCGGCAAAGCGGGCAAGGTCGCGCAGCGTCAGGTTGAGGCCGCCGGCGGCAAAGCCCATGCCGTTGCGATCGATCACGATCGCGGCGTCATGCTCGGCCCCCAGCTTGCTGAAAATCCGCTCTTCCAGCAGCTGGTGCGCCGGCTTGCCGGCGATCCGCGCCATGATCCATGCGAGCACCTCGGTATCGACCGACTGGTAATCGAACCGGTCGCCATGGCGGCCCTGGGCAGCGATGGTCGGCAGGTATTCGGCGGAGCTTTGCGGGCCGCTATAGCCCGGAGGGGCGGGCATGATCCCGACCGCGGTACCGAACTTGACGATTGCCGAGCGCGGGCTGGCATAGTCCTCGTCGTAATCCAGCCCGGTGGTCATATCCATCACCTGCCGCACCGTGGCATTGGCAAAACCGCTGTGGGCCAGTTCGGGCAGGTAATGGGCAACAGTCTGGCGATCATCCAGCTCGCCGCTCTCGATCATCATTTCGCCGAGCGTGCCGAAGAACGACTTGGTCAGCGAAAAGGCGATGTGCGGCTGATCGCGGTTCATCACCCCGTTGTAGCGTTCATAGACGATCCGCCCCTTGTGCAGCACCAGCACGGCATCGCCATAGATGCCATCGAACGCGGTAACCCAGTTGACGGGCTGATGCCCGCCGGTGGGCACGAAGGTTACCCCGGCGATGTCCGGGCGCAGGGCCTCGGGCAACGGGGCGATCGGGCCGGTGCCGCGCGAGATCCGGGCGGTTGGAACCAGCTCGCGGAAATGGGCGAAAGACCAGCGGGTTTTCGGGAAAGTGAAATAGCTGCCATCGGCAAAGCGGATCTGCTTGTCGGCCGGCGGAGGCGAACCCTGCATCCAGCCGAGCCGTGCCGGATCGCTGTCGGCAGCGGAAAGCGGAGGGGCCGCGGACGGCGCAGGCTCGGCATCCGCCGGAACGGCGGTGGTCATCACCAGCATCGCGGCGGCGATTGCGGCGGCAAGGCGCGGGCGGCGCGTGGCATGGTTTGACAAATCCCCCTCCATCACGCGCCGTCGGCCTTGGCGGGCCTAGATCAGCGGCGCGGCACCACTTCGTAACCCGGTTCCTCGGGTTCGTCATCCACCATCTGATCGGGAAAATTGGTGCCCAGCACCTTGAGGCCCAGCGGTTCTTCGTAACGGCGGATGATGTTGGGCGAGAACTCGCGGTCGCCGTAAGCGGCGCGCGCCTCCTTGAACAGGCGCACGATCAGCGGCGACATTTCGACCGGCACGCCGTGCTCCTGCGCGATCTCGTCGAACAGGCCGATGTCTTTCGAGACGAGGTCCATGGTGAAATTGATGTCGCGGCTGCCGTTGAGGATCACCTGGCTTTCGGTCTCGTGGACGAAGCTGTTGCCGCTCGAAATGCGGATCGCCTCGTAGGTGGTGTTCATGTCGAGCCCGGCGGCCTTGCAGGTGGTCAGCGCCTCGGCCAGAGCAACCAGGTGCACGGTGCAGAGGTAATTGGTCATCACCTTGAGCTGCGAGGCGGTGCCCAGCGGCCCGGTGTGGAGCAGGCGCCGCCCCATCGATTTGAGCAGCGGCAGCACCTTGTCGAAGCCCTCGCGCGGGCCGCCGGCGAAGATCGAGATATTGCCTGTATCGGCGCGGTGGCAGCCACCCGAAACCGGGCATTCCATGAACAGCGCGCCCCTGGCCTCGACCAGCGCGCCCAGCCGGATCACCTCCGAATAGTCGGTGGTGCTCATCTCCATCCAGACCTGACCGGGGCGCATCACCTGCAGGAAGCCATCCGGCCCCTCGGCCACGGCCGCGCTGGCGGCGGGCGAGGGGAGGCAGGTGATGATCACTTCGCAGGCCTCGCCAAGCTCACGCGGGCTGGCGGCGGCCCTGGCGCCGCGCGCGGTGAATTCGGCGACGAGCTCGGGGTTGAGATCACGCACCATCACCTGATGGCCGTTGCGCACCAGGCTGCCCGCCAGCTTGCCGCCGACATTGCCCAGGCCGATAAATCCGATTTGCATGGCTGTTTCTCCCATCGCGCCATCTGGCGGGATCAGGGGGTGCCAAACAACTGAAATTCGTTAGGCCAACCGGTGAAGAAAATTTCGCGGCCTGGTCAGCCTCGGATCTTCAGCCTCGGGTCTTCAGCCGCAGCGCGTCCCAGCTCGAATCCGCGTTCCACCCGCCATCGACCGGCAGGCAAACCCCGTTGACGAAGGGCGCGGTCGCCAGGAACAGGATTGCCCCGGCGATATCCTCGGGGCTGGCAAAGCGCGCCAGCGGAACGCGGTTGACGATGTCGGCATCGGTATAGGCGCCGCTGCCCATATCCTTGGCGTCCATCTCGGTCTTGATCCAGCCGGGGCAGACCGCGTTGCAGCGCACCCCGCGCCCGCCCCATTCGGCGGCGAGGGTGCGGGTCAGGCCGACCAGCCCGTGCTTCGAGGCATTGTAGGCGGCGCGATGGATCACCCCGCCCAGGCCAGCGACCGAGGCGACGTTGACGATCGCCCCCGAACCGCGCGCCAGCATCTGCTGGCCCAGCGCCTGGCTGAGAAGGAAGGGCCCGGTCAGGTTCACCGCCATCACCCGCTGCCACTGGTCGAGGCTGATCTGCTCCGCCGGGGTGATGAAGCTGATCCCGGCGTTGTTGACCAGCACATCGGTGCCGCCGTGATGCTGCGCAACATGATCGGCCAGCGCGGCGGCATAGGCGGGATCGGACTGGTCGCCCGACAGCGCCGAGGCCGTATGGCCAGCCCCGGTCAGTTCAGCCAGCAACGCATCGAGCGGCTGGATATCGGCCAGCACCACCGCCCAGCCGGCCTGCGCGAAAGTCTGCGCCACCACCTTGCCCACGCCCTGTGCCGCACCGGTTACCACCACTGTCTGCATGATTGCCGTTCCCCGTTCCAATCTTGCGCCGGCCCTAGCCGCCGCCCGGCCACCGGTAAAATATATTTCAGGGTGAAACCGCAAATGCTCATTTGTCGCGGCGCTTCGCGGCGCTCTAGGGAGAAGGCTGAGACGAAGCCTGAGACAAGGCATTAGCAAAAGGCAGAGGCAATGCAGGACAGCGCACGGGTGGTGATCATCGGCGGCGGAATCATGGGCGCCAGCCTGCTCTACCACCTTGCCGAGGAGGGCTGGACCGACTGCCTGCTGATCGAGAAGGACGAGCTGACCTCGGGCAGCACCTGGCACGCCGCCGGGCAGTGCCCCAACATCACCGGCAGCTTCGGCCTTGCCAAGATGCACGCCTATTCGAACTGGCTCTACCCGCAGCTGGAAGGGCTGACCGGGCAATATGTTTCGTGGCACACCTCGGGCGGGATCCGCCTCGCCACCAACGAGCGCGAACTGGCCTGGCTGCGCTATGTCGAGGGCTTTTCGAAGATCATCGGCTTCGACATGGAGATCATCGATCCGGAGGAAATCCGCCGGATCAATCCCTTCGTCACCACCGACGGGGTGATCGCCGGCGGGCGCACCACCATGGATGGCCATGCCGACCCTTCGGGCATCTGCAACGCGCTTGCGCTGGGGGCGCGGCAAAAGGGTGCCAAGATCGTCCGCAAGAACCGCGTAACCGGCCTCAACCAGCTGCCCAACGGCGAATGGGAAGTGCATACCGAACAGGGCACGGTGCGCGCCGGCATGGTGGTCAACGCCGCCGGCTGCTATGCCCGGCCGGTGGCACAGATGGCCGGGATCGACATTCCGGTCACCAATATGGAGCACCACTACCTCGTCACCGATCCGATCCCCGAATTCGCCGATCGCGACGAGGAAATGCCGGTGATGCGCTGCCCTTGGGTTTCGGGTTATCTGCGGCAGGAGCAGAAGAGCGGGCTGATCGGGGTTTACGAGAACATCGGCCTGGCCGAAGCCTGGGCCCCGCGCGGCGGGGTGCCCGAATGGCCCTCGACCAGCGAACTGTTCCCCGACGATCTTGACCGGATCGGCAAGTGGCTTGAGCGCGCGGTGGAACGCATTCCGGTGTTCGGCAAGGTCGGCATCCGCCGGGTGGTCAATGGCGCCATCCCGCACACGCCCGATGGTGGCCCGCTGCTCGGGCCGGCGGGTGGCCTCACCAATTTCTGGCATTGCTGCGGCACCAGCTTCGGCATCGCCCAGGGCGGCGGGGCGGGCAAATACCTCGCGCAGTGGATGGTCCACGGCGATGCCGAGATCAACATGGTCGAATTCGACCCGCGCCGCTACGGCCCCTTCGCCGACGAGGCCTACAGCCGTGCCAAGGTCTTCCTCGACTATCGCATGACTTTCACCACCCGCCTGCCCGGCGAGGAAGAGCCGGACGGGCGGCCGAGCAAGACCAGCCCGCTCTACAGCAAGCTTAAGGCCAAGGGCGCGGCCTATTCCGAAACGTTCGGATGGGAACGGCCCAAGTGGTTTTCGAAGGACGGCGCGGAGGAGCAGGGCGGTTACCACCGCACAAATGCTTTTGCCGCGGTGGCCGAAGAGGTTTGCGCGGTGGCCTCAGGGGTGGGGGTGCTCGACCTCTCGGGCTTCGCCAAGTACGAGGTCAAGGGCGCCGGGGCCGAGGCCTTCCTCAACCGCATCTGTGCCAACCGCATGCCGAAGAAGACCGGCGGGATCGCGCTGGTCCACATGCTGTCGGCGGGCGGGCGGATCGCCGGCGAAATGACCGTGACCCGGCTCGCCGACGATCACTTCTACTGCCTCTCGGCCTGCGCCGCCGAACTGCGCGATTGGGACTGGCTGACTCAGGCCGTGCAGCCTGGCGAGGCGGTGACGCTCAGCAACGTCACGCTCGAGCGCGGGGTGCTGGTGCTCAACGGGCCGCGCAGCCGCGATCTGCTGGCCAAGTTGACCGACGAGGATCTCTCGAACGCCGGCTTCCGCTGGCTCAGCGGGCGCGACATGACCCTTGCCGGCATTCCGGTACGGGCGCTGCGGGTCTCCTATGCCGGCGAACTGGGCTGGGAACTGCACCCGGCGATGGGCGATCTGGTTCGGCTCTACGACGCGGTCTGGGCGGCGGGCGAGGAATTCGGCATAGCCGACTATGGTCTCTACGCCTCGAATGCGATGCGGATGGAAAAGGGCTACAAGGCCTGGGGCAGCGAACTGACCAACGAACTGACCATGACCGAGGCCGACATGGATCGGTTCATCCGCATGGACAAGGATGACTTCACCGGCAAGGCGGCCAGTGCCAATGCACCCCGGCGCCCGCTGAAGATCGTCTATGGCGAACTTGACGCCACCACCTGCGACGTGCGCGGGGTGGAGCCGGTGATGCTGGGCGATGTCTGCATCGGCCTCACCACCTCGGGCGGCTATGGCCATCGGGTGGGCAAAAGCCTGTTCTTTGCCTGTGTGCCGCCCGAACATGCCGCGCCCGGCACCCGCTTCGACGTCGTACTGCAGGGCGAGCGCCGCCCCGCCGTGGTTCTGGCCGAACCGGCCTACGATCCCGACAACCTCAAGCAGAAGGCCTGATCGCCCATGTCTGTCGACCTTCCGCGCCGCGCGCGCGTCGTCATCGTCGGGGGCGGAGTGATCGGCACCTCGATCGCCTATCACCTCGGCAAAATCGGCTGGCAGGACGTGGTGCTGTGCGAACGCAGGCAGCTCACCTGCGGCACCACATGGCACGCTGCCGGGCTGGTCGGCCAGTTGCGTCCCTCGATCAACATGACCAAGCTGGCCAAATATACCGGCGAGCTTTACCGCGGGCTGGAGGCTGAAACCGGTCAGGCGACCGGCTATCGCCAGTGCGGCTCGATCTCGATGGCGACCAACCATGAGCGGTTCGAGGAACTGAAGCGCTCGGCCTCGATGGCCAAGGTCTTCGACCTGCCGGTCAACGTCGTCACGCCCGACGAAATCAAGGCCATGGCCGGGATCGTCAATGTCGACGATGTGGTCGGCGGGATTCACATTCCTTCCGATGGCTATGCCAACGCGGTCGACATCACCCAGGCGCTGGCCAAGGGCGCGCGGGCCAGCGGCGTGCGGATCGTCGAGAACTGCAAGGTGTCCAGGGTGCGCCACGATGGCGAGCGGGTCACCGGGGTCGATACCGAGCACGGTTCGATCGATGCCGATTACGTGGTGCTGGCCGGGGGCATGTGGACCCGCGACCTTGGCGCCAATATCGGCGTGACCGTGCCGCTGCATGCCTGCGAGCACTATTACGTGCTGTTCGAGGGGATCGAGGGCCTGTCGCCCAGCCTGCCGGTGCTGCGCGACTATGACCACTGCGGCTATTACAAGTACGATGCCGGAAAGCTGCTGGTCGGCGCCTTCGAGCCCAATGCCCGGCCGTGGGGAATGGAAGGTATCGCCGAGGATTTCTGCTTCGATGAGATCGCCGGCAGCTTCGAGCATTTCGAGCCGCTGCTGATGGATGCGATGAAGCGGGTGCCGGCGCTGGAAAACGCCGGGATCGTCAAATTCTTCTGCGGCCCCGAAAGCTTCACCCCGGACGTGCGCTATCACCTTGGCGAATCCAGCGAGCTGAAGGGCTGTTTCGTGGCCGCCGGCCTCAACTCGATCGGCCTGCAATCGGCCGGCGGGGTCGGCAAGGTGATGGCCGAATGGATCCGCGACGGGATGCCGCCGGCTGACCTGTGGACGGTTGACGTGCGGCGCAACATGCCGTTTCAGATCAACCGCAAGTACCTGCGCGAACGGGTCAGCGAGAGCCTGGGGCTGCTCTACGCCACCCATTATCCCTTCAAGCAGTATGAAACCGCGCGCGGGGTGCGCAAATCGGCGCTGTATGACCGGTTGGTGGCGCAAGGCGCCTGCCATGGCGAGGCCTTCGGCTGGGAACGGCCGAACTGGTATGGTGCGCCCGGCTCTGCCCCGAAGTACGAATATTCCTACGGGCGGCAGAACTGGTTCGAGGCCAGTGCCGCCGAACACCGCGCGGTACGCGAGGGTGTGGGCCTGTTCGACCAGTCGAGCTTTGCCAAGTTCCGCCTGGAGGGGCGCGATGCCTGCGCCGTGCTGAACCAGGTCTGCGCCAACGAGGTGGATGTCGCGCCGGGGCGGATGATCTACACCCAGTGGCTGAACCCGAAAGGCGGGATCGAGGCCGACCTGACCGTCACCCGCCTGTCGGAGACCGCCTATCTGATCGTCACCGGTGCGGAAACCGCGGTGCGCGATTTCAACTGGCTGAAACGCCATATCCCGGCCGATGCACACGCGGTGCTGACCGACGTTTCGTCCGCGATGGGGGTGATCTCGGTGATGGGGCCGAAATCGCGCGCGCTGCTGCAAAGCCTCTCACCCGATGACCTGAGCCATGAGGGCTTCCCCTTCGCCACCAGCCGCGAGATCGAGCTTGGCCATGCCCTGGTCCGCGCCAGCCGGATCACCTATGTCGGCGAACTGGGGTGGGAGCTTTACATCCCCACCGAATTCATGGCCGGAGTCTTCGACGCGATCATGGCGGCGGGGCCGGCGCACGGGCTGAAGCTGTGCGGCTATCACGCGCTCAACTCGCTGCGGATGGAAAAGGCCTACCGTCACTGGAGCCACGACATCACCGACGAGGATACCCCGCTGGAAGCCGGGCTGGGCTTTGCCGTGCGGCTGAACAAGCCCGGTGGCTTCATCGGCCGCGAGGCGCTGCTGGCGCAGAAGGAAGCCGGGGTGAAGCAGAAGCTGGTCCAGTTCCTGCTGAAGGACCCGGCGCCGATGCTCTATCACAACGAGCCGATCTGGCAGGGCGACCGCATCGCCGGCTACATCCGCTCGGGCATGTATGCCCATACGCTCGGCGCTGCCTGCGGCCTTGGTTATGTCACCGCGCCCGATGGCGGGCCGGTGGGCGATATCGGCGCCGACGACTACGAAATCGAGATCGCGGGGGTGCGCTATCCCGCACTGGCCTCGCTCAAGCCGCTTTACGACCCTGCCAATACCCGGATCAAATGCTGACCATGACCAACCTGCTGGCCAATCTGCTTTCCCAGACCACCCCTGGCTACAGCCTGCCGGGGGCCTTCTACACCAGCGATGCGGTGTTCAACGAGGACTTTGACCGCGTTATCAGCCGCAAGTGGCTGATGGCCGGGCACATCGCGCAGATCCCGCGCGCGGGCGACTGGTTCGTGTTTCGGGTGGGCGGCGAGCAGGTGCTGATCGTGCGCGAGAACGAAGCGCAGGTGAACGCCTTCTACAACGTCTGCCGCCATCGCGGCTCGACCCTGTGCCAGGGCGAGCGCGGGCACGGCAAGCTGCTGGTCTGCCCCTATCATGCCTGGAGCTTCGGGCTCGACGGCGCGCTGCGGTCGGCGCGGCTGATGCCCGAGGATTTCCGCAAGGAGGACAATGGCCTGATCCCGGCCCATGTCCGGACCCTCCACGGCCTGATCTTCGTCTGCCTGAGCGAGGACGAACCCGAGCCATTCGACGCAACCTTCGCCGAATTCGAGCCGATCCTCGACTACCACGGTTTTGACAATGCGCGGGTGGCGCACGAAGGGCGTTACCCCACCGCTGCCAACTGGAAGCTGGTGGTCGAGAATTTCCTCGAATGCTACCACTGTGCGCCGGCGCATCCCGAGTTCTGCTCGATGCACCCGCCCGAGGCGCTGCTGGCGGTGGGGGCAGGGCCCAGCTCCGGCCCGGCCGAGGCGGTCGAGCGTTATGCCCCGGTGCTGGAGGCATGGAAGGCCCAGGCCGAGGCACTGGGCCGCCCGGTCTATACCGTCGACGACGGGCCCGAGAGCAGCCACCTGCGGGCGCTGCTCCAGCGCACCATGCGCGAAGGCTTCCTCACCGAGACCCCCGATGGCCAGCCCGCCAGCCGGTTGATGGGCAAGCGGGTGGACTGGGATTACGGCCGGATGCACCTCGCCTTCAGCCCCTTCAGCCACATCGTCGCCGACAATGATTTCGCCATGCTGTTCCGCTTTACCCCGCGATCGGCGATGCAGACCGATGTCGACATTACCTGGCTGGTCGACGGCCGTGCCGACGAGGTCGATCTTGAGCGGATGACCTGGGGCTGGCACAATACCACGCTGCAGGACAAGCAGATCACCGAAGACAACCAGGACGGGATCCGCTCGCGCCACTATCGCCCGGGGCGGTATTCGACGCAGGAGCGCGCCTTGATCACCTTCCAGGACTGGTACCTGCGGCACCTTGCCGATGCCTGATCAGCCCCTTCCGGCACGGATGCGCGGGGTCGTGCTGAACGGCTTCGGCGGGTTCGACATGCTGGAGTGGCGCGAGGATCTGCCGGTGCCACGGCCTGGCCCGGGCGAGGTGCTGGTGCGGGTAGGTGCCGCAGGGGTCAACAATACCGATATCAACACCCGCACCGGATGGTATTCGAAAGCGGTGGCTGCCGACAGCGCCACCGGTGCCGAACAGGGCTTTGCCGAGGCGCGGGACGACGGCTGGTCGGGCGCCGCCTTTACCTTCCCGCGCATCCAGGGCGCCGATGCCGCGGGGAAGGTCGTGGCACTGGGCGAGGGTGTTGCGGCTGGGCGGCTTGGCCAGCGGGTGCTGGTCGAACCGGTGTTCCGGGCTGCCGATGGCACGGTGCGCTATTTCGGCTCGGAATGCGATGGCGCCTTCGCCGACTATGCGGTGGTGCCGGCCGCCCATGCCCATGCGGTGGACTGCGCGCTGTCCGACGCTGAACTTGCCTCGTTCCCCTGCGCCTACAGCGCCGCGCTCAACATGCTGAGCCGCGCCGGGCAGGTGGCTGGCGAACGGGTGCTGGTGACGGGCGCCTCGGGCGGGGTGGGATCGGCGGCGGTGCAGCTGGCCATGGTGCGCGGTGCGCGGGTGGCTGCGGTAGGCGCCGGCGACAAGGGCGCTGCGCTGCGCGATCTGGGCGCCGGAGAGGTGGCCGCGCGCGGCGAGGATCTGGTCGCGCGGTTCGGGCCGGACAGCTTCGATCTGGTGATCGACGTGGTCGGCGGCGGCCAGTTTGCTGACCTGCTGCGCCTGCTGCGCCCCGGTGGCCGCTATGCCACTGCGGGGGCGATCGCCGGCCCGCTGGTCGAGCTTGACCTGCGGACGCTCTACCTCAAGGACCTGTCGCTGTTCGGCTGCACGGTGCTGGGGCAGGGGGTCTTTGCCGAACTGGTCGGCCATATCACGGCGGGGCGGATCCGCCCGCTGATCGCCGCTACCTATCCCTTGCAGGCCATAGCCGAGGCGCAGCGCGACTTTCTCGCCAAGCGCCATGTCGGCAAGATCGTGCTGTTGCCCTGAGAAAATTGCTGCGCCGCCCGGCTTCTTTTGGCAAAGCGGCAACCTGACCCAGCCACGGAAAGCAGCGGCAATGCCCGGCAAGGATGCTCCATCGATCGGCCCGCACGTCCAGCAACTGCGCAAGCGGCGCGGGATGACGCTGGACGGGCTGGCGGCGCTGTCGGGCGTATCGCGCTCGATGCTTTCGCAGATCGAACGGGGGCAGGCCAACCCCACGCTCGCCACCGTGTGGGGGCTGGCGCGGGCGCTGAAGATCGACGTTTCCGAACTGATCGGCGTCGCCCCGTCGGACAACCGGGTGAAGGTCGAGATTACCCAGGCCAGCTTCGTCCCCGAAATCCGCACCGAAGACCGGCGCTGCGTGCTGCGCATCCTAAGCCCGGCGCATCGGGCCGGATCGGTCGAATGGTATGAACTGGCGATGGAGGCCGGGGGTGCGTTGCGGTCCGAAGCCCATGCCAAGGGCGCGCGGGAGCATCTGACGGTGCTGGAAGGGGCAATGGCGGTGGAAGTGGGGGGCGAACGGTTCGACCTCGGCGCCGGCGCCACCGCGCGCTATCCGGTCGATGTGCCGCACGCCATTGTCAATGCCGGCCCGGGAGTGGCGCGGGCGCTGCTGGTTGTGACCTCATAGGCCCATCGGAAATTCCAATATACTGGACCTGATGGGCGATATATCGTAATTTGCGCGCCAAGGAGCTTGGCGATGCGCGAACGATTCTATACCCGGGTAGCCGATACGCTGGAGCAGATCCGCAACGACGGGCTGGAAAAGCCCGAGCGGATCATGCAGGCTGCCCAGGGTGCCGAGACCCAGGTGGGCGAGGCGGGCAACCCGCGCCGGGTGATCAACTTCTGCGCCAACAACTACCTTGGCCTGGCCGGCGATCCGCGCGTGGTGGCTGCCGGCAACAAGGCGGCCGAAACCTGGGGGGCCGGCCTCGCCTCGGTGCGCTTCATCTGCGGCACGCAGGCGATCCACAAGCAACTTGAGGCCGAGATCGCCGGCTATCTGGGCAAGGAAGACGCCATCCTCTTCGCCGCCGCCTTCGATGCCAATGGCGGGGTATTCGAGCCATTGCTGGGCGAAAACGACGCCATCGTCTCCGACAGCCTGAACCACGCGAGCCTGATCGACGGCATCCGCCTGTGCAAGGCGCGGCGCTATCGCTACGCCAACGGCGACATGGCCGAGCTGGAGGCCATGCTGAAGCAGGCCCGGGCCGAGGGTGCGGAAACCGTGCTGATCGCTACCGACGGCGTTTTCTCGATGGACGGGCACATCGCCCCGCTCGACCGGGTCTGCGCGCTGGCGGACCAGTACGATGCGCTGGTGCTGGTCGATGATTGCCATGCCACCGGGCTGATTGGCCCGGGCGGGCGCGGATCGGCGGCCTTTCGCGGCTGCGAGGCACGGATCGATATCGTTACCGGCACCTTCGGCAAAGCGCTGGGCGGGGCGATGGGGGGCTTTGTCGCCGCCCGGGCCGAAGTGGTTGCGCTGCTGCGCCAGCGGGCACGGCCCTATCTGTTCAGCAACGCGCTGGCCCCGTCGGTCTGCGGGGCGAGCCTGGAGGCCATCGCCATCGCGCGTTCGGCCGAGGGCGAGCAGCGCCGCGAGCAGCTGCGCGCCAATGCCGCACGGTTCCGCAACGGCATGGCCGCGGCCGGCTTCACCCTGATCCCCGGCGAGCATCCGATCGTGCCCGTCATGCTGGGCGATGCCCGGCTGGCGCAGGACATGGCCGCCGCGCTGCTGGACGATGGGGTATTCGTGACCGGCTTTTCCTACCCGGTGGTGCCGCTGGGCAAGGCGCGGATCCGCACCCAGCTGTCCGCCGCCCACACCGCCGAACAGATCGACGAGGCCGTTGCCGCCTTCACCCGGGTAGGCCGCAAACTGGGAGTTATCGCATGATGGGCAACCACACGATGCGCGCGCTGGCCAAGCTGAAGGCCGAACCCGGGATCTGGGAAACCGAGGCGCCGATCCCTGAAGTAGGGCCGGAAGACGTGCTGATCCGGGTCAAGCGCACCGCGATCTGCGGCACCGACATGCACATCTTCAACTGGGATGGCTGGGCGCAGGCCAATGTTCCGGTGCCGCTGATCACCGGCCACGAGTTCTCGGGCGAGATCGTCGAGCTGGGCAGCGCCGTTTCCCGGCCACTGAAGTTGGGCCAGCGGGTTTCGGGCGAAGGGCACATCATCGATCTGGGCAGCAGCGCTGCCCGTGCCGGGCGGTTCCATCTCGACCCGGCGACCAAGGGGGTTGGCGTCAACCGCCAGGGTGCCTTTGCCGAATTCCTCTGCATTCCGGCCTTCAATGTCGTGCCGTTGCCCGATGCGGTCAGCGACGATGTCGGTGCGCTGCTCGATCCCTTCGGCAATGCCGTCCACACCGCCCAGCAGTTCGAACTGATGGGCGAGGATGTGCTGGTAACCGGCGCCGGGCCGATCGGAATCATGGCCGCCGCCGTTGCCCGCCGCGCCGGCGCGCGCCGGGTGCTGATCACCGACATCAACGATTATCGCCTGAACCTTGCGGCAAAGCTGGCCGATGTCGTGCCGGTCAACGTCGGCCACGAGGATCTGCGCGATGCCATGGCCCGCGAGGGCGTAGCCGAAGGCTTTGACGTGGCACTGGAGATTTCGGGCGCGGTGCCGGCGATCAGCCAGGCCATGGAAATGCTCAAGATGGGCGGCAAGCTGGCGATGCTGGGCATCCCTACCGCGCCGATGAGCGTTGACTGGGGCCGGGTGATCCTGAAGGCGCTGACCGTCAAGGGCGTCTATGGCCGCGAGATGTTCGAGACCTGGCGCAAGATGCTGGGCCTGCTCGAAGCCGGGCTGGACCTCGATCCGCTGATCACCCACCGCCTGCCGGCCAGCCGCTTTGCCGAAGGGTTCGCGGCAATGGGCAGCGGCCAGTCGGGCAAGGTGGTGCTGGACTGGACTTGATCCGCCTGCGCGAGGGTCAGCCCGCCAGCGGGCTCTCGCCATGCCCCAGCCGGGCGATCAGCCACGAGCGGAAGGCGGCAATCGCCGGATCGGCCAGATCGTCGGCATGGAGCTTCAGGTAATAGCCGAAGCCGCTGTCCGCCGCCGCGTCGAAGGGCGTGACCAGCTGGCCGGATTGCAACTGCGCGGCGTGGATCGTCTCCTCGCCCAGAAAGACCCCGGGCTGGGTCTCGGCATAGGCGGCAGCGGCAATCGCGGTATCGAAGGCCATCCCGCCCCGGGTCGTCAGTTCCAGCCCCTGTTGCTGGACATAGTTGGCCCACAGCAGGTCGCGCGGCTGATGGTCGAGCCGGACGTGGAGCAGTTCGATATCGGCAAGGAATTCGCCCAGGCTGCGGCCCCGCGCGCGTTCGGCTGTCGCCGATGAACACATGGGAACGACCCGCGCGGGCAGCAGCAGATCGGTCACCCAGTCATCGACATTGGGCCGGTCATAGACGATGGCCATGTCGATCTGTTCGGCGGGCAGGCCGGTGACGTTGCTGCTGGAAATGTCGATCTGAAATTCGTGGTGGGCCTGGCGGAACTCCCCCAGCATCGGCAGCAGCCGCAATTGCAGCAGGCTGGGCGGCACATGGATCCGCAAGGTGCGGTGCCCCACCCGATCATCGCGGATGGCGTTCAGCGTCTGCTCGATGCGTTCAAAGCTTTTCGAGACTACCGGCAGCAGTTCGGCCCCGGCCGGGGTCAGGACGAGGCCGCCGGCCTCACGCTCGAACAGCGGCCTGCCCAGCAGTTCCTCCAGCCCGATCACGTGGCGGCTGACCGCGCTCTGCGACACCGAAAGCGCATTGGCTCCGGCGGTAAAGCTCAACCGCTGGCCCACCGCTTCGAACGCGCGCAGGGCGTTCAGCGGCAACCAGCGCCGATTGATCTGGCCACGGCTGGCGATGGTGATCCTCCTCCTGACAGGTCTGGCTGTCTGGCCTGATCGTGCCGCGCCGCCCCGGCCAGGTCAACGCGCGCCCGCGCTGCTGCGGGGGATTTCGTCACTTTGCATGGGGCCATGCGAAAATGCGATTTTGACTGACGGCAGGTTTCGTCCACCTCTGCCACGCTTCCCCGGGTCCAATGGATTGAACGATGCCTTTCGACCAGATTCGCTCGCTGCTCGATCAGCGCCGGCCCGGCCACAGCCTGCCGCAGGCACTGTATGTGGAGCCTGCGGTGCTGGCCTTCGATGTCGCGGCAATCTACGGCCAATCGTGGCTGATGGCCTGCCTGGAATGCGAGCTGCCCACCCCGGGCAGCACCTATGCGCTGACCATTGGCGACTATCCCGTGCTGCTGACCCGTGACCGCGCCGGCGAGATCCATGCCTTCCACAATTCGTGCCGCCATCGCGGTTCGATCCTCTGCCAGCCCGGGCACGGCACGGCGCCCCGGCTGATCTGCCCCTATCACCGCTGGACCTACGATCTGGACGGCGGGCTGCTGGCCGCCGGGCGGATGCCCGAGGGGTTCGAAAAGGCCGCGCACGGGCTGAAGCCGGTGGCCCTGCGCCGGGTGGCAGGGGCAGTGTTTATCTGCCTGGCCGACAATCCCCCCGAGTTCGACAGTTTTGGCGACCAGTTCGCCGCCTATGCCGGGCCGCTGGACTTCGGCAACCTCAGGCTGGCCGCGACCGATACGCTGGTCGAGGAGGCGAACTGGAAGCTGGTGATGGAAAATGCGCGCGAGTGCTACCATTGCCCGACCGGCCACCCCGAGCTGGCCGCCAGCTTCCCGGTCCACTTCAGCCGCCATTTCGACACCGCCCGCAACCCCGCAGCCCCGGCCTTCGAGGCCGAGATGGAGGCGGCCGGGCTGCCGCACCGCTCGGTCGAGGGCAGCTGGTGGCAGCTGGCCCGGTTCGCGCTCAACCCCGGGTGCAGTTCGATCAGCATCGATGGCCAGCCCGTTTGCGCCCGCCCCTTGACCACGGTGAACGGCGGCAACGTCGGCTCGCTGCGCTGGGCGGTCGATCCGCACCTGTTCGCCCATGCCACCGGCGATCATGTCTTCGTCTTCAGCTGCATGCCGGTGGGCCCGCGCGAGACCCATGTCTTCAGCCGCTGGTATGTCCACAAGGATGCTGTCGAAGGGGTGGATTACCAGGTCGACCGGCTCAAGGAATTGTGGTTGAAAACCAACGCCCAGGACAAGGAACTGGCCGAAAACAACCATCGTGGGGTGCTGAGCCCGGGCTATACCCCGGGGCCCTATTCGCCCGAGGCCGAGGCGCTGGTCGCGCGCTTCACCGACTGGTACTGCGACCGTGCCCGAACCTATGTTGAGAGCCATGGCTGACCAGAAAACCCCCTCGTTCCGCCCTGAAACGCTGGCCGTCACGCACGGCTGGAATTCGGAGGATGCGCTGCGCTCGGCCAAGCCGCCGGCCTTCATGACCGCGACCTTCACCTACCCCTCGGCGCAGACCGCCAAGGACGTTCACCGCGCCTATTTCGACGGTGACGGGCCCGAGGCCGGCGGGGCGCTGCACATCTATTCGCGGCTGGGCCACCCGGGGCTCGACATCCTTGAAGCGCGCCTGGCGGCGATCGACGGGGCCGAGGCGGCGCTGGCCTATTGCAGCGGGATGGCCGCGCATACTGCCGTTGCCCTCGCCTATCTGCGCCCCGGCGAGGGCGTGGTCTTCGGCCGCCCGTTCTATTCGGGCGTCGATGGCCTGTTCAACGAGATCATGCCGCAGTTCGGCACTTTCGCCGAAGCCTATACCGATGGCTGTGACGAGGCGAACATCTGGGCCGCCTGCGAACGCGCCATGGCGCGCGGGCCGGTGGCGATGCTGGCGGCGGAAAGCCCCGGCAACCCCACCGCCGCGCTGGTCGATCTGGACCTGCTGGTGGCCATTGCCGGGCGGATCGAGGCGGCGCAGGGCCGTCGCCCGATCGTGATGGTCGACAACACGCTGCTTGGGCCCTTCCACCAGCGCCCGATCGAGCATGGGGTGGACCTGTGCGTCACCTCGCTGACCAAGTATTGCGCTGGCCACTCCGACCTGCTGGCCGGCGCGATCTCGGGCCGAAAGGACCTAATCGATGCGCTGAAGCTGCAGCGGCTGACCTGGGGTAACCACCTCGACCCTTATACCGCCTGGCTGGTGACCCGCAGCCTTGAAACCGCGCCGATCCGGATCGAGCGGGCGATGGAAAACGCCAAGGCCGTGGCCGAATGGCTGCGCGACCATCCCAAGGTGGCAGGGGTAACCTATCTGGGCTTCGCGCCGGAAGGCTCGGCCAAGCGCGCGGTGCTGGAACGCCAGTGCAGCGCCGCCGGATCGACCTTCTCCTTCCACCTCCACGGTGGCGAGGCCGAGGCCTTTCGCATGCTGGACCGGCTGAAGCTGCTGAAAATGGCGGTCAACCTCGGGGGCACCAACACCCTGATCTGCCATTCGGCCAGCACCACCCATTACGCCCTGACCCCCGAAGCGCGGGCCGCCAGCGGGATCACCGATGGCACCATCCGCATGTCGGTCGGGCTGGAGCACAAGGACGACATCATCGCCGATCTGGCGCAGGCACTGGAGGGGGCATGACCAGCCGCAAGGTTGATATCCACGCGATCGACGGCAAGTTTCCGCCGCCTTCCGCCCACTATCAGGTGGTGGTGGTGGGCGCCGGGCCTGCCGGAGCCGAAGCCGCGCTGGCCGCTGCAAAGGGCGGGGCCAGCGTGCTGCTGGTCGACGAGCATCCGGTGCCGGGCCACCAGGTGGGCAACGACGTGCCGCTGTTCTTTGGCGGGCGGGCAACGCCGGCGCTGCAGAACGCCGAGCGGATGCTCGAGACCGTCTTCGCCAACATGGACTGGCTGGAGCCGGTGTTCGAGGCAGGCGTAGAGGTCCAGCTGGGCACCGCCGCCTGGGGCATCTACCGCAACGGTCCGCTGGTCGGCAGCCTGCCGGGGCAGGTGGTCGGGCTGGCCAATACCGAGAAGAGCTGGCTCGTCGGGTTCGACCGACTGGTGCTGGCAACCGGCGCGCGTGACCTGCCGATGGCCTTCCCGGGCTGGAACCAGCCGGGGGTGATGGGCGCCATGGCGCTGCAATGCCTGCTGACCCGCTACGAGGCCTTTGCCGGGCGTCGGGTGCTGATCGCGGGATCGCACGATCTGGCGCTGGAAACCGCGCTGCTGGCGCTTGACAAGGGGCTCGCGGTGGCCGGGCTGGTCGAGGTGCGCGGCGCGGCGCAGGGCGATCCGGCGCTGGTGGCGCGGCTGGCTGCGGCCGGGGTTGCCATCCATTGCGGGTCCGGACTGGCCGAGGCGCGTGGCGGAATTGACGGCGTCGAAAGCGTGGTGCTGACCGATGGCACCGTGATCGCCTGCGATACCGTGGTGTTGGCGATCGGGCTGGTGCCGATGATCGAACTGCAGGACGCCAGCGGCGGCGCGCGCGCATTTGTCGCCAACCGGGGCGGCTACGTTCCGGTGGCCGATGGTGCGGTCAGCGCGGTGGGGCTGTGCGCCGGGGTGCCGGATACCGGGTTCGACCACGTCGCCTACCGGTTCGACTGGCTGGCGGCGCTGGGTGGGGCCTGCGGTGGCGATACCGTGATCTGCCAGTGCGAGGAAGTTACCCTGTCGGACCTGCTGGGGGTTCAGCCGCCGAAGTATCTCGACCGCTCGCCGGCGATGCAGGCACGCTCGCTGAAGTCGCTGCTGGCCGATGGCCCGGTCAATCAGGACCAGATCAAGCGGCTGACCCGTTCGGGCATGGGGGTCTGCCAGGGCCGCCGCTGCCGCGATCAGGTGGCGATGCTGCTGGCGGTGCAGGCAAACAGCGAGCTGGCGGCGCTGCCGCTGGCCACCCACCGCGCGCCGGTGCGGCCGCTGCCGCTGCAGGTGATCGCCGACTGGGACGAGAGTGACGAGATGCGTGCGGGCTGGGACGTGTGGATGGGCATTCCCACCCAATGGGTGCCCTATGCGGACATCGGCACGCCCTATGAAGAAGAAAACCGGCGGGTGCTTGGCGGGAACATGAGCCTATGAGCGCGCAGAAAGTCGTAGTGGTCGGCGGTGGCGCGACCGGCCTTTCCGCCGCCTGGTGGCTGGCGCGTTCGGGCGTTTCGGTCACTGTGCTCGACAAGGGCATTGTCGGGTGGGAAGCTTCGGGCCGCAATGGCGGGGGCTGTTCGCACTACCAGAGCCCGCTGTTCAAGGAGGAACAGCGCCTCTGGCCGCAGATGGACGAATTGCTGGGCTATCCGACCGAGCATTGCCCGGAACGGATCATCCTGGCCGTAACCCCGCGCCAGCTCGAACAGTACCATTACATCGCGGGGATGAACAACCGCCTCGGCCACCGGGTCGATCTGCTCGATCCGCAGCAGGCGCGCGAGGCGGTGCCGCTGGCCGGCGACAATTGCCTTGGCGGCATCCACTATCGCTTTGGCGGCCACGCCAACCCCCAGCGCACCGTGCAGGCCTATGCCTGGGCCTTGCAGGACCTGGGCGGGCGGATCGTCCAGCATTCCCCGGTTACCGGCTTTGCCGCCAGCGGTGGCAAGGTCAGCGCGGTGCATGCCACCTCTGGCACCTATGAATGCGATGCGGTGGTAATCGCCGCGGGGCCGCAGACCGGGCGGCTGCTGGCCCAGCTGGGGATCGACATGCCGCTGGCCGCCGCACGGGCCGAAATGATCGTGACCGAACCGGCGCCGATGATGCCGCTGGGTGGGGTTGACGGCAACGGCCTCTATGGTCGCCAGACGCTGCGCGGCAACCTTGCCTATGGTGGTGGCCCGCACGAATGGGTCGAGTTCGACGAGCTGGGGCCGGCGGTGAAGCCCAGCACCCCGCTGACCCGCAACCTGGCCCGCCGCGTTGCCGAACTGCTGCCCAAGGCGGCGCATCTCAGCGTGATCCGCAGCTGGGCGGGGGTGATCGAGATGACGCCCGATGGCCGCCCGGTGATCGACCGGCGCGACAATGTCACCTTCTGCACCATGTCCGGCGTCGGCTTCGGCCTCTCGCCCGCCAGCGGCCACGCCCTGCGGGACCTGGTGATCGAAGGGCAGTGCACCTTCACCGACATCGCCAAGCTGGGGCTCGACCGTTTTGCCGGGATCGAGGCAGGCTGGCGCGAAGCGCGCGGCTGGTTGCCGCTCTGATGGGGCGCTATTCCGCTCTTTCGCTGCTGCGTGGTGCCTTCAACGGGCAAAGCCACTGGCGGCCGGCCTGGCGCCACCCCGATCCCAAGCCGGCCTATGATGTGGTGATCATCGGCGGCGGCGGGCATGGTCTGGCCACGGCCTATTACCTCGCGACCCGGCATGGCATCCGCAATGTGGCGGTGCTGGAAAAGGGCTATATCGGCGGCGGCAACACCGGGCGCAACACCACCATCGTCCGCTCGAACTACCGGCAGGAACCCCTCAGCCGGATGTACGAAACCAGCCTGAAGCTGTGGCAGACCCTGTCCGACGAGCTGAACTACAACGTCATGTTCAGCCCGCGCGGTGCGCTGTTCCTGGGCCATTCGGACGCCGACATGATCCGCCTCGCCGAAAAGGGCGATGCGATGCGCAACCAGGGGATCGACGCCGAACTGCTGAGCGTGGATCAGCTCCGCAAGATCGAACCCCTGCTCGATTTCTCGCGCGATGCCCGCTTTCCCATCGAGGGCGGGATGATCCAGTGGCGTGGTGGTACCGCGCGGCACGATGCTGTGGCCTGGGGCTTTGCCCGGGGCGCCGATGCCGCAGGGGTCAACATCATCCAGCGCTGCGAAGTTACCGGCATCGTCCGCGAGGGCAACCGCGCGGTGGCGGTGGAAACCACCCGTGGCCGGATTGCGGCTGGCACCATCGCCATCTGCGTGGCCGGCCATTCGGGTCATGTCGCGGCGATGGCGGGGCTGAAGCTGCCGGTGGAAAGCCAGACGCTGCAGGCGATGGTGACCGAAGGCGTCAAGCCGATGGTCCAGACCGTGGTGATGTCGCAGTCGCTGCATTGCTACATCAACCAGAGCGACAAGGGCGGGATCGTCTTTGGCGGCGACCCCGACAACTGGCCCTCCTACGCCCAGCGTGGCCAGCCGATGACGCTGGAAGGCGCCGTGGCCCAGGGGCTGGCCCTGATGCCTTCGCTTTCGCGGCTGCGGATGCTGCGCTGCTGGGCCGGGGTTACCGACATGAGCTTCGACGGCGCACCGATCATCGGGCCAACCCCGGTGGATGGCCTCTGGCTGAACGGCGGCTGGTGCTATGGCGGGTTCAAGGCCACGCCCGGTTCGGGCTGGCTGTTTGCCGACAGCCTGGCCCACGGCCGGCCGCACGAGATTGTCGAACCCTTCAGCCTGCACCGCTTCGAACGCGGTGCGCCGGTTGACGAGAACGGGGTGGGCCCAATGCCCAATCATCGCTGATATGCTGACCATTGCCTGCCCCCATTGCGGCCCGCGTGCCCAGGCCGAATTCGTTTACGAACGGACCGTGGATTCGGTCGTCCCGCTCGATGCCGAGCCGGCCGAGGCGGTGGCCGCGCTGTTCACCCGCGCCAACCCCCGTGGCGAGGATGACGAGATCTGGCGCCACACCCACGGCTGCGGCGGCTGGCTGGTGATGCGCCGCCACCGCGTGACCCATGCGATCAGCGCGATCCGCGCCATCGGCCCGGAGACCCTGCCGTGAGCGGCGTGGCGCGCGAGGGCGCGACCATCGGCTTCACCTTCGATGGCACGCGCTACCTGGCGCGGCCGGGCGAGACGCTGGCCGCCGCGCTGCTGGCCAACGGGGTGCGGCTGGTTGGCCGCAGTTTCAAGTACCACCGCCCGCGCGGCATCCTGACCGCCGGGGTGGAAGAGCCCAACGCGCTGGTCACCGTAGGGCGCGGCGGGCGGACCGAGCCGAACACCCGGGCCACCGACCTGTTCGTCTATGAAGGGCTGGAGGCACGCAGCCAGAACCGCTGGCCGGGGCTGGCCTTCGACCTCGGTGCGGTGTTCGGTCTGGCTTCCAAGGCACTGCCGGCCGGGTTCTATTACAAGACCTTCTTCGGCCATGCCCGCACCTGGCTGAAGTACGAGGCGGTGATCCGCCGTGCCGCGGGCCTGGGCCCGGCACCGACCGAGGCCGATCCCGATCACTTTTCGCAGCGCGCCCTGTTCGCCGATGTTGCCGTTATCGGCGGCGGACGGGCCGGGCTGCTGGCGGCGCGCGAGGCGCTGCGCGCGGGCAAGCGGGTGGTGCTGATCGAGCAGGATGCCGTGCTGGGCGGCGGCCTGCTGCGCGATCCGCGCGAGATCGACGGGCAGGGCAGCGCTGGCTGGATCGCGACCGTTGAGGCCGAACTGCGCAGCGGCGGCGCGCGTATCCTGACCCGCACGACGGCCACCGGCCACTGGGATGACAACATGCTCTGCCTGGCGCAGAAGCTGGTCGAGCCCGGGCAGGTGCCCGGCCACGGCTTCGCCCAGCGGATGTGGCATCTGCGCGCCGGCGAGGTGGTCTATGCCACCGGGCTGATCGAGCGGCCGATCCCATTTGCCAACAATGATCGCCCCGGGGTGATGCTGAGCCGCGCGGTGCGGACCTATATCCGCCGCTTTGGCGTGGTGCCGGGGCGCCGGGTGGTGGTGGCAACCACCAACGACGATGCCTACGAAACCGCGCGGGCGCTGCGCGATGCCGGGGCCGAGGTGGTGGCAGTGCTCGATACGCGCCCGGCACCTGCCGGCGCCGACAGTGGCTTTGCGGTTCTGAACGATTCCGTGCCGCAGGCAGCCAAGGGCGGCCGGCGGGGCGTGAAGGGCCTTTCCGCCGTGATCGCTGGGGCGGAACAGCATTTTGCCGCCGACCTGATCGCGGTTTCGGGCGGGTTTTCGCCGGCGGTTCATCTTCATTCGCAGGCTGGCGGCGCACTCGACTGGGACGAGGGCGCGCGGGCCTACAAGGCCGGCGCGGCGCGGCAGGCGGCCCGCACGGTCGGTTCCGCGGGCGATCCGCCGGCCTCCGGCGCGTTCCGGCCGGTGGGCAACGCCAAGGCCAGCTTCCTCGATTTCCAGAACGACGTGACCCTGGCCGACATCGATCTTGCCTGGCGCGAGGGCTATCGTTCGGTTGAGCACGTCAAGCGCTACACCACGCTGGGCATGGCCACCGACCAGGGCAAGACCAGCAACCTGCCCGCGCTGGAGGCGCTCGCCCACGCTGGCGGGATGACGGTGCCCGAGGCCGGGATCACCACCTTCCGCCCGCCCTACACGCCGGTGACGATGGGGGCGATGGCCGGCGCGGCGCAGGGCGAACATGCCGTGCCCACCCGGCGCCCGGCGCTCTATGCGGTTCATGCCGCGAAGGATCCGATCTGGCTGAACGCCGGATACTGGAAGCGCCCGCGGGCCTATCCCCGGGGCAGTGAAACGCTGGCCCAGGCCGGGCTACGCGAGGCGCGCAGCGTGCGCCAGCTGGTCGGCCTGACCGACGTTTCGACGCTGGCCAAGTTCGAGGTGAACGGCCCCGATGCGGCGCGTTTCCTCGAGCGGATCTGCGCCACCACGGTGGCCAAGCTGGCCATCGGGCGCGGGCGCTATACCATCATGCTGCGCGAGGATGGGCTGGTCTTCGACGACGGCACCGTCTGGCGGCTGGGCGAGAACCGCTACCTGCTGACCTCGTCCACTTCCGGCGCGAGCAGGATGGCAACGCACATTTCCTACGTCCGCAATCACCTGATGCCCGAAGCCAAGGTCTCGGTGATCTGCGTGCAGGAACACTATGCGGCGATCGCCGTGGCCGGGCCAAAGTCGGTGGCGGTGATGGAGCAGCTGACCGGCGAGGCACCTCCGCGCCACATGTCGGCCAGCCAGCCGACGATTGCCGGGGTGCCGGTGCACCTGCTGGCCGCCAGCTTCAGCGGCGAACGCGCCTTCGAGGTGCACTTCGATGCCCGCCACGCCGCCGCAGTATGGCAGGCGATCGACGATGCCGTCGCAGCGGCGGGTGGCTGCGCCTATGGCCTCGAGGCGATGGAACTGTTGCGGATCGAGAAGGGCCACCTGGTGATTGGCCCCGATATCGACGGGCGGCTGAGCGCCGACGACCTTGGCATGGGGCGGATGCTCAACCCGGCGGGGGGCTATATCGGCCATTCGACGCTGCACCGCCCGGCCTTTGCCGAGCCGGGCCGCAAGCAACTGGTCGGGCTGGAATCGGTCAACGGCGATTCGATACCCGAAGGCGCGATGCTGGTGCCGCATCTGGGTGCCCGCGCCGAAGGGCATGTTACCGGCGCGGTGCGGCGGGTGCTGGGGCCAGGGCATATCGCGCTGGCCCACCTTGCCGACGGACGGGCGCGGCACGGGCAGGAGATCTACGCTCGCTCGCTGACCCGTGGCCACACGACGCGGGTGCGCGTTGTCGCACCGCATTTCTACGATCCGGCGGGAGAGCGCTATCGTGACTGAGCTGACCATCACCGTGCTCGATGCGGTGCCGATGGCGGTGCTGGAACTGTGGGGCGATCCCGCGCCGGCGGCAAAGCGGCTGGCGAAGGCGCTCGGCCACGCCCTGCCAGCGGCGGGCCGGGCCGCCGGGCCGGTCATGCGGCTGGGCCCGACCACCTGGCTGATCGAGGGCGATCACGCTGCCCTGGCCAAGCCGCTGGGTGAGGGCGGGGCGCTGACCGAAGTGGGCGGGGGCTATGCCCGGATCAGGATCGCCGGCGCGGGCTGGCGCGAACTGCTGATGGAAGGCGGCCTGTTCGATGCCGAAAGCCCTGATTTCGCCACCGATTGCGTCGCCACGACGCTGATCGAACACGTCACCGTGACGCTGCGGGTGGAAAGCGATGCCGCGTGCCTTGCCTATGTGCCGGCCAGCCATGCTGGCGACCTGCTGCATTTCTGGCGGCAGGCACGGGTGCTGGTGGCGGCTTAGAGCGCCGCAGCGCCGGCTGCCGCCACTTCACCGTCCTGGCTGGACTGGACCCCGGAAATACCGATCGCCCCCACCACCTGGCCATCGACGAGCAGGGGCAATCCGCCCTCGATCGGCAGTGCACCGGTAAGCTGGGCCATATTGGCGCGGCCGCCCAGCACGACATCCTCGATCGCCTTCGAGGGCCGCTTGAACAGCAGCGCGGTGCGGGCCTTGTCCTGCGCGACCTGAACCGAGCCGAGCTGGGTTCCATCGGCCCGTTCCAGCAGGATCAGGTGGCCGCCGGCGTCAAGCACCGCGATCACCACGTTCCAGCCTTCCGCGACCGCCTTGGCGCGGGCGGCATCGGTGATCCGGCGGGCTTCGGCCAGGCCGAGCGAGAGAATGGTCTGCATGGAGGGGCTCCGGGCTGTTCAGGTTGTGCGGGCTGCTTCCAGCCCATGCCCGTCGGGCCCGCTTTCGCGGCGCCACAAGGCAATCACGGCGGCCAGGGCGACGAAGCTGACCACGGCGAAATAGCCGAGCAGCGCGTTGTAGCCGGCCGGGTTGGCGGGGCCGGCATGGGCCGCATCGGCCAGCCAGCCGGCGGCATAGTTCGATCCGGCAATCGCCGCCGCCTGGATCAGGGTAATCAGCCCCAGCGCGGTCCCCAGCCGATCGGGGGCGACGATCAGGGTGGTGCTGGGCCAGATCACGGCGGGCACCAGTGCCCAGCTGACCCCCATCAGCAGGGTCGAGACCCAGGGCGACAGATCGGTAAAGGCCAGGACCGCCAGAGTCGCCGGCAGCAGCGCGGTGCCGACCACCAGCATCAGCGCGCGGTGCCCAACCCGGTCGGCCAGCAGGCCGAACAGCGGGGTGACGAAGACCGCCATCAGGAACACCCCCGAATTGACCTGCCCGGCGGCCTGCAGCGTCAGATGCTTGGCATGCTGGAGGTAGACCACCGCGTAGGTTTGCCGGAATGGAAAGAACACCGAGGCATAGAGCACGTGCAGCGCGAGGATCAGCCAGTACGAAGCATCGAAGCGAAAGTGTTCGGCACTGAAGGCAGGGGCATCCGCCTGCCGCTTCACCACCGCCAAGGGTCTCGGACGGCGCGATTCCAGCAGCCAGAACAGCGTCGCACCCGCCAGGCCCAGCATGCTGATCCCTGCACCCAGCCACAGCGGCGGCTGCCAGCCGGCATCGTAGAGCGGCTTGGCCCAGGTGGACGAGGTGTTGCACAGGAACGAGCCGACCCGCGCCAGGCTGAGGAACAGCGCGGTGGCCAGTGCCACCCCGCTTTTGGGGAACCACTGGGCCAGGCCAGCGACCAGCGCCATGAAGATCGCGCCTTCGGCCACGCCGAAGACCAGCCGGCCGGTCCACATCACCCAGAAGGGCTGGCCCACGGCGGTCAGCACCGCGCCGATCACGCCCACCACAGCGGTCCACAGCGCCATCCGCGCCGCGCCGAAGCGGTCGATCAGCAGGCCACCGACCAGCGCCAGCACCACGCTGGGCCAGTAGATCGCGGCATTGAGACTGCCGATATCGGCATGGGAAAAGCCGCGCTGGCGGCCAAGCAGATCGGCCAGTTCGCCGATCACGTCGCTTTCATAGTACGAGGCGAAGATCGCCAGTGCCGCTGCCCCCAGCGCCAGCCAGCGCAGCGGGGTTGCGGGCACATCGGGGTGATCGGCTGCGGCGGTGGCGCTCAATGGATGCGGGCTCCTTGCCGGCGAAGCTCCGCCTGCACCGCGGTCATGTCAATCGCGTGAACGTCGCCGTCACCCCTGACCGCCAGCGCGGCGGCCACCCCGGCGCCCTGGCCGGCCACCGCGCAGGCCATCATGTTGCGCACCGCGGCATGGCTGATCCGGCTGCCGCCAATGCTGCGCCCGGCGACGATCAGGTTGCGCGGGCCGGCCTTGGGCAGCAGCGAACGGTAGGGGATGTGGAAATAGCGCCCGGTGGTGGGGATCACCAGCACGCCATAGCCGTCGATGAATTCGGGGAAGATGCCTATGCTGTCGTCAAACCGGCCCTGCTCGCGCACATCGTCATCGGAAAGGTTGTAGCGCGCATCGATCTTGCGGGTGTCGCGGATGCCCAGCGTCATGCCGAAATTGCGCAGCTTGGCCCCTTCGCAGCCGGGCATGAACCCCTGCAAGGCGGCAACCGCATGCATCGCCATCCTCCGGCCCTCGATCTCGCCCCGGGTCAGGTCATCGGGATCGGTGCCGTCGTAATTCATGTGGACGAGGTTGAGATAGGTCAGGTCGCCCTGATCGCTGACCGTGCCCCAGGTGCCGGCGATGGTCGCCAGGTTTTCCGGCAGCAGCCCGGCGGCCAGCGCTTGCTTGAACGGCTTCCGCAGGAAGGGCGAGAACATCTCGTCCGACTTGCCGTCGGTGGCGATGTCCCACTCGCCGTTGCCGCTCCAGTCGGCATAGGTCTGCGGATCGGCCTTCACCGCCTCGATGAACCGCGTCTTGTTGACCCCGGCCATCGAGAACATCACCGAGACGCTCATCATCTCGGCCTTGGGGGTCAGGTGCGTGGGGGCGCCGGCGCGATGGGCGATATCGGCATCGCCAGTGCCATCGATCACCACCTTGGCGAGGATCGCCTCGCGCCCCGCCTTGCTCTCGACGATGATCCCGCGCAGGCGATCACCTTCGATGATCGGGGCAACGAACATGCGGTGCAGCATCGGGTGGACGCCGGCTTCCTCGACCAACTGGTCCGCCACCCATTTGAACCCTTCGGCATCCAGCGCGTGGCTGATCGACTGGGGTTCCGGCAGGGCGGCGCCCATCGCCTTGGCGCGGTCCTCGAACTCGCGACCGATCCCTTCGCTGTCGATCGTCGCCGGGTGGCGGTACCAGGCAAAGCCCTCGACCCCGACCTGGGTGATATTGCCGCCAAAGCAGCCGTACCGCTCGACCAGCGTGGTCTTCGCGCCGGCGCGTGCGGCGGCGAGGGCAGCGGCAAGGCCGCCCGGCCCCGAGCCGACCACCAGCACGTCGGTCTCGTGGATGACGTCGATCTGACGGGCCGGCTCCAGGATGCTGGTCATGCCGGCAGATGTTCCATATCGGCGGCGGCCTGGGTCAGCGCGGTCCACAGCCAGGGGGCGAAGCTGCGCCATACCTCGATAGTGAAGGCGTCTTCCGCATCGCGCTGGAGCAGGACTTCGACGCCTTCGAACACCGTCCGCGAGGCATAGGGGAAGGGCAGACGTTCGACATCGCGCGGGCAGCCGGCGGCGATCACCCGCGCCGCCGCCGGGCCGGAAAGGGTGAGGGTGAGGGCACGTTCGGCAATGTCGACCACCGCCACCTTCTCGCCCGCACCATCGGGCAGCGTGGCGCCGGCCGGGGCACGGGTCAGCCATTCGTCAGGGCCCAGGCACACCGTTTCCCCGACCACTTCGCCAATCTTGCGCGGCAGTTTCAGGCCGGTGACCTTCTCCAGCAGTGCGGCATCGCGGGCGCGCAGCGACCAGCGGGCGCAGGGCGCGGCGAGGGCAATGGTCACGCCCGAGAACACGGCAGGTTCAGCGGGAACGGGCATCGAGCGGACGGGGGTGTCAGCCATCGAGGCGGCTCCCTTCGCGGTCATAGAACAGGGTGTCGGTCACCGTCGCGGTGATCACCCGGCCGGGCATCGGAATGTGGAGCTTTTGCCCCACCCGGGCCCGCCCGTCGGCAACCAGCGCCATGGCGATCGAGCGGCCCAGCGTGGCGCTGGCGTAGCTCGAGGTAACGTGGCCGATCATCTTCATCGGCACCGGCTGGTTGGGGTCAGCCACGATCTGGGCGCCTTCCTCCAGCACTTCGGCGGGGTTGTCGGTCAGCAGGCCGACCAGCTGCTTGCGCCCATCGGCAACGATGTCGGGCCGCGCCAGCGAACGCTTGCCGACGAAATCGGGCTTCTTCTTGCCCACCGCCCAGTCCAGCCCGGCGTCATGCGGGGTGACGGTGCCATCGGTATCCTGTCCGACGATGATGAAGCCCTTTTCGGCGCGCAGCACGTGCATCGTCTCGGTGCCATAGGGGGTAATGCCGTGCGCCTGGCCAGCGGCAAACACCTGTTCCCAGACATGCCGGCCAAATCCGGCGGGCACGTTGATTTCGAAGCCAAGTTCACCGGTGAACGAGACGCGGAACAGCCGGGTCGGAACACCGCAGATGGTCCCCTCGCGCACCGCCATGTGCGGGAAGGCCTCGGGCGAAAGATCGATGCCCTGCACCAGCGGGGCGATCACCTCGCGCGCCTTGGGCCCTTGCAGCGCAATCACCGCCCACTGTTCGGTGGTGCTGGTCAGCCAGACGTCAAGATCAGGCCATTCGGTCTGGAGGTAATCCTCCATCATGTTCAGCACCCGCGCTGCACCGCCGGTGGTGGTGGTGAGGTGGAAGCGATCGGGTGCCATGCGGGCCGAAACGCCATCGTCGCGGATGAAGCCATCTTCGCCCAGCAGCAGGCCATAGCGGCAGCGGCCCGGCTCCAGCGCCTTCCACGGGTTGGTGTACATGCGGTTGAGGAATTCGGCGGCATCGGGCCCGATCACCTCGATCTTGCCGAGGGTGGAGGCATCGAAAATGCCAACGCGCTCACGCACCGCCAGGCATTCGCGGGCGACGGCCTTGTGCATGTCCTCGCCCGGCTTGGGGAAGTAGCGCGCGCGGCGCCACTGGGCGACGGGTTCGTAAACGGCACCCTGTGCCTCGGCCCAGCTGTCGATCGGCGACTTGCGGGTCGGCTGGAACAGCGGCCCCTGGGCATGGCCGGCCAGTGCCCCGAAGGTCTGCGGGGTATAGGGCGGGCGGAAGGTGGTGAGGCCGATCTCGGGCACCGGCTTGCCCATCGCGGCGCTGGCGAGCTGGAGGGCGTTGAGGTTGCTGGTCTTGCCCTGATCGGTCGCCATGCCGTTGGTGGTATAGCGCTTGATGTGCTCGACCGACTTCATCCCCTCGCGCACCGCCAGGGAAATGTCCTTGGCGGTGACGTCGTTCTGGAAATCGACGAAGGCCTTGATCGCCGCCGGGTTGCGGTTGGTCTCCAGATGGCCGACGTTCATGCCGCTGCCGAAGCTCCACTTGCCGGCGCAGGCACCGACGCAGCGGACCTTTTCGTTGGGCTTGTCGGGCAGATAGGCGCCCCAGTCATCCGACCAGGCGAGGCTGCCGAGCGAATGCGACCAGAGGTGGACCGACGGCGTCCAGCCCCCGGCCATCAGCAGGGCATCGCAGGGAAGGCGGCGATCCAGAAAGTCGTCATGGTGCAGAACCTGCACCGACTTCACGCCGTGGCGCCCGTTGACCCCAACCACCGACCAGTGGATCAGGCAGTCGATGCCAAGGCTTTCCGCCTCCTGCACCAGGGCGGGATCAACCTCGCTGCGGCAATCGATGATCGCGGCCACGCCCATGCCGGCGCGGGCCATGGCGCAGGCGTCTTTCCAGCCGCTGTCATGCGCGGCCATCACCGCGACGTTCCGCCCCACCGCAACACCGTCGCGGAACAGGAAGGTGCGGGCAGCGCTGGCCAGCATCACCCCGGGCACGTCGTTGCCGGCGAAGACCAGCGGGCGCTCGATCGCGCCGGTCGCCAGCACGACCTCGCCGGCGCGGATCCGCCACAGCTGTTCGCGCGGGGCCCTGAGAGATTGGGGGCCCGGATTGGCGAGGTGGTCGGTCAGGCGTTCGACCGCGCCGATGAAATTGTCATGGTAATAGCCAAAGGCCGTGGTGCGCTTCAGCAGGGTGACGTTGGGCGCCTCGGCCAGCGCCTTCAGGCTGCGCTCCAGCCAGGCGGCCAGCGCCGGATCGGCCAGCGCGCCGCCGCCCATCTCGGCGTTCTCGTCGATCAGGATGACGCGCTGCTTGGTGCCCGCAGCCTCCAGCGCCGCGTCGATCCCGGCGGGGCCGGCGCCGATGATCAGCAGTTCGCAATGGGCATAGGTGGCGGCGTAATGGTCCGGGTCGGCCACGGTCGGCGCATCGCCCAGCCCGGCCATGCGGCGGATCGCAGGCTCGTAGAGCTTCTCCCAGAAGCTGCGCGGCCACATGAAGGTCTTGTTGTAGAACCCCGCCGGGAAGAACCGCCCCAGCCGGTCGTTGATCGAGCCGAAATCGGTCTTCAGCGAGGGCCAGCGGTTCTGGCTGCGGGCAACCAGACCTTCGTGGATCTCGACCGCGGTGGCGCGCAGGTTGGGGGTGAAAACCCCGCCGCCGCGCTCGACGGTCACCAGCGCGTTCGGCTCTTCCGCCCCGGCGCCCAGCAGCCCGCGCGGGCGGTGGTACTTGAAGCTGCGCCCGAACAGGGTGACGCCATGGGCCAGCAGCGCCGAGGCGAGGCTGTCGCCGGCAAAGCCCGCATAGGCCTGCCCGTCAAAGGTGAAGTTCACCCGCCGGCTGCGATCGACCCGACCCAGCCCGTCGATGCGATAGCCGCTCACTTGCGCGGCTCCCCGGCCTTGTATGTCAATTCGAACTTGTCGCTCACCGTGTCGCGCACGGCGTTGAAAAAGCGCGCGCAGCCGTGGATGTGGCGCCAGCGTTCATGGTGCCGCCCGCGCGGGTTGGCGCGGATGAACAGGAAGCGTTCCCATTCCTCGTCCGACAGCGCGGAAGGGTCGGCAGGGCGGGCGATATGCGCTTCGCCGGCATAGGCGAATTCCAGCCCGGGGCGCTGTTCGTCGCAATAGGGGCAATGGATCAGGATCATCTTAGTGCGCCACCGCTGCTGCTGCCGCTTCGTCGATCAGCCTGCCGCCACGGAACCGGTCCAGGTTGAAGGGGGCATTGATGGGATGGGGTTCGTCCTTGGCGATGGTATAGGCGAGCAGATCGCCCGCCCCCGGCGTCGCCTTGAAGCCGCCGGTGCCCCAGCCGCAGTTGACGTAAAGGCCGGGGACCGGGGTCTTGCCGAGGATCGGCGAACGGTCGGGCGTCACGTCGACGATCCCGCCCCAATTGCGCAGCATCCGCATCCGCCGGAACATCGGGAAAATCTCGCAGATCGCCGCCAGGGTATGCTCGACGATGTGCAGCGCGCCACGCTGCGAATAGGAAACGTACTGATCGGTGCCGGCGCCGATCACCAGTTCGCCCTTGTCGGACTGGCTGATGTAGGCATGCACCGTGTTCGACATGACCACGCAGGGGAAGACCGGTTTCACCGGCTCGGACACCAGTGCCTGCAGCGGATAACTTTCCAGCGGGAAATCGAGGCCCGCCATCCGCATCACCACGCTGGTGTTGCCGGCGGCGGAAACGCCCACCTTCTTCGTGGCAATATAACCCCGCGTGGTTTCCACGCCCTCGACCGCACCGTCGGCCCCACGGCGAATGCCGGTGACCATGCAGTTCTGGATGATGTCGACCCCCAGCGCCGATGCGGCGCGGGCATAGCCCCAGGCCACGCTGTCGTGCCGGGCGGTGCCGCCGCGCCGCTGCAACGCCGCGCCCAGCACGGGGTAGCGGGCCTCGGGGCTGATATCGAGCGGCGGGCAATATTCCTTGGCCTGCTCGGGCGTCAGCCACTCGTTGTCGACGCCGTTCAGCCGGTTGGCGTGAATGTGGCGCTGGAAGCTCTGGATGTCGTGCACATTGTGCGCCAGCATCATCACGCCACGCTTGGAATACATGACGTTGAAGTTGAGGTCCTGGCTGAGTCCATCCCACAGCTTCACCGCGTGATCGTAGAGGTGCGCGCTTTCGTCGTAGAGGTAGTTCGAGCGCACGATGGTGGTGTTGCGCCCGGTGTTGCCGCCGCCCAGCCAGCCCTTTTCGATCACCGCAACCTTGGTGATCCCGTACTTCTTGGCGAGGTAATAGGCCGCGCCAAGCCCATGACCGCCGGCCCCGACAATCACCGCGTCATAAGCGGGCTTGGGCTGGGCATCGGGCCACAGTTCGGGCCAGGACTGGTGATTGCCCAGTGCCTTGGCGAACAGCGACAGACCGGAAAAGCGCACCATCGGCGTCAGGCCCGCAGCGCGTTGTTGTCGGGATCGAACGGACTGTCGGCGATCACCAGCGCCTTGTGGCGGTTGCCCAGGATGGTGATCTCCAGCTCGGTGCCCGGTGCGGCGAGATCCGGCCGCACCATGGCCAGGGCCAGGCTCTTGCCAACCCGCCAGCCATAGCCGCCCGAAGTGGCGCGGCCGACCAGTTCGTCGCCCTGCCAGATCGGCTCCGAGCCACGCGCATCGGCGTCGGTCACGCCCAGCACTTCCATCGTCACCAGCTGGTTCTTCAGGCCCGCTTCCTTGCCCGCCAGCAGCCCTTCGCGGCCATGGAAGCCCGGCTTCTTGAGGCTGATGAAGCGATCAAGCCCGCTTTCGTAGGCATTGTATTCGACCGACAGTTCGCGGGGGATGAGCTTGTAGCTCTTTTCCAGCGCCATCAGGGTCATCGCCTTGATCCCGAACGGCTTGATGTCGAATTCGGCGCCGGCCTCCATCAGCTTGTCGAAGATGTAGTTCTGCATCTCGATCGGATGGTGGATTTCCCAGCCCAGCTCGCCGATGAAGTTGACCCGCAGCGCATCGACCGGGGCGGCGCCGATGCTGATCCGCTGGCCGGTCAGCCAGGGGAAGGCTTCGTTCGACAGGTCGGTGCGGGTCACCTTGGCCAGCACGTCGCGGGCGCGCGGGCCCGCCAGTACCAGCACCCCCATACTGGTGGTCAGCCGCTCGAACTGGACCGAGCCGTCGGCGGGCAGGGCCTTCTTCAGGTAATCCTGATCGTGGCGTTCATAGGCGCCGGCCGAGACCAGGTAATAGTTCTGCGGCCCGGCCTTGTAGACGGTGAACTCGCTGCGCACCCCGCCGCGCGAGGTCAGCAGGTAGGACAGGGTCACACGGCCGGTCTTCTTTGGCACGGCATTGGTCAGCAGGCTGTCGAGCCAGGCCTCGGCGCCGGGGCCGGAAATGCGGCACTTGGCGAAGGCGCTCATGTCCTGCAGCCCGACCTTTTCGGTGACATGGCGGCATTCGTTGCCGACATGCTCGAAATAGTTCGAGCGGCGGAACGACCACTTCTCGCGGATCGGTTCACCCGGCACGTCGGGGTGGTTGTGGTTGAGCAGCACGTCGGGCCGGTCGAGATCGGCGTCGGTCAGCTCGTAGCCTTCGGGCGCGAACCAGCCCGGGCGTTCCCAGCCAAACACGGTGCCGAACACCGCGCCCAGCTTGGCCATCCGGTCGTGGCAGGGCAGGCGGCGCAGCGCGCGGGCGGCCTCGCGTTCCTCATCCGGGTAGTGGATGGTGAAGACCTTGGCGTAGGCTTCCTCGTTCTTCTCGATCAGGTAGCCTTCGCCGGCATAGTCGCCGAAACGGCGCGGATCGACGCCCATCATGTCGATGGTCGGTTCACCGTCGACGATCCAGTGCGCCAGCTGCCAGCCGGCGCCGCCGGCGGCGGTGATCCCGAACGAATGGCCTTCGTTCAGCCAGAAGTTCTTGCGGTCCCACGCCGGGCCGACGATCGGCGAACCGTCGGGGGTATAGGCGATGGCGCCGTTGTAGACCTTCTTAACGCCCACTTCGCCGAAGGCCGGGACGCGGTTGATCGCGGTCATGATATAGGGTTCGAGGCGTTCGAGCGCGTCGGGGAACAGTTCGTATTCGCTGTTTGCGGCCGGGCCCTTCACATAGCAGGCCGGCGCGCCGATTTCGTAGGGCCCCAGCAGCAGGCCGCCGGCTTCCTCGCGCATGTACCAGCTGGAATCGCTCTCGCGCAGCACGCCCATTTCGGGC
>JAFECL010000039.1:0-436 GCA_018242165.1 Pseudomonadota bacterium
GCCGGCTCCTGAGGGGCCACCGGGGCCATCACCCAACCTAGCCGCGCGATGCGGCGGGTTCGTCAAGGCTATAGCCCAGGCCGCGAATGGTGGTGATCACGTCCGGCCCCAGCTTCTTGCGGATGCGGGTGACGAAAACCTCGATGGTGTTCGAATCGCGGTCGAAATCCTGATCGTAGATATGTTCGATCAGCTCGGTGCGGCTGACCACCTTGCCCTTGTGGTGCAGCAGGTACGACAGCAGCTTGTATTCCTGCGCGGTCAGCTTCACCGGCTCGCCGTTCAGGGTCACGCGGCCCGAACGGGTATCGAGCCGCACCGGCCCGGCGGTCAGTTCGCTGCTGCTGTTGCCCGAGGCGCGGCGGATCAGCGCGCGCAGGCGGGCGATCAGTTCCTCGGTCTGGAACGGCTTGGCGAGATAGTCGTCAGCCCCGGC
>JAFECL010000039.1:496-1750 GCA_018242165.1 Pseudomonadota bacterium
CCGTCGATCTCGGGCAGGCCCAGGTCGAGCACCACGGCATCGTATTCGCCGGTCTGGCCAAGAAAATGCCCGTCCTCGCCATCGGTCGACAGATCGACGGCATAGCCATTGCCTTCCAGCGTGGCCTTCAGCTGGCGGCCCAGCGTCGGTTCGTCCTCAACGATAAGGATGCGCATGCTTGTGCCCCTGATGCGATTTTGGTGATGCAATGCGGATTGCGCGGCGGCCCGTCAAGGCGCGGCTCAGCGGCTCTGGCGGATCACCGCGCCCGAGCGGGCGTCGACATCGACGAAAACCACGCGGCCATTGTGGATGAATTTCAGCCGATAGGCCATCGCCGCCGGATCGTAGGCCGGGCCAAGGTATTCCATGCCCTTCATCGCCGGAACGATCCGCCGCTCGATCTCGCGCACCGACAGCTCGCGCCCGGCCTGCACTTCGGCCCGGGCGGCGTTCTGCGGATCGCGCGGGCCGGCCTGGGCCAGGCCCGGCAGCACGGCCACAGTGGCAAGCGAGAGGATCAGTATGCGGTTCATGGGTGGGGCATAGCTAGCGGCGATTGAACCGGCTGTGAATAGGGCCGACAGCGAGGGGCAAGCCTTGCCATTCGCCCCGCCCCCGCCTAGGCGCCCCCACCATGGCCGCCGCACCGATCCTTTCGTGGGAACAACTCAGCCTGCAACAGGGCTCGGGCTGGCTGTTCCGCGACCTCGACCTGTTCGTCGGGCCGAAGGACCGGCTGGCGCTGATCGGCCGCAACGGCGCGGGCAAGACCACCTTGCTGAAGCTGATCTCGGGCGCGATCGAGGCCGACAAGGGCAAGCGCAGCATCCAGCCGGGCATCCGCATCGTGAGCCTCGAGCAGGAGCCTGATTTTACCGGCTGCGCCACGCTGATGGACTTTGCCCTGCGCGGGGCCGACGCCCCGCAGCGCCACGAGGTTGAATCGATTGCCGGCCAGCTGGGCATCGACATGAGCCGCGAGGCAGCCAGCGCCAGCGGTGGCGAACGGCGCCGCGCGGCGATTGCCCGGGCGCTGGCCAGCGAGCCCGACCTGCTGCTGCTGGACGAACCGACCAACCACCTTGACCTTGCCGCGATCGACTGGCTGGAAGGCTGGCTGGGCCGCTTCAACGGCGCCTTCGTGGTGATCAGCCACGACCGCACCTTCCTCACCCGCCTGACCCGCGCCACCCTGTGGCTCGACCGGGGCAGCCTGCGCCGCAAGGAAGTGGGCTTTGGCGGCTATGAGGC
>JAFECL010000039.1:1886-2215 GCA_018242165.1 Pseudomonadota bacterium
GGCACCGCCAAGATGAAGCTGGTGGCCGACGAGGTGAAGACCAAGTCGGTGATCGTCGCCGACCGGGTGACCAAGCGCTTTGGCGATCGCACCATCATCCGCGACTTTTCGCTGCGGATCCAGCGTGGCGACCGGATCGGCTTCGTCGGCGGCAACGGCACCGGCAAGACCACGCTGCTGAAACTGCTGACCGGCGAACTGGAACCCGACGAGGGCACGGTGGCGCTGGCCAAGACCCTGTCGGGCGTGATGATCGACCAGCAGCGCAGCCTGCTCTCGCCCGAAAAGCGGGTCCGCGACGTGCTGGCCGAAGGGGGCGACTGGGTCGA
>JAFECL010000039.1:2240-12300 GCA_018242165.1 Pseudomonadota bacterium
GACGCGCGGGTCGGCACCCTCTCGGGCGGCGAGCGCAGCCGGCTGCTGCTGGCCCGCGAATTCGCCCGCCTGTCGAACCTGCTGGTGCTCGACGAGCCGACCAACGACCTCGACCTGGAAACGCTCGACCTGCTGCAGGAAGTGATCGCCGACTACGATGGCACCGTGCTGATCGTCAGCCACGACCGCGATTTCCTTGACCGCACCGTCACCGTAACGCTGGGCCTTGATGGCAGCGGCAAGGTCGATGTCGTGGCGGGCGGCTATGCCGATTGGGAAAAGCAGCGCCAGAAGCGGCCCGAGGCCAAGGCGGCGCGGCCAGCGGCGGCCAGCGAGGCGCCAGCCGCCCCGCCCCCGCCGCGCAAGGCCAAGCTGTCGTACAAGGACCAGCGCGACTACGAGCTGCTGCCCGCCCGCGCCGAGGAACTGGCCGCCGAGATCGCCGCGCACGAGGCCGTGCTGGCCGACGCCACGCTCTACACCCGCGATCCGGCGAAATTCGCCAAGGTCAGCAAGGCGCTCGAAACGGCACGCGAGGCCAAGGAAGCCGCCGAACTGCGCTGGCTGGAACTGGCCGAACTGGTCGAGGGTTAGGTGATGGAGCTGAGCTGCCACTGCGGTTCGGTCCGGATCAGGCTGGCCAGCCGCCCCGACTATCTCAATGCCTGCAACTGCTCGCTATGCCGCAAGGCCGGTGCGCAATGGGGCTACTTCCCGCCGAGCGAGGTGACCTGTAGCGGCGCCACAAGGACCTATACTCGACCCGACCGCAGCCCGGCGAATGTGGCGCTCCATTTCTGCCCCGAGTGCGGCTCCACGACGCATTGCACGCTAACCACCGAGGCCGAAGCCCGGGTCGGCCAGGCGGTTGTGATCGTCAATATGGCACTGGCGGCAGAAACCGAACTGGCAGGGATCGAGTTGCGCTTTCCTGACGGCAAGAACTGGGCGGGCAGCGGAGATTTTACCTATGTGCGCCCGCCCGAGATCATCGGCGCCCGGGCTTCAACCCCCGGCTCCTAGCCCTTCAGCGCCGCCGCCGTCCGCGCCTCGATCCGCGCCTCCAGGATCGAGAGCGGCATCGCCCCTTCCAGCAGCACTTCGTGGAACTGCTTCAGGTCGAACTTCGCCCCCAGCGCCGCCTGCGCCTTGGCCCGCGCCCGCGCCCAGGCAAGATGGCCGATCTTGTACGAACAGGCCTGGCCCATCATCGTGCAATAGCGCTCCACCTCGCTCTGCGAACGGCGGTGCGGGAAGCCCGTGGTCTTGATCATGTAGTCGGTGGCCTGCTCGCGGCTCCACTTCATCGCGTGGATGCCGGTATCGACCACCAGCCGCGCGGCGCGGAACAGATAGCTTTGGTAATAGCCCGCGCGCTCGATCCCCGAATAGGCCCCCAGCTCGTCGGCCAGCTGCTCGGCGTAAAGCGCCCAGCCCTCCGAATAGGCCGAGAAACCGCCGCCCTTGCGGATCATCGGCAGATCTGCCGAACGCTGCGCCAGGCTGATCTGGAGATGGTGGCCCGGCACGCCTTCGTGGAAAGTCAGCGAGGGCAGCGAATACTTCGGCCAGTCGCCGACGCTCTTCAGGTTGATGAAATAGATCGCCGGGCGGCTGCCATCGAGCGCCGCGCCATAGTAATAGCCGTTCGAGGCGCCATCCTGGATCTCGATCGGCACGCGGCGGATTTCCAGCGGCTGCTGCGGCAGGCTGGCAAAGGCACGCGGCAGCAGCTCGCGCATCCGCGCCACCCCGGCGTTGAGGCTGGCGATCAGTTCGGCACGGCCCGCATCGCTGTCGGCATAGAGCTGATCGGGCCGGGTGTTGAAGGCGGCCACCCGCTCGCCCACCGTGCCCTGGGTCAAGCCCTCAGCGCGCAGGATCGCGTCAAGCTTGGCACTGTATTCGGCCACCTGGTCCAGCCCCACCTGGTGCACTTCAGCCGGGCTCATGCTGGTGGTGGTGGCCTGGGCCAGCGCGGCGGCATAGATCTCGTCACCACGCCGCAGGCGCCAGGCCCCGTCGCCCGCCGCCGTGGTCGGGCGCAGCGCCTTCATCAGCGCAATCTGGCGTTCGAGCGCGGGATAGACCGTGCCGGCGACGATCTTCGCCGCCCGCGCGCCCCAGTCGCCGGCCACGCCCTTCTTCGCCGCGCGGCCCGCCAGCGAGGCGACCATCCCACTCGCCTCGGCCGCCGGGGCACGCAGCTTTTCCATCTGGCCGATGGTCAGATCGAGCGACCAGCCCGGCGCCAGGATGCCCCGGCTGGCCTGATCCTTCTGATCGGCACTGTCCTGATCCAGCGCCGTGCCAAAGGCCTCGAGCCGGGCGAGATAGGCCTCGCAATCGCTGGCATCGTTGATCGCGTGGCGGCTGTTGAGGAAATCGGGGATCCCGAAATAGGCCCCGCCCTGCTGATAGATCGGATAGGGCGTCTGCACCGAATCCACCCCCAGCGGCTCGGCCACCAGGCGCTGTTCGTACTGGTAGCGCACCACGTCGAGGTTCAGCCGGCCGGCGTCGGACAGCGCGGCGCGATCAACCTTGGTCAGCTCGGCCAGGCCGGCGCGGGTGATCGCGCGGCGCTGATCGCGCGCCGCGGCGCTGCGGTCGGTCAGCTTGCTTTTCATCCCCGCCCAGTCGCCCTTGTCGAGCCCCAGGCTGCTGACCGCTTCGGGCGACAGCGCCAGGCTGGTGCGGAACAGGCGGTCGAACGTGGCGTTCAGCGCGGCATCGGCGGGGTTGGCCACAGTGGCAGCCCGCGCCAGCGGGACAGTGCTGATGGCGGCCAGCGCGGTGGTGCTGGCAAGAAATTCGCGACGGTGCATGGTTTGTCCCCCAGATCGGATCTTTATCGGGTACAGGTTGCACGGCCCGGGCAGGCGGGCAAGAATCCGATTGTATCAGCCCCGCGACACGATCAGTCGATCCGGTAGAACCCCGCCACCCGGTCCAGCGCCAGCCGAAGCACCAGCTTGCCCGAGCGCACCGGCCAGTCGAGCGCCTTTTCGGCCACCGGCAGGCTTTCCCCATGGCAAACCACCCGCCACAGCACGTCAGACAGCCCCGGCCCCGCCGCCGCCACTGCACCATCGAACCGCGCCCGGGCCGCCAGCTGCCGCTCGGTGGGGTTCAGCCCGCCACCGCCGCCGCCCTTCACCCGCACCGGATCCCAGCGCATCGTCATCCCCGGCAGCAGCTGGGCGCATTCCCAATCCAGCCGCAGCCGGTCGCCCGCCGCCAGCTGCCGGTCGCTGAGATGGCCGCGGGCATGCAGCCAGGTGATCGGGTTTTCGCCCAGGTTGACCGTCACGCTGCGCCCGCCGCGCCGTGCCGGGCGCGAGCTTGGCCCCTCGATGGTCAATTCCCGTTCGACCAGTACGCGTTGCATGCCTGCCCCCTTTGGTGGTTGATTCCAGCCGACTCTTGCCAAAGCCGGCGGATTGTAGGAAAGCACAAAAACCAATCTGGTTATCAATTGGGGGGCAGGGCCATGATCAACCGCATCCGCGACATCCGCCGGCAAAAGGGCATGACGCTGGCCGACGTGGCGGCGCGCTGCTCGCCGCCAACCACCGCGCAGACTATCGGCCGGCTTGAAACGGGCATGCGCAACCTGTCGCTGGGGTGGATGAACAAGATCGCCGCCGCGCTGGGGGTTGAGCCCGAACTGCTGGTCAAGGGCGAGGCCAGCCCCGCGCCGCAGCTGATCGCCCGCTTCACCGGCGGCGCGGCCGAGCCGCTGGAACGGCCCACCGATGCGATCCTGCCCACCGAACTGTCGGGCGATGGCGCGCTGGTGGTGATGGCGGTGGAAGAAGGCGCGGGCGAATACCGTGCCGGCGATCAGGTCTGGCTGCGCCAGCACGGGCCGGACGACTTTGCCCGCCTGCTCAACCGCGATGTGCTGGCCCCGCGCCCCGGCGGGCGCTTCGTTTTCGGGCGGATGATCGACCGGCAGGGCAGCCGGGTCGCCATCCTCGCCCCCGGTGCCGGCACCCGGCAGGTGGTGGTCGACAATGCGCCGTGGCTGGCCGTTACCGAAATGTTGGTGAGGAAGCTCTAGGGCCGGAGGCGCCATGCGCGTCCTCTCGCTCTCCACCCTGTTCCCCTCGCCGGCCCAGCCGGGCTTTGGCAAATTCGTCGCCAGCCAGATGACGGCGGTGGCCGTGCGCGGCGATGTCGATCTGGTGATGGTCAATCCGGTGGGCCTGCCGCCCTGGCCGCTGGCGGCGCTGGGGCGCTACAAGGCGCTGGCGCAATGCCCCGCAACCAGCACGCTGGGCACGCTGGTGGTCCACCACCCGCGCTTCACCCTGCTGCCGCTGGTGGGAGGGGACAGCAACCCGGGGCGGATCGCCCGCGCGGTGCTGCCGCTGGCGCGCCGGATGCATGCCGAAAGGCCGTTCGACCTGATCGACGCACAGTTCTTCTTCCCCGATGGCCCCGCCGCGCTGCTGCTGGGGCAGGCTCTGGGCCTGCCGGTGACGGTCAAGGCGCGCGGGTCGGACATCCATTACTGGGCCACCCGCCCCCGGGCGCTGGCCCAGCTGCGTGCCACGGCGGCGGGGGCGGCGGGCTTGCTGGCGGTTTCCGCCGCCCTGAAGCGCGACATGATCGCGCTGGGTTTCCCGGGCGAGCGGACCATGGTCCACTACACCGGGCTGGACCACACCCGTTTCCGCGTCACGCCCCGGGCCGAGGCGCGGGCCAAGGTGGCCGCGCAGCTCAACCTGCCCGGCGACGGCCCGCTACTGGTCTGCCCCGGCGCGCTGATCGCGATCAAGGGCCAGGCGCTGGCGATCCGCGCCTTGGCCGAGCTGCCCGGTACCCAGCTGGCGCTGGCCGGCAAGGGGTCGGACGAAGCCGCGCTGCGCGCCCTCGCCGCCGAACTGGGGCTGGCCGACCGGGTCCATTTCCTCGGTCAGGTCGGCCACGAGAGCCTGCCCATGCTGATGAGCGCCGCCGATGCCGTGGTGCTGCCGAGCGAGCGCGAGGGGCTGGCGAATGTCTGGATCGAGGCCATGGCCTGCGGTGCCCCGCTGGTGATCCCCGAAGTGGGCGGCGCGGCCGAGGTGGTGACCGGAGCCAGCGCCGGCCGGCTGGCGGCGCGCGATCCCGCCGCGATTGCCGCGGCGATCCGCGAACTGCTGGCCACCCCGCCGGCGCAAGCCGAGGTGGCCGCCCATGCCGCACCATTCAGCTGGGAGGCCAACGCCGCCCGGCTGGTGGAATTCTGGCGCGGGGCAATCGGTTAGGGCAGCGCGCCTTCGCGGGCGATCCGCTCCTGCCGCTCGAGCGGGGTTTCGCTCGGCACGAAGCTGTTGCCGGTCACCTTCAGCCAGATCAGCATCGGCGCCGCCTGATAGATCGACGAATAGGTGCAGACGAAGATCCCCAAGATCAGCGCCGCCGAAAAGCCGAAGATCACCTTGGGGCCCAGCAACATCAGGCTGATCAGGGTGATCAGCATGGTGCCGGAAGTCACCACGGTGCGCGCCAGCGTCTCGTTGACCGACAGGTCGAGCAGTTCGGGCAGCGGCATTCGGCGGAACTTCTTCAGGTTCTCGCGAATCCGGTCATAGACCACGATGGTATCGTTCAGCGAATAGCCGATCACCGTCAGCACCGCGGCCACGATGGTCAGGTCGAATTCCATCTGGGTGACGGCGAACAGGCCCATCACCAGCGTCACGTCGTGGAGCAGGCTGAACAGCGCCCCCACCCCGAACTGCCATTCGAACCGCCACCAGATGTAGATCGCGATGGCAATGCACGCCAGGCCCAGCGCCTTGACTGCGGTAACCCCCAGCTCCTGCGAGACCTTGCCCGAAACCGAATCCACCCCGTCGACCCGCGCATCGGGGTGCGCGGCGTGAACCGTGGCGGTGATCCGCTTGGCCATCGCCTCGGCCAGCCCGGTGTTCTTGTCCGAACCGGCCGGCAGGCGCAGGCGGATCGACACCGCATTGGGGGCGCCGAAGGTCTGGATCACCGGCTCGCCATAGCCCAGCCGCTCGATCTCGCCGCGCAGCTGGGCCACCGGGGCCTCGGCACTTTGGGTGAAGGTGACGCGGATCATCTGGCCGCCGACGAAATCGACCCCCAGGTTCAGCCCGTGGGTGAAGACCAGCACCCAGCTGGCGATCATCAGCAGCGCGCTGACGATCGTGGTGGGCCACTGCCAGCGCAGGAAGCGGATGTTGGTATTGTCGGGGATCAGCTTGAGCAGACGCATCGGGCGGCCCTTCAAATCACGATTTCAGTGGGCCGGGCCCGGCGCAGCCAGCCGGCCACCCACATCCGGGTAAGCGCCACGGCGGTGAACACCGAGGTGACGATGCCGATCATCAGCACCACGGCAAAGCCCTTGACCGGGCCCGAGCCGAATTCGAACATCAGCACCGCGGCGATGATGTGGGTGATATTGGCGTCAAAGATCGTCCGGCTGGCTTCCTTGTAGCCCAGCTCCACCGCCTGGAACACCCGGCGGCCGCGCTTGCGCTCCTCGCGGATGCGTTCGTTGATCAGCACGTTGGCGTCGACCGCCGCGCCGATGGTCAGCACGAAACCGGCGATGCCCGGCAAGGTCAGCGTGGTGTTCATCACCGCCATCACGCCCAGGATCATCAGCACGTTGATGATCACCGCGGCGTTGGCATAGAGCCCGAAGCGGCCATAGGTCACGCCCATGAACAGCACCACCAGCAGGGTGCCAACGGCCATGGCGACCATGCCCTTCCTGATCGAATCCGCGCCAAGATCGGGCCCGACGGTGCGTTCTTCCACCACCTTTAGGTCGACCGGCAGCGCGCCGGAGCGCAGCGAGATCGCCAGCTGGGTGGCGCTTTCGGTGGTGAAGCTGCCCGAGATCTGCGCTTGTCCGCCCAGGATCGGCTCGTTGATGTTCGGCGCCGACAGCACCTTGCCATCAAGAATGATCGCAAAGGGGTGGTTGACGTTTTCGGTGGTCAGCTTGGCAAAGCGGGCGCCGCCGTCCTGATCGAAAGTGATCGAGACCACCGGCTGGTTGCTACGCGAATCCTGGCTGGCCTTGGCGTCGGTCAGCCGGTCGCCCTTGATCCCGCCCAGCCGCTTGACCGCAAGGGCCCCGGCCTGCGCGCCATTGGCCCCCGCTGCAAAGGGCACGATCTCGTCGCCCGGGGGGGCGATGCCGCGCGCCACGTCGCTGGCCAGCGCGGTGGTGTCGACCAGCTTGAATTCCAGCTTGGCGGTCTTGCCCAGCAGTTCCTTCAGCGCGGTGGGATCCTTCAGCCCGGGCACCTGGACCACGATGCGGTCCTGCCCCTGACGGATGATGGTCGGCTCGCGCGTGCCCAGCGCGTCGATGCGCTTGCGCACCACTTCGGTGGCGGTATCCATCGCTTCGGCGATGGCCTGATCGATGCCTTCCTTCGTCGGGGTCAGCACGAAGCGGGTGCCGTCCACCACCTTGATGTCCCAGTCGCGCGCGCCGGTCAGCTTGACCCCGTTGGTCAGCGGCAGGATCGCCTCGCGCGCGGCGTCGATCTGGGTGGGATCCTCGACCATGAACGACAGCGCACCGTCGCGGTTCGAGATATCGCCGATCCGCACCTTGCCGGTCTGCCGCAACTTCGAGCGAACCCGCTCTTCCATCGCTTCAAGCCGCTGGCTGGCAACCTGCGCCGGATTGGCCTCAAGCAGCAGGTGGCTGCCGCCGGCCAGGTCCAGCCCCAGGCTGATCTTCGGCGCGGGCAGCGCAGAAGGCCAGGGCAGCCCGGCGACCGAACAGATCGAAGGCAGCGCCGCCGCACAGGCAGACAGCGCGATGAACCAGAACCACAGCTGTTTCCAGCGGGGAAAATCGAGCATCGGGGCGGCCCTTCCTGCGCCAGATCAGTCGTTCGCCGCCGCCGTGCCACCCGGCGGGATGATGTCGGTGATCGTGCTCTTCAGCGCGCGCACCCGCACGTTCTGGCCCAGTTCGATATCGGCGTAGTGATCGTCGACCTTCAGCACCTTGCCGATCAGCCCGCCGCCGGTCAGCACCTGATCGCCCTTCTTCAGCCCGTCGATCTTGGCGCGATGCTCCTTCTGCTGGCGCATCTGCGGGCGCAGGAACAGGAACCACATGGCAAAGCCCATCGCGATCAGCGGCAGGAACTGCAGCAGCGCTGGCGGACCATCGGCCGGGGCAGCAGCGGCGGCCTGAAGCAGGGCAAGCGGGGCTAGGCTCATCGTGGGCAAACCTTGTTGTTGCGCAGCGCCGGGGGCCCGGCGCGCGGAAAGGCGGGCGGTTAGCAGCAATCCGCCAGCATGGCAAACCGCCGCCAACGCGCCGTGGCTGCCAGATGGGAAGCGCGCGGGCACCGATCAAGGCCCCATCGATCAAGGGTTGCATCCCAAGACGCGCCTGCCTATAGGCCCGCACCCTAGGTCGGGACGTAGCGCAGCCTGGTAGCGCATCACACTGGGGGTGTGGGGGTCGGAGGTTCGAATCCTCTCGTCCCGACCAAATAGAAAAGGCCCCCACCCGGGGGCCTTTTCTATTTGGTCACGTGGGTTTTGCACCTCCGAAGGAGGTTCGGAGCCAACCATCCGGGGAATGGTTGGCCGCAAGCCGGGCAAGGCCCGGCGCAGTCCGCGCACCAGCGCGGATGAGAAACGCGCAACAGGGGCGTTTCTCACAATCCTCGCGTCGCGGCGGCACCATTCCCCCGCCCCCCAAAAAAAACCATTGTCCTACACGAACCAAAACGGTTAACTCCTCGCGCCATCCACCCCATGGAGGCGCCCCATGCCCGTTCTCGAAGCCCTGCTCGGCCCGCTCACCCAGATCCTCGACCGGGTCATCCCCGACAAAGCCCAGCGCGATGCGGCCAAGCTGCAATTGCTGGCACTGCAGGGCAGCCAGGAGCTGCAGCTGCTCAACACCCAGCTTTCGGCCATCGTGGCGGAGGCCAATTCGCGCGATCCATGGACCAGCCGGGCGCGGCCCAGTTTTCTCTACGTGATCTACCTGCTGATCCTGTGGTCGCTGCCGATGGGGCTGATCGCCGCCTTCCGCCCCGAAACCGCCAGCGCCATCGCGGCAGGGATGAACAGCTACCTGCGCGGCATCCCCGAACCGCTCTACACCCTCTTCGGCACCGGCTATCTGGGCTATACCGCCGCGCGGCAATGGGGGAAGATTGCCGGCAGCGACAAATAGCGGGCTGGCCGAGCCCCCTTGCCCCCGCCGGCCCAGCGCCTATGAAGAGGCCGCAAACCCTTGTTCCAGGCGGCACCCGATGGCAGGCACGATCTACGTTCTCAACGGCCCCAACCTCAACCTGCTCGGCACCCGCGAGCCCGAGATCTACGGCAGCCAGACGCTGGACGACATCGCCGCCCTGCTGGACGACCGCGCGCGCGAAATGGGCCTGGCCATCGAGCTGCGCCAGTCGAACCACGAAGGCCATCTGGTCGACTGGCTGCACGAGGCCCAGGCCGAGGGCGCGGCGGGGGTCATCCTCAATGCCGGCGCGCTGACCCACACCTCGGTCGCCCTGCACGATGCGGTGAAGGCGATCCAGACCCCGGTGATCGAGGTTCACCTGTCGAACCCCCACGCCCGCGAGGCCTTCCGCCACCATTCGTTCATCAGCGCCGTGGCGCGCGGGGTGATCTGCGGGCTGGGCGCGCGCGGCTACCTGCTCGCGCTGGAGGCACTGGCCCACGGATAAGCACTTGCCGCCCCTTGGCGCGGGCGGTAGGGCGGTCGGATGACCACCAAGACCGAGGATCGCATGGCGGAGCAAAAGGCCGCAAGCCGTAACGGCGGCATGAACATCGACAGCGCGCTGGTGCGCGAACTGGCGGAGCTGCTCAACGAAACCGGGCTGACCGAGATCGAGGTCGGCGATGGCGAGCGCAAGATTCGCGTGGCGCGTGGCGGCATGATGGTCGCCGCCGCCCCCATGGCCCAAGCCCCGGCCGCCGCCGCCCCGGCGCCCGCGCCCGTGGCCGCCCCTGCGGCAGAGGCTCCGGCCGCCGCCCCGGCCAATGCGGTGAAATCGCCGATGGTCGGCACCGCCTA
>JAFECL010000039.1:12307-26479 GCA_018242165.1 Pseudomonadota bacterium
GACACCCTGATGATCATCGAGGCGATGAAGGTGATGAACCCGATCACCGCCCCGCATGGCGGCACGGTGCAGGCGATCCTGATCGACAATGCCCAGCCGGTCGAATTCGACCAGCCGCTGGTGGTCATCGCGTAACCGCGCAGCCATGGGCATTTCCCGCATCCTGATCGCCAACCGGGGCGAAATCGCGCTGCGCATCCACCGCGCCGCCCACGAAATGGGGATCGAGACCGTCGCGGTCCATTCCACCGCCGATGCCGACGCGATGCATGTGCGGCTGGCGGATCACGCGGTGTGCATCGGCCCGCCGGCGGCGAAGGACAGCTATCTCAACGTCGCCGCGATCATCTCGGCGGCCGAAGTGACCCATGCCGACGCGATCCACCCCGGCTATGGCTTCCTCTCGGAAAACGCCAAGTTCGCCGACATTGTCGAGGCGCACGGGATCACCTGGATCGGGCCCAAGCCCGAACATATCCGCACCATGGGCGACAAGGTGGAGGCCAAGCGCACCGCCGGCGCGCTGGGCCTGCCGCTGGTGCCGGGCAGCGACGGCGCGGTGAGCGACCCGGCCGTGGCGGCGAAGATCGCCGAGGAAATCGGCTATCCGGTGATCATCAAGGCGGCCAGCGGCGGCGGCGGGCGCGGCATGAAGGTCTGCACCAGTGCCGACCAGCTCGCCACCCTGATGCAGCAGGCCGGCAGCGAGGCCAAGGCCGCCTTCGGCGACGATACGGTCTATGTCGAGAAATACCTCGGTAACCCGCGCCACATCGAATTCCAGGTGTTCGGCGATGGCCAGGGCAACGCGATCCACCTGGGCGAGCGCGATTGCAGCCTGCAGCGCCGCCACCAGAAGGTGCTGGAAGAAGCCCCCTCGCCGGTGATCAACGCCGAAGAGCGCGCGCGGATGGGCGGCATCGTCGCCAAGGCGATGGCCGACATGGGCTATCGCGGCGCCGGCACGATCGAATTCCTGTGGGAAGATGGCAAGTTCTACTTCATCGAGATGAACACCCGTCTGCAGGTGGAGCATCCCGTTACCGAGGCAATCACCGGGGTGGACCTGGTGCGCGAACAGATCCGCATCGCCGAAGGCCGCCCGCTGTCGGTGAAGCAGGACGATATCGAGTTCCACGGCCACGCGATCGAATGCCGGATCAACGCCGAAGACCCGTGGACTTTCGCCCCCAGCCCCGGCCTCGTTTCGGCCTACCACGCGGCAGGTGGCATGCACGTGCGGGTCGATAGCGGGCTCTACGCCGGCTACAAGATCCCGCCCTATTACGATTCGATGATCGCCAAGCTGATCGTCTATGGCCGCACCCGCGAAGGCTGCATCATGCGCCTGCGCCGGGCGCTGGAGGAAATGGTGATCTCGGGCGTCAAGACCTCGATCCCCTTGCATCAGGCGCTGCTGAACGAGCCGGATATCCTGAGCGGCGATTACTCGATCAAGTGGCTGGAGGAATGGCTGGCGGAGCGGGCAGGTTAGATAAGCGATACTTTAGGCGCCCCTATATAACCGCGCCTATGATTGCTAATTTCAGGATCGCCGAATTACTCAGCAACTCTACGAAGTGATGGTAAATCCATAATAAGATTTGATAAGTCTTGGATAGCTTTATTCACGTGTTCGGTCGCGTTATTGAGCTGATCAATCGTAAACGTATATTCGCCAGACGAGGATGAGTCGGTATAGCGCAGGTTCCGAATTCTGGGATTTATATGTCGATAGGATCGCACCCATTGCTGCGTGGCGACCTTATCATTCAATATTACAATCTGCGTCCACGCGCCGTGCACGATCCGATTGCGACGCATGTTCCGTCTAGCAAGGCGCTCACAGAGCTTCGTGACGCGATCCGCGCCCTCGTCTGACAGATGTTCAAACGCGATTGAATCAAGTAAATCAATGGATTGCTTGGTCTGAAGCACAGCAAAGAAGCTACCTAAGACGGCCAAATCGATCTGAACGATTTCCCCGATAGCAATGTGAATCATGCTTTCGAGCCGACCAAACGCATCCATGTAGCGCCCTAGCGCTGCATCTTTCTCCTCTGGGGGAAGGCTCTCTAACTGAATGATTTCGCCCGGCGTGATTGCGTACGATTTTACATGTTCGTCGGACATCTGCCTTGCCTACCCCAGCGGCACCCCCGGCATCGCCTTCGCGGTGCGGATCGTCAGGCTGGTTTTCACGCTGGCGACGTTGGGCGCCGGGGTCAGCTTGCTGGTCAGGAATTCCTGGAAGCTTTGCAGGTCGCGGCTGACGATCTTGAGGATGAAGTCGATCTCGCCGTTCAGCATGTGGCATTCGCGCACTTCGGGCAGGGCGCGCATCGCTTCCTCGAACTGGCGCAGCGCATCCTCGGCCTGGCTCTTCAGGCTGACCATCGCGAAGACGGTGATGGTGAAGCCCAGCTTGGCGCCGTCAAGATCCGCATGATAGCCGCGAATCACCCCGGCATCCTCCAGCGCGCGCACCCGGCGCAGGCACGGCGGCGCGGTCAGGCCGACGCGCTGCGCCAGCTCGACATTGGTGACGCGCCCTTCGGCCTGCAATTCGGCCAAGAGGTGCCGGTCAATCTCGTCAAGGTTGGCCATCGCCTGCCCTAAACTCCTGAAAATGACCCGGCGCGGCAAGATTCCCGCCCTGGCCCGGTGTCGCGCCATAATTTTATTGTTTATGCCCGCAACTGTCCCACTTTGCAACGCGCCGGTAACCCGCATATCCCCGGTCTTAAGGCGGTGTTAGGGCTGAGCCATGGAAGCCCCCGCGAGTCTCCGCCATGAGCCCTGAGGCCATGCGCTTTGACGACCGTCTCGACACGGTCCTGCGGCTGCGCGTGAACGGCGCGGCGGCGGCGCGGATCCAGTTTCACCAGCTGATCGACCTGCTGGGCACCACCCCGGCCGAGGCGCGCGGCGCCACGCTGGATGCCGCTTATGTCCGGCTGGCCGAACTGTCGCGGGTGCTGCCCGCCGCGACCCGCGCCGCAGTGCTGGGCCAGCCCGGGCTGCGGTTGCGCTCGCCCCGGCTGGTGGCCGGGCTGGGCAGCGCCGAGCCGCCGGTCGCCGCCGCCGCGATGCGCGCCGCGCGCCTTTCGGAAGAGCAGTGGCTCGATCTGATCCCCGCGCTGCCCCCTGCCGCCCGCGCGGCAATGCGCGATTGCCCCGATCCCGGCCCCCGGGCCCGCGCCCTGCTTGACCGGCTGGGGGTACGCAGCCGGGGGCTGCCCCCCGCCGAGAACCAGGCCGAGGCGCCCGCGCCGGTGGAGAGCGCCCCCGCTGCGCCCGAGCCGGAACGGGTGCCGGAGCCGGAACTGGTGCCGGAGCCGGCGCCGGTGATGGCCCCTGCCGCCACCCCGGCTGCCGCCGCTGCCCCCCTGGCGATTGGCGCGATCGTCCAGCGGATCGAGGCTTTCCGCCGGGCCCGCGAGGAAGGTGCCCCGCCGCCGCTGCCCCATCCCGAAGCCCCGCGCCTACCGCTGGGCGAGGAAGTGCGCCGTGCCGCGCCGCCACAGGCCTTCGATTTCGCCGCCGATGCCGCCGGGCGGATCACCTGGGCCGATCCGCAGGTCGCCCCGATGGTCGTCGGCCAGTCGCTGGCGGGCAATGCCGCGCTGGCCCTGCCACTGCGCCGCCGCCTGCCGCTGCGCGGGCTGCGGGTGACGCTGGGTGGCGCCACGCTGATCGCCGGCGAATGGCAGATCGACGCCCAGCCTCAGTTCGATGCGCTGACCGGGCGCTACACCGGCTATCTGGGCCGGCTGCGGCGGATCGCCGCGCCCGCCGAACGGCCCACCGCCGCCAACGACGATGCCGGCCGGCTGCGCCAGGTGCTGCACGAATTGCGCACCCCGGTGAACGCCATCCAGGGCTTTGCCGAAGTGATCCAGCAGCAGCTGTTCGGCCCGGTGCCGCACGAATACCGGGCCCTGTCCGCCGCGATCGCCGCCGACGCCGCGCGGATCCTGGGCGGGTTCGAGGAGCTTGACCGACTGGCCAAGCTGGACAGCGGGGCGCTGGAGCTGCCCGCTGGCGAGGCCGATCTTGGTGCCTGCCTGACGGCGACGCTCGACCGGCTGGCGCTGCGTCCCGGCCCGGCGCGCTTTGCGCTGGCCGCCCCGGCCCCCGCCGCCCCGGTCGCGCTGGAACCGCTGGAGGCCGAGCGCCTGTGCTGGCGTCTGCTGACCACGCTGGACGGGGCCGCCGCAGAAGGCGAGCAACTGCCGGTTCTCCTGCGCGCGACCGAGCGCGGCGCCGAGCTGGCGGTGCAGCTGCCCGCCGCGCTGGCCGATCTCAGCGACGCCGCCCTGTTGCGCGCCGGGGCCGACGCGCCCGAGGCCAGCCGCGCAGCCGGGATGTTCGGCACCGGCTTTGCCCTGCGCCTGGCCATGGCCGAAGCGCGCGCGCAGGGGGGCGAACTGGTGCGCCGCAAGGAATTGGTTAATCTGTTCCTGCCATTATCGTCGCAAGCCCGGGGTGAGCACCACCACGGGTTGCCGGGGACGAGCAATGGCCAGGCCGAAACGGCGGCAAGCCCACGCGCCTGATCCGGTTTCTCCGGGTGCAATGCAGGACCGTGAAGGCGCGCCGACTTGTCTTTTCCGCGTATTTCCGCTCAGCCGGGCCCTTCGGGCATGGTCCGCTTCCGCGAGGGCAGCGGGCAGCGCTTCCTGCTGACCATCGATACCGAGGAAGAATTCGACTGGACCAAGCCCTTCGGGATTGATTCGCACCGGGTCGACACCATCCCCCGGCTGCGCAAGTTCCAGCAGTTCTGCGAAGGCTGCGGCATCGTCCCGATCTACCTGGTCGACTATCCGATCGCCAATTCGCCGGTGGCCGCCGAAGTGCTGCGCGAACCGCTGGCCGACGGACGCGCCGAGGTGGGCATCCAGCTGCACCCGTGGGTCAATCCTCCGCATGAGGAGGAAGTTTGCGAATACAACAGTTTTGCCGGCAATCTTCCCTATGAACTTGAACGGGCCAAGCTGCTCAAGCTGCGCGACACCATCGCTGAAAAGCTGGGTCAGGCGCCGCTGATCTATCGCGCCGGGCGCTATGGCACCGGCCCCAACACCGCGCGGATCCTGCAGGAAGCCGGCGTGGCGATCGACACCTCGGCCCGCGCCCGGTTCGACTACAGCGCCACCGGCGGGCCCAATTATCGCGATCTGCCGCTGCACCCGTGGTGGGTGGGCGAGGATCGCGCCCTGCTCGAACTGCCGCTGACCACCGCCTTCTGGGGCCGGCTGCGCAAGCTGGGCCCGTGGCTCTATCCCAAGCTGTCGCGCACGCCGCGCCTGCGCGGCGCGATGTCGCGGCTGGGGCTGCTCGAACGCATCCCGCTGACCCCGGAAGGGGTGACGGTGGAGGAAGCGCTGCGCGCGGTCGACGTGGCGGTGCTGGAAGACCGGCTGCCGGTGCTGATCCTCTCGTTCCACAGCCCCTCGCTCTATCCCGGCTTCACCCCCTACGTCCGCACCGAGAACGATCTCGACGCGCTGTATGACTGGTGGCGCGCGGTGTTCGAGCGGCTGGCCCACCACGGCGTGCGGCCCAGCTCGGTGGCCGACATCATGGCCTCGGTCGACTTCGGCGGCCGGCACTGAACGCGCGGCTTGCCAGCGCCCCTTCGTCCGGTTAACGCCCCGCAGGTGCCAGGCGGTGCCCTGGGCCTGTAGCTCAGCGGTTAGAGCTGGCCGCTCATAACGGCTAGGTCGCGGGTTCGAATCCTGCCGGGCCCACCACCCCTTTCCTCCTGCACCAGATGCCGGTTCCCATTTGCCCGGCGATCCCCTAGCCTTGCCGCAAACAAGCTTCGGGAGAATGCCGCCATGCCGCGCCAGCACCACCGCACCTGCCACATCTGCGAGGCCAGCTGCGGGATCGTCGTCACGCTCGAGGGGCGCGAGGTGGTGTCGATCAAGGGCGACCCGGACCACGCCCTGTCGCGCGGCCACATCTGCCCCAAGGCCACCGCGATCGCCGACCTGCAGGCCGATCCGGACCGGCTGCGCCAGCCGCACAAGCGGGTGGGCGACCAGTGGCAGGCGATCGGCTGGGATCAGGCTTTCACCGAAATCGGCGAGCGGGTCCGCGCCCTGCTGGCCCGCGATCCGGCCAGCGTGGCGCTCTACCTGGGCAACCCCAACGCCCACAATTACGCCACCACGCTGAACTCCGGCCCGCTGTTCAAGGCGCTGGGCCGGCCGCAGATCTTCTCGGCCTCGACGGTCGACCAGATCCCGCACCAGGTGGTCAACCTCAAGCTGTTCGGCCATTCGGCGCTGTGGTCGATCCCCGATATCGAGAACACCGAAACGCTGATCGTGCTGGGCGGCAACCCGATGGCCTCGAACGGCAGCCTGTGGGTCACGCCGGGCTTCCGCGAGCGGGCCAAGGCGCTGCGCGCGCGCGGCGGCCAGCTGATCGTGATTGATCCGCGCCGGGGCGAAACCGCCGAAATCGCCGACCGGCACCTGTTCGTCCGCCCCGGCACCGATGCCTTCCTGCTGGTGGCGCTGCTGAAGGCGGTGCTGGCGCGCGGCCCGGCACGCCTGCCCGACTGGGTCGACGGCTGGGGCGAGGTGGAGGCGGCGCTGGCCGCGTTCGACGCCGCCGAATGCGCCGCGATCGCCGCCGTGCCCATGGCCGAAATCGACCACCTGGCCGAGCGTCTGACCCGGGGCCCCGCCGCGCTCTATGGCCGGATGGGGGTGGCGACGCAGGTGCACGGCACGCTCAACTGCTGGCTGATCGCGCTGATCAACCTGGCCGCCGGGCAGATGGACCGCACCGGCGGGATCGTCTTCCCCAAGGCCCCGGTCGACCTTGCCGCCGCGCTGGGCCCGGGCAGCATGGGGCGGCGCACCAGCCGGGTCTCGGGCTATCCCGACGTCTTCGGCGAATTCCCCGCCTCGGCCCTTGCCGAAGAGATCGACACCCCGGGCGCAGGGCAGGTGCGCGGGCTGTTCCTGGTCGCCGGCAACCCGGTGCTCTCGGTGCCCAACGGCGCGCGGCTGGGGCGTGCGATGGAAGGCCTCGACCTGATCGTCGCGGTCGACATGTATCGTACCGCCTCCACCCGGCTGGCGCACTATATCCTGCCCCCGGTCGGCCCCTTGGAGCGTGACCATTACGGCCTGTTCCAGATGGCCATGGCGGCGCGCAATTTCGGCAAGTATTCGCCCCCGGCGCTCGAGCCCGAAGCCGGCGCGCTGCAGGATTGGGAGATCCTGCGCGGCTTGGCCGGGGCGATTTCGGGCCAGCCGGTGCAGGCCCCCGCCCCGCGTGAAATGCTCGACGGGCTGCTGCGCGCCGGCCCCTATGGCCTGACGCTGGCCGAACTGGAGGCGGCCGAGAGCGGGATCGACTTTGGCGCGGTGGAAGGCGGCCAGCTGCCGGCCCGCCTGAAAACGCGCGATCAGCGGCTGCACTGCGCCCCGGCGGAATTCCTCGCCGCCCTCGCCCGCCTGCCCGCCGAAGCACCTGAACCCGCCGGCAATCGCCTGCACCTGATCGGCCGGCGCCATGTTCGCACCAACAATTCGTGGCTGGCCAACAGCCGCCGGCTGACCAAGGGGCCGGATCGCTGCACCCTGCTGATCCACCCCGACGATGCCCGCGCCCGGGGCCTGGCCGACGGGGCCGAGGCGCAGGTTACCAGCAAGTCGGGCGCGGTGCGCCTGAAGGCCGAGCTGAGCGACAGCATGATGCCCGGCACCGTCTCGATCCCCCACGGCTGGGGCCACGGCCTGCCCGGCGTGGCGCTGTCGGTCGCCGCCGAGCGCCCCGGGGTCTCGGTCAACGACCTGACCGACGAAACCGCGATCGATCCGCTGTCGAACAATGCCGGGCTGGCCGGGGTGATGGTCGAGGTCGCGCCGGTTTAGCTCTTGCCTCGCCGGGCGGCGAAACCTAAGGGCCAAGCCAGTCGGGGAGTAGCGCAGCCTGGTAGCGCATCTGCTTTGGGAGCAGAGGGTCGCAGGTTCGAATCCTGTCTCCCCGACCAGCCAATGCATGGGCGGGGTTCAGGATCGGCGCCAGCCAATCCTGTCTCCCCGACCAGCTCTTTGCCCGACCTCGCCGCGATTCCCGCCGCTCAGCCCCCCAGGCGCTGCGCCCCGGCCTCGCGCACCGCTTTCAGGGTGGGCCAGCCGTTCACCGCCATCAGCAGGTCGGCCTCGGCCAGGATGCTGCGCAGGACGTGGACGCAGCCGGCCGTGCCACCCAGCGCCAGCCCATAGGAATAGGGCCGGCCCAGCCCGACCAGATCGGCCCCCAGCGCCACCGCCTTGACCACGTCGCTGCCCGAACGGATGCCGCTGTCGAACAGCACCGGCACCCGGCCCGCCACCGCGCCAGCCACCGCCGGCAGCATGTCGATCGCCGCGATCCCGCCGTTGGCCTGCCGACCGCCATGGTTCGAAACGTAGATCCCGTCGACGCCAAGGTCGATCGCCCGGCGCGCATCGTCGGCATGGCAGATGCCCTTCAGCACGATCGGCAGCTTGGTCAGGCCGCGCAGCCAGGCCAGATCGTCCCAGGTCAGCACCTTGCCGAACACCCCCATCCACGCCGCCACGGCGGCACGCGGATCGGCCTCGGGCGGCTGGGGCAGCAGCTTGCGGAATTCGGGATCGACGAAATAGTTCTGCAGGACATGGCCGCGCAGCTGCGGGAAGTTCGAGGCGTTGAGATCGCGCGGGCGCCAGCCGGTTACCCAGGTGTCGAGCGTGACGACCAGCGCCTTGTAGCCCGCCGCCTCGGCCCGCTGACACAGGCTGGCGGCGACATCGGGGTTCCTGGGGGTGTAGAGCTGGAACATCGCCGGGGTTGCCCCGCAGGCCTTATGCACCGCCTCCAGCGGATCGTTGGCCAGCGTGCTGGCGCAGAAGCTGACCCCGCTGGCGGCGCTGGCGCGGGCGGCGGCAAGATCGCCATGGCCATCCTGGGTGCACAGGCCCGTCACCCCGATCGGCGCCATGAACAGCGGCGAGGCGAGGTTCATCCCCAGCGCCGCAACCGACAGGTCGCGCGTGGTGGTATCGACCAGCATGCGCGGCACCATGCCCCAGTGGTGGAAGGCGCTGACGTTGCTGTCCTGGGTGTGTTCGTCGCCGCAGCCGCCCTGGACATAGTTGAGCAGGCTGGGCGACATCGCCGCCTCGGCCCGGGCCTTCAGCGTGGCGAAATCGACCGGCCATTGCGGAATGATCCCGGCCAGCCCGGCGCCATAGATCTCGTTCTGGAAATCGCCGTAGTGGCCCATCATCCGCTCCCTCTGCCCGCTCCCTATGGTCGCCGCCTTGTCCCGCCTTGCCCGGCCGGGGTCAAGCGGGTTCAGCGGCGCCACAGGCGGGGCAGGCGGTCGAAACTGGCCAGCACGATCACGCTCAGCATCATGCTGCCGGAAAAGTGCATGCGCCACAGCGCGGACAGTTCGGTGGGGGTGAAACAGGCCAGCGGCGCGCCCATCGCCCCCTGCCCCAGCGCCACCGCCGCGCACAGCCCCACCAGCGCCAGCGCCCAGCGCCGCTCGCCCGGGCCGAAAGCCAGCAGGGCGATCAGGGCACAGGGCAGCAGGAACCAGCCCAGCCCGGCCTGCGGCCCGAACAGCTTCAGCGTCAGCGCGGTATTGCCCACCCCGGCCACCACCAGCTGCGCCCGCCCCAGCCGGCTGTCGCGCCGCGCCATCCACGGCGTGAGGACGAACAGCGGGGTGGAAAGCAAGGTCCACCAGCTGGCCAGCCACGGCCCGCCGACCAGGAACTTGAGATAGAGCGGATAGGTCGGCTGGCTGCCCGCAACCACCAGCGCCAGCCGGTTGGCGGCGGCGGTGCGCGGATCGTCGGCAGCGGCATAGGCGCGCAGGGCGGCGGCAAGGCGCATGGTCGGACTCCCCTTGTTGCGCCGGCACCCCCGGTGCTTGCGGGGCGGCGCATTGTGTGTAGTCTGGCCCAAAACGGCAGGGGAGAAAAGCCGATGCGGATGCGGTGGAAGGTGCTGGGCGGACTGGTTCTGGCGGGGCTGGGCTGGGCCGGCTGGCATAGCGACCGGGCGCAGGATGCCCTGACCGCGGCCCGCGCGAAGGACAGTTCCGGGGTGCCGGTGGCCGCCTATCCGCAGCAGGTCTTCTGGGGCGACACCCACCTCCACACCGCCAATTCGCCCGATGCCTTCGGCTTTGGCACCCGCCTGGGGCCCGAGGATGCCCTGCGCTTTGCCCGCGGCGAGGAAGTGACCGCCACCACCGGCATGAAGGCCAGGCTGGCCCGCCCGCTCGATTTCCTGGTGATTGCCGACCACTCCGACGGGATGGGCTTTTCCAAGCTGATTGCCGACGCGCCGCGCTTCATGCTGCCCAGCGGGACGATCCAGCGCTGGCACGACATGTTCAACGCCGGCCCCGAACAATCGCAGCGCGCCACCGGCGAAATGATCGACATGGCCAAGGACATGAAGGCGGCGAACAAGCTGGGGGATACCAGCAAGGTCGACGAGAATTCCGCCTCGGTCTGGCGCCAGCAGCTGCGCACGGTGGAACGCTATAACGAGCCGGGCAAGTTCACCGCCTTCCTCGGTTACGAATACACCTCGATGCCCGGCGGCAACAACCTGCACCGCGTGGTGGTCCTGCGCGATGGCTTCGACCATGGCCGCAAGGTGATCCCCTTCACCGCCAACATGAGCGACAACCCCGAAAAGCTGTGGGACTGGATGGACAACTACGAGCGGCTGACCGGCGGCAAGGTGCTGGCCATCCCGCACAATTCCAATGTCTCGAACGGGCTGATGTTCCAGCTGGTCGGCCCTGATGGCGGGCCGATGACCGCCGCCTATGCCCGCCGCCGCGCCGCGCACGAGCCGGTGGTCGAGGCGACCCAGATCAAGGGCGACAGCGAAAGCCACAGCTTCCTCTCGCCCAACGACGAATTCGCCGGCTTTGGCACCGAGGGGTGGGATCGCGGCAACCTGACCATGGCGCTGGGCAGCACGCCCGACATGTATGGCGGCAACTATGTGCGCGAGGCGCTGAAGCGCGGCCTGGCGATCGAGCAGCGGACGGGCGTGAACCCCTATCGCCTGGGGATGATCGGCTCGACCGACAGCCACACCGGCCTGTCCACCGCCGATGAGGACAATTTCTTCGGCAAGCATACCGGCAACGAACCGCACCCCGGCAAGGACCGGATCAATGTCGAGATGAACCTTGGCACGCGCAAGGGCCGCTCGAACTGGCACTATCTTGCCGGCGGCTATGCCGGGGTCTGGGCGCGGGCCAATACCCGGAGCGAGATCTTCGACGCGCTGATGCGGCGCGAGGTCTATGCCACCACCGGCCCGCGCATGGTGCTGCGCGTCTTCGGCGGCTGGAACTTCGGACCCGGGGCGCTGAAGGGCGACTGGGTGCCGGCGGCCTACAAGGCCGGCGTGCCGATGGGCGGGCAGCTGAGCGCCGCGCCGGCGGGTGGCGCCCCCAGCTTCGTGATCTCGGCGCTGAAGGATCCGATCGGCGCCAACCTCGACCGGGTGCAGGTGGTGAAGGGCTGGACCGACGCCGCCGGCAAGACCCACGAAAAGGTCTTCGACGTTGCCTGGTCGGATCCCGAACACCGCAAGCCGACCGGGGGCAAGGTGCCTGCCGTGGGCAATACGGTGAACGTCGACAAGGCGACCTACAGCAACAGCATCGGCGCCCCCACCCTCGCCACCGTCTGGCGCGACCCGGAGTTCGACCCCCGCGCCCACGCCTTCTACTATGTGCGGGTCATCGAGATCCCCACCCCGCGCTGGATCGCCTACGATCACGCCCGCTTCGGCACCAGGATCACCCCGGAGATGAAGCCGGTGGCGCAGGAACGGGCCTATTCCTCGCCGATCTGGTATGCGCCGAAGGGGGGATAGTGGCCGGGGCGCCGCAGCTTCAGCGAAGGTGCGGCGCCAAGCCATTGAAAAGACGTCATCTTCACAAACTTCACCCGTATCGCGCCTGAAGGAACAGTTTTCGTGAAACTTTTTTCTTGCGAATCAACACCTTAACCAATGTCAAAGAACGGCGCACGGCCTGGCAGCTGATCCTGATGTAGGAAAGCGGTTTCGCCATTGATGCGGCGGGTGGGACCGCCCCCTATCCACCGCCCTCCCCCGCTTCCCCTCGCGCCCGCCAGCGGCTATGCCGGCCGCATCAACAGCAGGATCAACGCCCGTGAACGCAGCCTACCCCGCCATTCCCGAAGAACTGCCCGCCCTGTTCAAGGCGGCGATGCGCCGGCTGGCGGCGTCGGTGACGGTGGTGGTGGCCAGCGGCGATGAAGGGCCGGTGGGCATGGCGGCCACCTCGGTCACCTCGCTGACGATGGACCCGCCGGCGGTGCTGGTCTGCGTCAACCGCACCACCAGCCTCCACGCCCTGCTGGTGCCCACCGCCCCGCTGTCGGTCAACCTGCTCTCGCGCGAGCAGCGCGAGGTTTCGGCGGCCTTTGGCGGCGCCGTCCCGCGCGATCAGCGCTTTTCGGTGGGCGACTGGCGCAGCGATGAAGGCGGCCTGCCATGGCTGGCCGGGGCCCAGGCCAACCTTGCCTGCGTGATCGACGCGATGCTGGCCTATGGCACCCACAGCATCGTCATCGCCCGGGTGGTCGAGGCCCGGGTCAGCGACGAGGTGGCCCCGCTGATCTATCAGGATGGCGCCTACCTGTAGGCGATCGGGCCCGCCGGGTTTACAGATTTTAACAATTACACCCCGCGCGGGATAAGGCCAATCCCCTAGGTATAAACGATAAAATAACCATTCATATTTAGGTGTGCGGGCATGAACACCGCACGCACTCCGTTCGCCGCCAGCCCGCTGGCCATTGCAACCGCGCTTGGTACGGCGCTGATCGGCCAGCAGGCGCAGGCCGCCGGCGTTGCCGCCGGCACGGTAATCCAGAACACCGCGACCGCCACCTATACGGCGGGCACGACCACCGCCTCGGTCAATTCGAACACGGTTTCGGTCAAGGTCGACGAGCTGATCAACGTCGCCGTCACCGGCCTCACCACCACCCCGGCGGCGGCCAGCTCGGCGCCGGCGGTGCTGGTCTATTCGGTCACCAACACCGGCAACGGCAACGAAGCCTTCAACATCACCGCCGATCCCAACGTCTCGGGCAATGCCTTCAACGCGACGATCTCCAGCGTGGTGATCGACAGCAATGGCAACGGCACCTACGATCCCGGCGTCGATACGGTGATCGCCAACGGTTCGGCCGCGCCCTCGCTGGCGCCCGATGCCTCGGTCAAGGTCTTCGTGCTGGCCGCGCTGCCCGGCAGTGCCACCGACGGGCAGACCAGCAACGTCAAGCTGACCGCCGCCTCGGTCACCGGCACCGGCGCCCCGGGCACCCTGCTGGCCGGCAAGGGCGATGGCGGGGTTGACGCCGTGATCGGCACCTCGACCGCCGCGCAGCATGCGCAGGATCCGCTGATCGCCAGCCTGGCCCAGGTGACCCTGACCAAGAGCGCGACGATTCTCGATCCGTTCGGCGGCACCACCCCGGTGCCCGGCGCCGTGGTGACCTACAGCCTGGTGGCCCATGTCGCCGGCAGCGGCACGGCCAACAACCTGCATGTGACCGACAGCTTCCCCACCGGCACCACCTACCAGTCGGGCACGATCACCCTGAACGCCGCCGCGCTGACCGACGCCGCCGATACCGATGCCGGCACGGCCAGCGCCAGCGGGATCGACGTCGCCCTGGGCAACATTGCCGGCGGCAGCCCCGACAAGACCGTGACCTTCAAGGTCAAGATCAACTGAGTTTGTTGAATTGGAACGGAAAAACAACCCGATCCAGAATACCGGGCCGCCCCGTTGGGTGACCCGGCAGCCTGTCCCGCCCGGCCAGACGGCCGGGTTCGGGCGCTACCGGGCAACGACCTAGCGGGGGTCCAGCAAACCCGCCCCGGGGACCAGGCTGAGCAGGCCCCAGGGAAGCAGCGAAGCCTCAGTGAGTGAAGGAGACCATCATGAAGAACACCAGCAAGCTGATGAGTACGGCGGCAACGCTGACGCTCGTCGCGCTGGGGGCCTCTCCGGCTTACGCCGCGGGGACCCTGGCGGGCAGCACGATCACCAACACGGCCACGGTCAACTTCCAGGTTGGCGGTGTGTCG
>JAFECL010000003.1:0-3511 GCA_018242165.1 Pseudomonadota bacterium
CGAGAGCCATTCCCACCAGCCACCACCATAGCTGCGGCCGTGGATCGTGATCCCCTGCAACAGCGCCCCCAGCGTGATGCCCTGGGCGAAGGTTGCCGTGGCTGAGCCGAGCGCGAAGGCTGCGTCCCAGATCGGGCGGTGCGCCGGATCGCGCCACCGGAACTCGAAGGCCACCCCGCGCAGGACCAGCGCCAGCAACATCGCCACCAGCGGGGCGTAAAGGGCGGGCAGGATGATCGCATAGGCCAGCGGAAAGGCTGCCAGCAGGCCACCGCCGCCCAGCACCAGCCAGGTCTCGTTACCATCCCAGACCGGCGCGATACTGTTCATCGCGACATCGCGTTCCGGGCCAACCGCCAGCCTTGGGAACAGGATGCCGATGCCCAGGTCGAACCCGTCCATGACGACATAGGCGACGATGGCGAGGCCGATGATGCCGGCCCAGATGACGGTCAGGTCAACCATGGTGTGGCCCCTCGATCACGGCTGGCGCAGGGGTGATGCCGGCAGCTCGGATCGGCATGCCGTCGAGGCCCGTCTCGCCGGCGGCCGGCGGTTTGCGCATCAAGGCCAGGAGATACCAGATTCCGGCCCCGAACACCGCGAAATAGACCACCGCAAAGGCGGCCAGCGAGGTCGCGACAGCCGGTGCGTCGAGCGGCGAGGCGCTGTGCGCGGTGCGCAGCAGGCCATAGACGGTGTAGGGCTGGCGACCGACCTCGGTCACCACCCAGCCAGACAGCACCGCGACGAAACCGGCCGGGCCCATGGCCACCGCCAGGCGATGGAGCGGACGGCAGGTGAACAATGCGCTGCGCGCGCGCAGGATCAGGCTGACCAGCCCCAGCCCGGCCATCGCCAGCCCCAGCCCGACCATGATCCGGAAGGCCCAGAACACGATGCCGACGGGGGGCTGATCGGCCAATGGAACCGTATCGAGCCCCGGCAGCGGTGCATCGAGACGATGCTTGAGGATCAGCGACGAGGCCTGCGGAATTTCGATGGGGAAGCCCATCCGCTGGTGCGCGCTGTCGGGAATGCCGAACAGGATCAGCGGCGCGCCGTGCGCGTGGCTTTGGAAGTGGCCTTCCATCGCCATCACCTTGGCGGGCTGATGTTCGAGCGTGTTCAGGCCGTGGGCGTCGCCGACCAGGATCTGTACCGGCGCGACCAGCGCCGCCATCCACATCGCCATCGAGAACATCGTGCGGGCACCTTGGTTGCCCTGGTCCCTGATCAGGTGCCAGGCCCCCACGCCGCCAACGGCAAAGGCCGTGGTGAGGTAGGCCGCGATCACCGTATGGACCAGCCGATAGGGGAAACTGGGGTTGAAAATGATCCTGGCCCAGCTTGGCCCGGGCTGGAACTGGCCATTGGCGGCGATCTCGTAGCCCACCGGGGTCTGCATCCAGCTGTTCACCGCGATGATCCAGAACGCCGAGACGAAAGTGCCGAGCGCCACGGCGCAGGTGGCCACGAAGTGCAGGCGCGGCCCGACCCGGTTGATCCCGAACAGCATGACCCCGAGGAACCCGGCCTCGAGGAAAAAGGCGGTGAGAACCTCGTAGGCCATCAGGGGGCCGATCACCGGCCCCGCCTTGTCGGAAAAGACCGCCCAGTTGGTCCCGAACTGGTAGGACATGACGAGGCCCGAAACGACCCCCATGGCGAAAACGACCGCGAAGATCTTCAGCCAGTAGCGGTAGAGGTTGGCATAGACCCCGCGACGGGTGACGAGCCAGAGCCCCTCCAGCACCATCAGGAAGCTGGCCAGGCCGATCGAGAAGGCCGGGAACAGGAAGTGAAAGCTGACCGTGAAGGCAAATTGCGCCCGGGCCAGCAACAGGGCTGTCATGTGTGTTCTCCCCGCTCGATCAGCCTTGAAAAGCCGTCCAGCTGTTGAAAATCGTCTAGCAGGCAATCCCCGCCATCATGGTTGCGAAGATTGCATTGCCTGTTCCCTTTCTTGCGGCCAGCCGCCGCGAGGCAGCCAGGCGGACGGGTCAGGCATCGGGTCGGAACAGGTTCAAGGGCAACTTGAGATAGCTGACCCCGTTGGCCTCGGGTTCCGGCAGGTTGCCGGCACGGATGTTGACCTGGATCGAGGGCAGGATCAGCCGCGGCATGCCCAGCGTTCGGTCGCGGGCTTCGCGCATGGCCACGAAGGCATCCTCCGTCACGCCCGCGTGGACATGAACATTGCCGGTCCGCTCGGCCGCAACCGTGCTTTCCCAGGCATAGGTATCGCGGCCCGGCGCCTTGTAGTCGTGGCACAGGAACAGGCGGGTCTGGTCGGGCAACGCCAGCAGGCGGCGGGTCGAGCGGTAGAGGGTACGGGCGTCGCCGCCGGGAAAGTCGGTCCGCGCCGTGCCGAAATCGGGCATGAACAGGGTATCGCCGACAAAGACCGCGTCGCCGATCACGTAGGCCACGCAGGCCGGGGTGTGGCCGGGGACATGGAGCACCATGGCCGGGATGTCGCCGAGGCAAAAGGTTTCGCCATCGCTGAACAGCCGGTCGAATTGCGATCCATCGCAGGCGAAGCTGGCGGGCTCGTTGAACACCCGGGCGAAGACTTGCTGCACCGTGACGATCTCGCGCCCGATCGCGATCGTCCCGCCCAGCCGGTGCTTGAGGTAGGGCGCGGAAGACAGGTGATCGGCGTGGGCATGCGTTTCGAGGAGCCAGTCGACCTGCAGGTCCTGTTCGCGGACATAGGCGATCAGGGCATCGGCCGAGGCGTGGCCGGTGGATCCCGCCGCCTGGTCGAAATCCAGGACCGGATCGATGATTGCGGCCCGGCGGCTGGCCGGATCGTGCACGACATGGGTGGCCGTGAAGGTCGCCTCGTCGAAGAATGTGCGCACCACCGGCGCCAGTCCGGCGGCATGTGCCCGCTCGATCTGGGCGGTGGCCGACAGCAGCGCCGGATCGTTCATCGCGCGATACTCCCGGTTAGCGCATTGAGTTGCCATGCGGCGATGGTCTGCGCGCTTTCTGCCTCAAGCAGCGCGGCCTCAGCCTCGATCATCTCGCGCTCGGCGTCGAGAAGGGCAAGGGTGGGTTTTGCGCCCACCTGCGCCTCAAGTCGGGTTCCACGCAGGGCTTCGGCCGCGGCATCGCGGCGCAGGCGCGACGCCTGTGCCATCCGGCGCGCTGTGGCGAGGCCCTGCCAGGCATCGATGACCATGCCTTCGAGCATCTGCCCGGCCTGACTGGCGCGCGCTTCGCTCACCGCCAGATCGGCGTCGGCCGCCCGCATCTGCGCGGCGACCCGCCCGCCGGACCACAGGGTCCAGCGCCCGCGCACCCCGACCGCGACCGAATCCGCCCGGTAACCTGGGAAGAACTGGTCGCGCACATGGGCCGCCTCGGCAAAGGCGCCAATGGTCGGCATGGCTTCGGCCCTGGCCGATCGCACCGTGGCCTGGGCCACATCGACAGCGGCCTGCGCCTGCCGCAGACCGGGGTTGGAGGTGCGCGCCATGTCCATCGCCTCGTCAAGCGTCGG
>JAFECL010000003.1:3556-76647 GCA_018242165.1 Pseudomonadota bacterium
GCTTCGGCCGAGATGCGCCGCCCCTGCGCCGCGGCCAGTCCGGCCTCGGCCTCGGCCTGCCGGGCCCGCGCCTGGGCGAAGTCGGAGCTGGCAATGTCGCCGGCCCGGAACTTGAGTTCGGCCTGCCGCACGGCTTCGGCAAGTTCGGCAGCCAGCTGGACGTAGCGCGCTTCCAGCTTCCTGGTCGTCAGCACGCCGGTATAGGTGCTGACCGCGAGGACGATGGTCTGAAACCGGGTCTGTTCGGTACCGTAGCGGGCAATGTCCGCGCCGCCTCGGGCCTGATCGATCGCCGAGGATACCCGCCCCCCGGCATAGAGCGGCACCTCGCCGGTGGCCTGCAGCGCCAGGGGCGAGACGCTGGCCGCGGGGATGCCGAAGAAGCCGCGATTGTCGATCCGGCCGGTGCCGTAGGACCCTTCGACCCGCAGCAGCGGATTGCGCTCTGCCCGGGCCCGGTCGAGCCGGGCTTTCGCTGCCGCCTCACCGGCATTGGCCTCTGCCAGCGCGGGGGCATTGGCGAGGGCATCGGTGATGGCGGCAGCGAGATCCTGCGCCATGGCCGGGGGGGGCGCCATGACACAGGACAGCGAGATCAGCGCGGCAAGCAGGCGAGACGATTTCGGCCGGGGCATGTCGAACCTGGATCAGTTGAAGGTGTTGCCGGGCCGGATGCCAAGCCGCTGGAAGACCATCGCTGCCGGACAGAAGCCGGTGAAACTGGCCTGCAGCATGTTCGCCCCGGCAAAGGCGGTCAGCCACAGGAAGCCCGGGTGCACCCAGTGGGCGAGCGCGAGGCTGGCCAGCACGACCAGGCCTGCGAAGCGAAAGACGGCGGTATCGAGGGTCATTTGCGGTCTCCTCATTTGAAGCGCAGCTTGCGGATGCCGAGCGCGTGCATGGCAAGCTTCTCGTAGAAGGGCTCGCTGGTCCCGCGCCGGACCTTGTGCAGGAAGTATTTTTCGAACCCGATCTTGGCGATGTGCACCCATTTGCCGCTCGACGACCAGTTGAGGTTGCGCGGCGGGATCTGCGGCTGGGCGACGAAGGCCACACCGCCATCGCCGAAATCGGCAAGGCAGACGGCGTTCCAGGTGGCCTCTTCCACCGGCTCCTTGCCAGCCAGCTCAAGCGCCAGGTTGTGGGCAATCGCGGTCACCATCGATTCGATCATGAAGCCGGTCTTGGGCACGCCCACCGGCACCGGAGTCGGCCCGACCGGCGGGATTGCGACGCAGACACCCAGCGAATAGACGTTCCGGAAGGTGGGGTTGCGCTGGTGCTTGTCGGCAAGGATGAAGCCGCGCGGGTTGGTCAGCCCCTCGATCCCATGGACGGCCGCCACCCCGCGAAACGCCGGGAGGATCATCGAGTAGCCGAAGGGCAGGTCATGCTTGGCCTTGACCGAACCGTCGCCTGCGACTTCCTCGACGTGCATCACCCCTTCTTCCACCTGGGCGATGCGGGCATTGGTGATCCACTTGATGTGGCGGTCGCGCAGCTCGCTCTCCAGCAGGGTCTTGGTATCGCCCACCCCGTCGAGCCCGAGGTGGCCGACATAGGGCTCGGGGCTGATGTAGGTCATCGGCACGCGGTCGCGGATCTTGCGGCGGCGCAGTTCGGTATCGAGGATCAGGGCGAATTCGTAGGCCGGGCCGTAGCACGAGGCACCCTGGGCGGCGCCGATCACGATCGGTCTGGGGTCTTCGCACAGGCGGTCAAAGGCGTCGGCGGCATGCGCGGCGTGATCGGTGCGGCAGATCGACTGGGTAAAGCCGTCCGGGCCCAGCCCCTCCACCTCGTCGAAGGCCAGTTCCGGGCCGGTGGCGATCACCAGATAGTCGTAGGGGAGCGAGGTTCCGTCGTTCAGTTCGACCCGGTTCTCTGCGGGATGTACCCGCTTCGCACCAACCGAGGTGAAGCCAATGCCCTTCTTGGCCATGATTGGCGGAAGCTGAACCCTGATGGCTTCCGGCTCACGCCAGCGCACCGCAACCCACGGATTGCTGGGGACAAACCAGTAGTCGTCCTGATCGTTGACTACCATCACCTCTGCCCGGCCCCTGACGGCGTCGCGAATCTCGTAGGCGGCGATCGTTCCACCCAGCCCGGCCCCCAGCACGATAATCTGCGGCAGTGACATTTTGCTTCATCCCCCTCGGTCCGACGCGGGTTTGGCAAGCCGGGTGGCCGTCACGCTGACGAACCGGATTACGCAAACCGCGATGTGTATCGGGCTTGACTTATATAAGACAAATGCAATATGAGCAAGGGGTAATATTGAGGCGGGCGCCGGGCCGGGTTCGGTGCGGCGCCATCAACGGAAGGTGAAGCGGATGGTTTTTGGCTTGGGACGGAGCAAATCGGCGCCGAAGCATCGCGAGATCGGCCCGCTGCAGCTGGCCGAAATGGTCCGGGCGGGGACGGTGCTGGTCGTCGATGTCAGGGAGGCCGACGAATTTGCGGCCGGGCACATTCCGGGGGCGATCAACATGCCATTGTCGGGCTTTCAGCCTTCGCGACTGCCGGTGCCAGCCGGCAAGACGCTGGTGCTCAATTGCCTGGGCGGCAAGCGTTCGGCGCTGGCGCTCGAAAAGTGCGGCGTCGCACAGGCCGCGGTCGACACGCATCTCGCGGGTGGCTTCGGCGCCTGGCAGGCGGCTGGCCTGCCGGTTGAACGATAGGCAGCGCGAGCAGGGGACGCGATCATGCGAGCACATTTCTGGGCCCATGCCGCACTTGGCGCCGGGGCGATCGGGCTGGCACTGGCCGGTTGCACCCGCACCGAACAGGCCGCGCCGGCGCCCAAGGCCCCCGCGGGCCAGCGCCTTGTCCTTGCCGCCCAGGACACGGTGGACTGGCAGGATGTCAGCGCCGAGATCACCACGGTCGATCAGGCGCAGGTGATCGCCCGCATCCCGGGAATCCTTGCCGCACTATCGGTCAAGGAAGGCGATCTGGTGCACAAGGGGCAGGTGATCGGCCGGGTGGTCGACAGCCAGCTGGGCTTCCAGTCGCAGGCCGCCAGCGCCATGGCCGGGCAGGCCCGGGCAGAACTGGCCCGGGTGCGCTTCCTTTACCAGAACGGGGTCTATGCCAAGGCCCGGCTTGACCAGGCCGAGGCCATGGCGGCTTCGGCCAATGCCCAGCATGCCGCCAGCCGCGCGGTTGTCGGGCAGGGTGCGGTCATCGCCCCCGCCAGCGGGCGGGTGCTGCATGCCAGCATTCCTGCCGGAGCACCGGTCGCGCCGGGCATGGCGCTTGCGGTCATCACCGCCGGCCCGACCATCGTCCGGCTGGAAATGCCCGAGTCGTTGGCCGGCAAGGTTCATGCAGGTTCGCGCGTGATGGCGGCAGGCCTGCCCGAGGGGCGGATCGTCAAGGTCTATCCAGCGGTCGATGCCGGCAAGGTCAGCGCCGACGTGGAGCTGCCCGGGATCGACAACAGCCTGATCGGGCGCAGGGTTGCCGCAAGGGTCGCCACGGGGACGCGCAAGGCCTTGCTGGTGCCCGCCGGCTTCATAACGACCCGCTACGGGCTGGACACCATCACCATCCTCGCCAGGGACGGCAGCGCCAGCCAGGTTCCCGTCCAGACCGCGCCCTCGGCCGAGGCCGGGAAGATCGAGATCCTGTCGGGGGCCAATGCCGGCGATACCTTGCTCCGGCCCCTGGCGACCGGAGCGGGCAGCCAATGAAGCTTGGCATCTCAGGGCGCCTGACCCGGGCCACGATCAGCTCGCCGCTGACCCCGCTGCTGTTGCTGGCGGCCCTGCTGGTCGGCCTGATCGCCACCATCACCATCCCGCGCGAGGAGGAGCCGCAGATCAAGGTTCCGATGGTTGACATCATGGTTCAGGCGCCGGGGCTGTCGGCCTCGCAGGCCGTGGAACTGGTGGCCAAGCCGCTGGAAACCATCGTCAAGAGCGTCGACGGGGTCGAGCATGTCTACACCCAGGCGCAGGACAACGGCGCCATGGTCACGGCACGGTTCCTGGTCGGGTCGAATCCCGAGGATGCCGCGATCCGCATCAGCGAGAAGATCGAGGCCAACCGCAACCGCATCCCGGTCGGCATTCCGGCACCGCAGGTCACCGTGCGGGGAATCAACGACGTGCCCATCGTGGTGCTGACGCTGACCCCGAAGCCGGGCGCGGCCGGCCAGTGGAACGACCAGGCGCTGGCCGACCTTGCCGGCAAGCTGCGGACCGAGATCGCCAAGGTCGACGATGTCGGCCTGACCTTCATCACCGGCGGCCAGCGCATGGCGCTGCGCGTGGTGCCCGACCCGGCGAAGCTGGCGCTCTACCGCGTGCCGCTGGGCAGTGTGATCGAGGCGGTCAGCCAGGCAAACCGGGCCTTTCCGGCGGGGACCGTGCGCGAAGGCGGGCTGGCGGCGCTGGTCGTTGCCGGCCAGACGCTGCACGACGCGCAGGAGCTGTCCGCGCTGACTGTCCGCTCGGCCAGCGGCGCGCCGGTGCTGCTGTCAGACATTGCCAAGGTCGAACAGGCGCCAACCCAGGATCAGGCCCGCGCCTGGCGCTGGTCGCGCGACGACAAGGGCACCTGGACGATGGCACCGGCCGTCAGTCTGGCCGTGGCCAAGCGGGCGGGGGCCAACGCGGTCAGGGTGTCGCAAGGCGTGGTCGAGCGGATCGAGGCGCTGAAGGGTTCGCTGATCCCGGCCGGGGTCGAGGTTTCGGTGACCCGCAACTATGGCGAAACCGCCAATGAAAAGGCCAACGAGCTGATCTTTCACCTTGCGCTGGCCACGGTCTCGATCGTCGTCCTGATCGGCTTCGCCATCGGCTGGCGCGAGGCTGGCGTGACCGCGATCGTGATCCCGACCACGATCATGCTGACGATGTTCGCCTCGAACGTGATGGGCTTCACGATCAACCGGGTCAGCCTGTTCGCGCTGATCTTTTCGATCGGCATCCTGGTCGACGATGCCATCGTGATGATCGAGAACATTGCCCGGCACTGGGCCATGCATGATGGCCGCTCGCGCATCGATGCCGCGGTGGAGGCCGTGGCCGAGGTCGGCAATCCCACGGTGATCGCCACGCTGACCGTGGTGGCGGCGCTGCTGCCCATGCTGTTCGTTTCGGGGCTGATGGGCCCCTACATGGCCCCGATCCCGATCAACGCCTCGGCCGCGATGATCTTTTCCTTCTTCGTCGCGGTGATCATCGCGCCATGGCTGATGATCCGCCTGGCTAGGAAGGCGCTGGTCCATGGCCACGAGGATGCGCACGGCGGCAGGCTAGGCGCGCTCTACCGCCGCTATGCCAGCCGGGTGATCGCAACGCGCGACAGCGCGCGGCGCTTCCTGATCGGCGTGGGTGTCGCCACCCTGGTTGCCTGCTCGATGTTCTACTTCAAGGCGGTGACCGTGAAGCTGCTGCCCTTCGACAACAAGAGCGAGGTGCAGCTGGTGGCCGACCTGCCCGAAGGCACCAGCCTTGAAGCGACCGGCCGGGTGCTGGAGCAGGCCGCCGCGATCGCACGCGCGGTGCCCGAGGTCGCCTCGATGGAGGCCTATGCCGGCACTTCAGCCCCGTTCAACTTCAACGGTCTGGTCCGCCACTACTTCCTGCGCAACCAGCCGGAAATGGGCGATCTGATGGTCACGCTGCTGCCCAAGGCTGATAGGGCGCGGTCGAGCCACGAGATTGCGGTCGATCTGCGCGATAGGCTGAAAGCGATCCCGCTCCCTGTCGGCGGATCGCTGAAAGTCGTCGAAACCCCTCCCGGGCCGCCCGTGCTGGCCACCCTGCTGGCCGAAATCTATGGCCCGGATGAAGCGACCCGGCAGAAAACGGCACGGCAAGTCGAAGCCATCTTCCGTTCGGTGCCGTACATCGTCGATGTCGACAACAGCTTTGGCCAGCCCCGGCCGACGCTGAAGCTGGTGCCCGATCGCGCCAGGCTCGATCACTATGGCTTGTCCGAGCGGCAGCTGTTCGACAGCATCGGCGCGCTGCTGGGTACCCAGGTGGTGGGCTACGCCCCGCGTGGTGCCGACCGTGATCCCCTGCCGATCGAGCTGGCGCTCGACCAGTCGCAACGCACGTGGTCCGCGGCGCTGGCCGCCACGCCGGTGGCGGTTGGCCCGACCGGGCAGTTGATCGAGCTGGGCGAACTTGTCACCGCCAAGGTCGTTCCGGGCGAGCCGGCCATCTTCCGACGCGACGGGCGCGGCGCCACCATGGTCACCGCCGAACTGGCCGGCCGCTATGAAGCGCCGATCTACGGCATGCTGGCGGTCGACCGTGCGATCGCTGATTACGATTGGCAGGCGCATGGCCTTCCCCGGCCCGATGTCATCCTCCACGGCCAGCCGCAGGACGAAAGCATGACCTCGGTGCTGTGGGATGGCGAATGGGAAATCACCTGGGTGACCTTCCGCGACATGGGCGGGGCCTTCATGGTGGCCCTGCTGGGGATTTACGTGCTGGTGGTCGGCCAGTTCCGCAGCTTTACCATTCCGCTGGTCATCCTCACCCCGATCCCGTTGACCCTGGTTGGCATCGTGCTGGGCCATCTGCTGTTCCGGGCGCCCTTCACCGCCACCTCGATGATCGGTTTCATCGCCCTGGCCGGGATCATCGTACGCAATTCGATCCTGCTGGTCGACTTCATCCGCCACACGCGCTGCGCAGAGAAGAGCCTGCGCGAGACGCTGCTCGAAGCCGGCATGATCCGGTTCAAGCCGATCGTGCTGACGGCCGCGGCGGCGATGATCGGGGCGTCGGTGATCCTGACCGACCCGATCTTCCAGGGGCTGGCAATTTCACTGCTGTTCGGGCTGGCATCCTCGACCCTGCTCACCGTTCTGGTCATTCCGGCGATCTACATTGTCTTGCGGGACGATGGCCGTCTGCTTACGGAAACGGAATCATGAAACCGACCGATCTGAACGAGCTCAAGGCCAATTCGACCATGATGGCGGGGCGGCTCAAGCTGATGAGCCATCCGGAGCGGCTGCTGATGCTCTGCCGCATGGATGAGGGCGAGGTTTCGGTAAACGAACTCGTGGTGCTGACCGGGCTGTCGCAGTCGGCGGTATCGCAGCACCTTGCCTTGCTGCGGGACGAGGGCGTGGTGGCGATCCGTGGCGAGGCGCAGATGCGCTACTACAGTCTGAGCGACCGCATCGTGCAGGGAATCATTCATGCCCTGTGCGACCTCTGTGCCGAGAACTGCGGCTGATTCGGGCCCGATGGTGCCGTCAGTCTGATCGCAACGCGCCCCGCATTGCCGGAGCCAGGGCTTGCTGCCTAGCTTGCCGCAGGCGCCGTTCGCGACACACCTGTGTAAGCCAGCTCGAGGCTCTCGACCAGGATCAGTCCGGGAGAAGAGCTCAGCCGACTGATGGCCCATTTCACCGGCCAGGCATTGTCGAACGTCCATACCACCAGCGGTTGCCCGCTGGCGTCCACCAGCGTCACCACCACGGTGGCCGGTTCGATCCGAGGTGCCCAGCTTCCCCCGACCGTCTGTTCGACCCAAGTGGCCATGGGCGAACCTTCCTCAAGAAAGCCGCGCTTCAGGATGAGGTTCGAGTGCCGGGCAGAGCCTGGCAGTTTGTGGAAATAAGGGTTCGACCCGCCCTCGACGACTTCGCCGATGTCATCTGGCACTTCGACGCCAGCGACTTCCTCGAACTGCCCGGCAATCGATGGCGGGGCCGTTGTCTCGGCCCGTGCAAACGCGACGGAGAATCCAAAGCCCGGCGGGGGGTAATACTGGGTCTGGCTGGATGGGGAGCTGGGCATGGACGGGTCAGGCCTTGGCAAGGGTGAGGATTTCACAGGCGAACTCGATGCGTTTGACAGCGACTTCGCTCCCGCCCGGCTTGAGGTCGGCTCCGGTCAGCCTGGCGGGAAAGACCTTGTACAGCATTCCGCCGGATGCTGTCAGTCCAAACGCAAGGTGTCTCCGCCTGGCAGGGTTTGGGCTTTGGGGGGCGGCCCAACCCTTGGCGAACGCGCTGGCGCTGCTCGTCGGCCTGTCATGGGGCCCGCCGGTGCGTTTGCCGGGATAAGACGCTGGCGGATGCGCAAATCGGTGATAGGAATTGGCTCAAGGCACAATGCGCGAAGGCGGTCCGCCTCGCCAGCCGTTCCAGACGATTCCCATGACGGAGTGATAGCCGTGCATCTCGATTTCAGCCCCGAGGATCTGGCGTTCCAGCGCGAAGTACGCGCTTTCATCGCCGAGAACTATCCCGCAGCGCTGCGGGCCAAGCAGAAGGATGGCGACGAGCTGTCGAAGGAGGATTTCCTCTCGTGGCACCGCGTCCTGGCCAGGAAGGGCTGGGTCGCCCCGGCCTGGCCGGTCGAATACGGCGGCACCGGGTGGAGCCCGACGCAGCGCTACATCTGGTCTGAAGAGACGGCGCGCGCCGACTGCATCCGCCTGATGCCCTTCGGCCTGGCGATGGTCGGCCCGGTGATCTACACTTTCGGCACCCCCGAGCAGAAGGCGCGGTTCCTCCCCCGCATCCTCTCGGGCGAGGATTGGTGGTGCCAGGGCTATTCGGAGCCGGGCTCGGGTTCCGACCTTGCCTCGCTGCGCACCCGGGCCGTGCGCGACGGCGACCACTATGTCGTCAACGGCCAGAAGACCTGGACCACGATGGCCCAATATGCCGACTGGGGGTTCTTCCTTGTCCGCACCAACCCCGAGGCCAAGCAGCAGGAGGGGATCAGCTTCCTGTTGGTCGACATGAAGTCGCCTGGCGTTACCGTGCGCCCGATCATCACGCTGGGCGGTGAGCACGAGGTCAACGAGGTATGGCTGGAGGACGTGCGCGTTCCGGTCGAAAACCGCATCTACGAGGAGGACAAGGGCTGGACCTGCGCCAAGTTCCTGCTCGCCCACGAACGTACCGGGATCGCCGGCGTCGCGGCATCGAAGCGCGGCGTCGAGAAGGTCAAGGCCATCGCCGCGGCCGAGCTGGACGGTGAGCGGCCGCTGATCGCCAACCCGTTCTTCCGCCGCAAGGTCACCGAGCTGGAAATGGACCTGACCGCGCTGGAATTCACCGAACTGCGCAGTCTGGCGGGGGCCAGCGCCGGCAAGGGCCCGGGGCCCGAATCGAGCCTGCTCAAGATCAAGGGTTCGGAAATCCAGCAGCGGCTGACCGAACTGACGCTCGAAGCGGTCGGCCATTACGGCGCGCCCTATTTCCGCGGCTTTGGCGAAGGCGACAACGAGCACCCGATCGGGCCCGACTATGCCCACCGCGCCGCGCCGACCTATTTCAATACGCGCAAGACCACGATCTATGGCGGATCGAACGAGATCCAGCGCAACATCATCGCCAAGATGGTGCTGGGACTCTGATGCGCCAGCCCGCGCGCGCAACCTGCGCGGCGGCGGATTGATCCGGGCCGGCCCTTCGCCAGAAGGCTGGCCCCTGCTCACGGGAATCGAAGACAATGGATTTCAGCTTCACCGAGACCCAGGACATGCTGCGCGACACCTTGGCGCGGTTCCTGGCCGACACCTATGATTTCGAGGCGCGCAAGAAGATGCTCGCGCGGCCCGAGGGGCGCGATCCGGGCATCTGGAAGGCGCTGGCCAACGAGCTGGGGATTCTGGGCGCACCCTTTGCCGAGGAGCATGGCGGGCTGGGCGGCAGCGCGCTCGAAAACATGATCATGATGGAAGAGCTGGGCAAGGTCATCGCGATCGAGCCATACCTGCAGACCGTGGTGATCGGCGGCGGGGCGCTCAAACGGGCCGGCGGGGCCATGGCCGACGCGCTGATCCCCGCGATCATTGCGGGCGAGGCCGTGATTGCATTTGCCTATGCCGAGCCGCAGGGCCGCTATGATCTTGCCAACCTGCGCACCACGGCCCGGGCTGACGGCGCGGGCTATGTGCTGAGCGGGCAGAAGGCCGTGGTCTATGCCGCGCCCTGGGCGAGCCACCTGCTGGTCACCGCGCGTACCGGCGGCAGCCAGCGCGAGCGCGAAGGCGTCGCGCTGTTCCTGATCGACGCCAACCTGCCGGGCGTGGTGCGGCGCGATTACCCGACGGTCGACGGCTTCATGGCCTCCGAAATCTATTTCGAGAACGTCGCCATTCCGGGCGATGCGCTGATCGCGGGCGGGATCGACCTTGTCGAGCAGCTGGTCGACGAGGCCACCATGGCGATCTGCGCCGAAGCCAGCGGCGTCGCGCGCCGGCTGCACGAGGGCACGCTGGACTACATCAGGCAGCGCAAGCAGTTCGGAGTGCCGATCGGCAAGTTCCAGGTGCTGCAGCACCGCATGGCCGACATGTTCATCGAGGTCGAGCAGATCGCCTCGATGGCGCTGATGGGCACGCTCAAGCTCGACCTGCCCGCCGCAGAGCGCAAGGCTGCGGTCAGTCTGGCCAAGGCCAAGGTCGCCCGCTCGATCAATTTCGTCGGGCAGAACGCGGTGCAGACCCATGGCGGCATCGGCATTACGCAGGAACTGGCGATCGGCCATTACTTCAAACGCGGCACGATGATCGAAGGCCAGTTCGGCTCGGCCGATTTCCATCTCGACCGGTTTGAACAGCTGACGGCCTGACGGATCCCCGTGGCACCATGACTTCGCCCACCCTCTCGTTGCTTGATCTGGTCCCGGTGATTGAGGGCGGCTCGCTGGGGCAGGCGCTGGCCCAGGCGGCTGACCTTGCCGCCCACGCCGAGGCGCTGGGCTATGCCCGTTATTGGGTCGCCGAACACCACGGCATGCCTGGGATCGGCGGCGCGGCCACCTCGGTGGTGCTGGCGCATATCGGGGCGCACACCCGCTCGATCCGGATCGGCTCGGGCGGCATCATGCTGCCCAACCACGCGCCGCTGCAGATCGCGGAGCAGTTCGGCACGCTCGACGCACTTTACCCGGGGCGGATCGATCTGGGGCTGGGCCGGGCACCGGGTTCCGACGGGCGGGTGGCCATGGCACTGCGCCATGCCGACCCCGATGCCTTTCCGCAGCAGGTGGTCGAATTGCAGGCCTGTTTTGCCGGCGATGCCCGGCTGGGCTTTACCGCGGTGCCCGGCGCGGGGGCCAGCCCGGAGATGTGGATCCTTGGGTCGAGCACCTATGGCGCGCAGCTCGCGGCCATGCTAGGCCTGCCCTATGGCTTCGCCTCGCATTTCGCCCCCGCCATGCTCGACGCGGCAATCGCCACCTATCGCCAGCTGTTCCGCCCCTCCGCCGTGCTGCAGCACCCGCATGTCATGATCGGTTGCAACGTTTTCGCGGCCGACACCCTGGAGGAAGCGCGCTTCCTCGCCACCTCTACCCAGCAAAGCTTCGTGGCGCTGCGCAGCGGGCAAACCCCCGGCCGCCTGCCCCCGCCGCAGGAGGGCTATTACGAGCGCCTGCCCGAGGCGCAGCGCGCCATGCTCGACCAGATTTTCAGCTGTTCGGTCATCGGCACGCACGACGATGTGGTGCGGATGCTGGCCGCCCTGCTGGCGCGCACGGGTGCCGACGAGGTGATCGTTGGTGGCCAGATGTTCGACCACGCGGCCCGCCGATACAGCTTTTCGATCGCCGCCGAGGCCATGCAGGTGGCGACCAAGGCTGCGGCTTGAGGAGGCCAGCCCCCCTTTTGAAGCCGAGCTGACACCACCCCTGCGCCTATTCGGGGGGCGGGCATCGCCATGATCAAGCTGATCTACCCGACCCGTCAGTGGCGCAGTTGCTCTGACAGCGCCCGCAAACGCAACCGGGGCGCATGGCCCTGCGGCCATGCGCCCCGGCGTTGTTCCGGTTGTGCCGGATCAGAACTTCACGCTGGCTTCCAGACCGAAGGTGCGCGGTGCGTTGAAGTTGCCATAGTCACCCAGCACGCCACCGTTGTTGCCGATGAGCACCACGTTGGGCACCCCGGCCGCCGCGGTCGACTGCACTGCGGGAAGGCTGTTCGACGGATCGCGGCGATAGACGTGCTGTTCGTTGAACAGGTTGCGGCTCCACAGCGCGACGTTCAGCTTGGCGCCCGTTCCCATCGCGATATCGAGCACCGACAACCGGGCGTTGACCAGGAAGCTGGCATCGTTCTTGGTCGCGAACTGGTCGAAGCTCTGGGTGGCCTGCGAATAGTTCGCGTCGAGGTGCAGCTTGACCCGCGCCCCGGTATTGCCCAGCGGCAGTTCGTAGGCGATCGAACCGCTGGCCGCGTTGCGCGGGGTGAAGACGATGAAGAACTTCTGCGGCACCGTGGTGGAGTTACCCGTCGGCACGCCCGCCGCGGTGAACTCGCGGTAGGTCACCGGCACCAGCGGAATGTCGGTGTAGGTGTAGGCGTAGGAGGCATCGATGGTCAGCCCGTCGATCGGCTTCACCGTTAGGTCAGCCTCCAGGCCGCGGATCTTGGTGGTGCCGGGGGCATTGAAGGTGACGAGGTTGTTGAAGTTGCCCGTCGCGGTCGGCTGGATGGTCGACAGGTCGACCTGGCTGCCGTTGCGATCCATGATGTAGGCCGCCAGGTTGAACCGCGCGCGGCGGTTGAACAGGTCGGCCTTCAGGCCCACTTCGTAGCTCTTGACGTCTTCAGGGTTGAAGGCCTGATAGTTCGAGGTCCGCGAGCTGGCGCCGCCGGCGCGATAGCCGGTGGCATATTTCACATAGCCATGAACCTCGTGGCTGAAGTCGTAGGCAATGGTCGCGGTGGGGTTGAACCGGGTCCAGCTGGCATTCAGCGGGGCATAGCCGTTGGTCGCGGCCGCAGCGGTGTTCACATCGTAGTTGATGTTGCGCGAGAAGTGCAGGACGCCGCGCTTCTTGTCGTTGGTATAGCGCCCGCCGACCGTGATGTGCAGGGCGTCAGTCGCGTTCCAGGTGGCCTGGCCGTAGGCCGCATAGCTCTTCGACCAGACCTCCGAGGCGCGGTCGATCGAGCAGCCGTTGACCGCCGTGCCGACGAAGGCCGGGGTGGCGGCGGTGCAGAACGGAATGGCGGTATAGGTGGCACCAGTCACAGCACCGCCGGTCAGCGTGGCCACGGCGCCGATCGAGTTGGGAGTGGCGGCATCGTCGCTGACGTGTTCGTTGAAGTAGTAGAAGCCGGCGACGTAATCGACCTGACCGATGGTGCCCACCGCCTGGAGTTCCTCGCTGAACTGGCGCTGGCGCAGGTCGGCAAGGCTGTAGCGGCTGAGGGCGCAGGGCGCGGTGGCGGTGCAGGCGGCGGTCAGGTTGACCACCGGCACGCGGTGTGCGCCGCCCGAATTGTCCCACTGCTGCACATCAACCCCGCGCCAGGCGGTGATCATGCGCAGCTCCATCTCGGGCGCGGCCTTCCACTTCAGCACGTTGGTGAAGCCGTGGGTCTGGTCGACGCTGTTCTGCTGCGGCACGCCGATGTCGGCATTGCGCATCAGGGTCGCGCCGTTGACCACCACGCCCGGCAGCAGCGCACGGACCGTGCCCTGGGTGCCGGTGAAGGCGGTGCCCGGGGTGACGCAGGTGCTGCCGGCGGGGATCGCCAGCGGCGCGGCATTGGTGCCGCCGCTGAGGCAGCCGTTGGGATTGTAGTTCAGCAGCTGGCTGTAGAACGGGGTGTTCTCGTCCTTGGCGACGTCATAGGCGAAATCATCGGTTACGCCGCTGATCGGCTGCCAGCGCACCGCCGCACGCAGGCCGCGCCGGTCGAACAGGCCCCAGCCGGCCTGGCCGGGCATCGGGTTGGCGGTGATCGCATCCTGATGCTGGTAGACCCCGTCGAGCTTGACCGAAAAGCCGCCCATCGCCGGCAGATTGAGGTGCACCCCGGCGCTGCGCGAACCGATGTTGCCGATCGAGCCATCGACCCGGCCATCGAACTTGCCGCTGGGCGCCTTCGAGACCATCGACAGCGCGCCGCCCTCGGTGTTGCGGCCGAACAGGGTGCCCTGCGGACCCTTCAGCACTTCGACCCGGTCGATATCGAACAGCGCGGCGTTGAGGCCGTGCTGGCGACCGAGGTAGACGCCATCGATGTAGATGCCGACGCCCTGTTCGCGCGCAGGCTGGTTGGCGTCGAGCGGAACGATGCCGCGAATACCGATGGTCAGCGCCGACTGGCGGGCTTCGAACGTGGCGACGCGCAGCGAGGGAACGCCGCCATCGGCCAGATCGAGCAGGCTCTGCACCTTGCGTTCGCGGATCGTTTCGGCACCCATCACCGAGATCGAGATCGGGGTCTTCTGCAGATTGGTCTCGCGCTTGGTCGCGGTAACGACGATTTCGGTCAGGCCACCATGATCCCCGGCAGGCGTGGCCTGGGCCTGGCCGGCCTGTTCAGCCGGCGCCTCGGCAGCCTCTACCGCAATGGCCGTGGCACTGATCGAAAGATTACTGGCAGCGGCGATGCCGGGGGCGCCGGCCACCAGCGCCACGGCAAGAGCGGCGAGCGAACTGGCCTGGCGATGCGAGAGCGTCTGCATGTCATTTTCCCTGTTTTGAAGCGTGCGAACTGCGGCGACGCCGAATCAGGGAATTGACACCCCGTGGCGGCCTCACCGCCGCCACTAGGTTTGCGCTGTGTCAGTTTGACGAAGTCGCCATGACTGTCAGGCGACGGAAATATTACAATAGAGGGCCGGAAAGGTGACTATTCGATGTGCGCCGAGTTCAATGTCGCCAGCCATCCCGAACGGGCGGCGGGTTCGGCACTGCCGTGCAGGATGAACGTTATTGCGAACAGCGAACGCCGCCCTGCGACAATGCGGCCCATCCGACTTTCACCGGCGGGGCGCGGGCAGCCGTCGGATTGCTCGGTATAGATGATCGAGCCGGTTTCTTCCGCAACGATGCTGAGCCTGGCGGCCGGGCATTCCCGCAAGGCCATCGCTTCGATTTCGGCGAACCAGGAGCGAGCACTGGTCATGTTGTGCGAAGGCGTCCTGGCGATGATCTCGACGGCCTCGTCCCAGTCGGCAGCCGAACGTCCCGTAATGGCGATCAGGTCGACAACGTGGCGGGGGTTGCTGCCATCATAGGCGATCCTGCCGGCATCCCCACTGTCCAGCGCGGCCTTGAGCGGCGGATAGAGGCGATAGTCGAAGGTCAGGCGCTCGGCGCGGGCGGATGGCGCGGCAACCAGCGCCAGGATGGCGGCAAGCGCGCCGGCGATGCGAAGAGCGGTGGAGGCCATGCCGGGAACATAAGCCCGTAGGTCCACAGGAAGAAAACGATTTTATATGTCGGAAATATGACTGTAATATTTCAGTCTGGCGGGGCAAATTGTAATCACAGTGCAATGATACCATCACCGCACTGTCACAGTGGTTGAGTATCCGGCTGTCCGGTTCGTTACAGACAGACGCTGCTAACATGACAGAAGCAATCTCGATCCTGATCACCGCCCCTTCGGCCGGGGTAGCCCGGGAGGTGTCCACGCTGCGGCCGGAATGGAACCTGATCCGGCTGGGCGATGCCGTGCCCCCCGGCCCGTTCCCCGCAACCCTCTGGGCCTTCGTCGACTGGCTGTGCCCCACCATGTCGGGGCTGGAGACCTGCCGGCGTCTGCGCGAAAGCAGCGCCACCCGCCGGGCCCATCTGACCATGGTGCTCGAACATGACGACGCCGAGGCGAGGCGCCGGGCCCTGGACGCCGGGGCCGACGACTATCTGGTTGGCGAACTGGATGCGGCGCGGCTGATTGCCAAGATCGAACGCAGCCCTCCCATCGATGCCCCTGTCCGCAAGGTGCTGAGCAACGGCCCGATCAGCGTCAATCTTCAGGCCCGCCAGGTGCGTATCGCCAACGAGGTGGTTGCGCTTGCCCCCAACGAATTCGACCTGCTGGTTCACTTCATGGAAAACCTGGACCACGCCTTCTCGCGCGGTGCCCTGATCGATGCGATGGGCAAGGATCTGGGTGACGAGCGCACGGTTGATGTCTGGATCACGCGCGTACGCCGCGCCCTGGCCAAACATGGCATCCAGCATCTGCTGCGTACGGTTCGGGCGGTGGGTTATGTGCTGGATTCGGCCTGACCGCGCACTTTGACGGCGCCGGGCAAGGGCTGTCGTAATCCCGTCGCGATTCCGCAAGCGGCACGCCATCGGCATGTCATTGGCAGTTGCTAGCCGCCGGCCGACCGGTTGGCTCCGCCTGAACAGGCAGCGATCTCCGGCCTTCGCCATGCCTGCCGAGAATTTCGGCCCAGCACCATCAGGGGACTCGCATGCCTAATCCGATCAACCGGCGCGCTTTGGCCGGCGCCAGCAGCCTTTTCGCGATCGCGCTCGCCACACCGGCCCTTGCCGCCGACGAAGCCGGTGCGCCCAATGCCGACGACATCGTCGTGACCGCGACCAAGGTGAACAAGAGCACGCCGATCACCGCCTCGGTCCATACCTTCGAGCCGCAGGCGATCATCAGCCGCTCGATCATCGAGGATTCGGTGCCGGCCACCGCCGACTTTTCCGATGTCATCCTGCTGACGCCCGGCGCATCGGGCACCAGCAACGGCGGCGGCCCCGGCCTGTCCGAATCGAAGACCGTGCTGCGCGGGTTTCAGGATGGCCAGTTCAACATCACCTACGATGGCATCCCCTTCGGCGATTCGAACGACCCGACTCACCATTCCACCGCCTATTTCCCCGACGGCACTTATGAGCGGATCATCGTCGATCGCGGCCCGGGCGGGGCCACCGACCTGGGCCAGGCCAGCTATGGCGGCAACGTTCACATCATCAGCCGCGAGGCCGGCGACAAGCGCTTCCTCGAGGGGCAGGCGGCCTATGGCAGCTACAAGACCTTCCTGGGCCGGCTGACCTGGAACAGCGGCGAGATCGCCCGGCTGGGCGGGCTGAAACTGATCGCGGTGGGCGAATGGAAGCGCAGCGACACCGCGCTGACCGGATCGAACGCCTGGTTCCTCAACGGCTTCCTCAAGCTGGAGAAGGATCTGGGCAACGGCGCGCGGCTGTCGTTCCTGACCAGCTACAACCAGGATCTCTATCACCAGTCCGACAGCAACGGGGTCAGCTGTACGATCAGTGCCAGCACCCCGATCAAGGCCGCCTCGTCCGACGGGCCCTGGCCGGTGACCGACGGCAGCAACTGCAACGCCGGCACCCAGGTGGCGACCTATGGCAAGGGCTATGGCCTGACCGAATTTGCCAGCGGCCAGTTTGCCAACACCCTGTGGCCCAGTGCGCGGCGCGACTGGAACTGGACCAACAAGACCACCGATTTCGAGATCCTGCGCCTGCAGTGGGACCTCTCGCCCAGCGTGACGATCGACAACAAGGCCTACACCTACTTCTACAAGAATTTTACCGTATCGGCGGCCAACACCAGTACCCCGTGCGGCCTGGTCGGCGGCGTGCTGGTGGCGACGCCGACCACCTGCGGCGGCTATTCGACCAAGCTGGCGGGCGCCGGCCTGGGTGGCGCGGGCGGGGCCAGCGTGGCCAGCGACATCCCCGGCTACACCAAGGTCAACCAGTACCGCACCAGCGGCGACGTGCTGACCCTGACAGTGCGGACCCGGCTGGGGACCGCCAAGGCCGGGGTCTGGTACGAGAACTCGTTCTCGCACCGCTATCGCTACAACTACGATTTCACCAAGGGCTTCAACGCCGGGGCGATCAGCGATGGCAACTTCGATTTCGCCGGGATGGCCCAGTTCTACAACTACAGCCAGACCAACGCCGCCTATAACCTGAGGCTCGATGCCACCCCGGTGCCGGCCTACGTCAACTATGACGAGAACACCGGCTGGAACCAGCTGCAGGGCTTTGGCGAATTCCAGCTGAAACTGTTCAAGGACCGGCTGACGATCACCCCCGGGGTCAAGGTGCAGCGCTTTACCCGCAGCATCGACACCTACATCGCCGCCCAGTCGACCCGCGTCGGCGTCCGGGCCTCGGAAAGCTATACGCCAACCTTGCCCTACCTGACCGCGAACTACCTGCTGCGCCCGAACTGGTCGGTCTATGGGCAGTTTGCCAAGGGCTTCCTGATCCCCTCGCTGTCGAACAGCCTCGAGACGGTCTATCCCAACGTTGCCAGCCCGAACGGCATCTCATGCGTGCCGCCGGGCTCGACCAGTACCGCGGCCTGCAACTTCCTCCCCACCCGCACCACCAATTACCAGTTCGGCTCGGTCTTCGCGGGCGATCGGCTGAACATCGACGTCGATGGCTACTTCATCAAGTCGAGCACCTCGACCTATGTCGATCCGTCGAGCGGGATCGCCACCACCACCGGTAACCCGTCCGAATATCAGGGCGTGGAAGGGCAGATCTCCTATGCTCTGGCCAGCGGCCTGACGGTGATCGCCAACGGCTCGCTGATGAGTTCGAAGGATGCGGTGACCCACCTGTGGCTGGCCCAGGCCCCCAATTCCACCGCCACGCTGGGGGCGGTCTATTCGGCTGGCCGCTTCAAGCTGTCGTACATCCACAAATTCATCGGCCGCCAGTTCGCCGATACCGGCCAGCTGGTGCGGATCGCCCCCTACAGCATGGGCCAATTGGCGGGCAGTGTCCGCCTGATCGGCAATGTCTGGCTGGGCGGCACCGTGTACAACCTGTTCGACGACACCTCGACCACCAAGATCGGCAGCTCGACCGGCGCCCTGCCGCTGTACTTCTTCCAGCCGGGCCGGTCGTATCAGGTGCAGCTGAAGGCCCGCTTCTAGGCACCGCTGCCACCAGCGCAAAAGCAAACGGGCCGGGGATCGCTCCCCGGCCCGTTCCTTTTGGGCGGCGAAGATCAGGGCGCGGCGGTCAGCTCGGCGCGCGCCCTGGCGACCTTGTCGGCCAGCCGGGGGTCGGCCAGCAGGCGTTCGGCGATCAGGCTGGCAAGGACATGGCTGGCCTCGACGTCAGAGCGGAAGTGCACCCCGCAGATCACCCGGCTTTCGGCATAGTCGTGTGCCCTCTCGAGGATCGCCGGGGCATGGTCGGGCGCCAGGCGGGCCAGCGCCCAGCCAACCGAATAGCCAACGGCCGCATGGCCGCTGGGATAGCTCTTGGCGCTCTTGTTGGGGTTTTGCCGGGTGCATGTGTTGATCGTCGGGTCGACGCTGTAGGGCCGCAGCCGGGCAAAGGCCTCCTTGGCGCGGCCAGTCAGGGCATAGGCCTCTTCCTGAACCGTCACCAGCAGGTCCCAGGTGGCGGGCAGCCGGGCAAGGTCGCGGCCCAGCGCGGCGTTGAAGGCACTAGGGTCCTCATGCGCCCCGTCCCACGCGGCCTGGGCCCGGCGTTCGGCACTGGCGGCGGCCACGGTGCGCTTCACTTCGGCCAGCTCAACGGCCTCGGCGGCGGAGCCCCGCGCCGGGGGCAGGGCCAGCACCCGTTGCGGCAGGTAGTCGGCCGGGTCGAGATAGTGCGGCTGGGGCTTTTCGGCGGGCATCCGCGCCGTCGCGGCGGCGGGGGTGCCGGCCTGACTGGCGGCTGGAACGGCCAGCAGGAACAGGGTGAGGGGCGCGGCGAGGGCAGCGGGCTTCATCGGTTATCTCCGGTTGGGGCTTCAGTGCTCCAGACTAGACCCCGGCGATGACAGGCCGATGACGCGGCGCAGCGTCATCAAACTGGCACTGAACCGCCATCACCACGTCATCCCGCGCCGCTAGGCCGCAGCGATGGAGGTGCCCATGGAACAGGCAGATGCAATGGCCGAGGCTGGATCGCTGCAAGTGCGGCTGGCCCGCGACGCAGCAGACCTGCAGGCAGTGCAGCACCTGCGCTGGCGGGTATTCGCCGAGGAAATGGGTGCGGACCTTGGCGGGGCGGAGCCGACCGATGCCGATCGCTTCGACGCCCTGTGCGACCATCTGCTGGTGATCGACCGTAGCTCGGGCGAACCGGGCGCTGTGGTTGGCACCTACCGGCTGCTGCGCGAATCCGTCGCTCGGGTGGCGGGCGGCTTTTATTCGGCGGAGGAGTTCGACCTCGCCCCGCTGCTCTACGGCGCCGGCCGGCCGCATGGGGAACTGCTCGAACTGGGCCGCTCCTGCGTCCTCGCCCCCTATCGCACCAGCGGGACGATCGCGCTGTTGTGGCGCGGGATCGGCGATTACCTGGCCCGCCATCACATTGGCCTGCTGTTCGGCTGCGCCTCATTGCCCGGGGCGGACCCGGAGGTTCATGCCGCAGCGCTATCCTATCTTGCGCACCATCACCTGGCCGAGGCCCATTGCCGCCCGAAGGTGCGCGAGGGGCTGGGCGTGCCGCTGGCCCAGCTGGCCCCCGGCAGCTATGATCCGCGTGCCGCTGCGCGGCAGTTGCCGCCGCTGGTCAAGGGCTACATCCGGGCCGGGGCCCGCTTCGGCGACGGCGCCTTTGTCGACCGCGCCTTCAACACGACGGACGTCTGCGTGGTGCTGCCGGTGGAGCGGATCGAGACGCGTTATGCCGAACGCTTCGCCGCTGGGCGCGAGGTAGTGCTGGCCGGCGGTTAGTCCACCGGTTCGGGCGCAGCTTGCCGCGCGCTTTCGATCGCGGCCAGGAACTGGCTGGTCGCCCGGTCCCAGTTGAATTGCCGTCCATAGAGTGCGGCTGCCACCCGGTCGGCCCGCAATGCGCGCGCAACCGCGACGCCAAGATCGTCATCGAGCGCACCGACCTGCGCCGGGAAATCATTCTGCCAGCCGCGCCCGTTGCGGCCGATCACATCGAGCGGCCCGGGCACCGGGAAGCCGGCCACCGGCACGCCGCAAGCCAGGGCTTCGATCAGCACCAGCCCGAAGGTGTCGGTCAGGCTGGGGAAGACGAAGCAATCGGCGGCGCGATAGGCGCTGGCCAATTCCTCACCCGCCATTGCGCCCATGAAATGCACCTCGGGAAAGCGGCCCCGCAGCGCGTCGAGCGCAGGGCCATCGCCAACCACCACCTTCGAACCGGGGGTGGAGAGGGCAAGGAAGGCCTCGAGGTTTTTTTCAGGCGCTACCCGGCCGACATTCAGCAGCAGCGGGCGCGGCAACGCGGCCAGCGACGGATGGAGCGCACCATCGGGCCGGAACAGGCCCTGATCGATCCCCCGCCCCCACGGCAGCGTCCGGGCAAAGCCACGCGCGGCCAGTTCCTCGCGCAGGCTCTCGGTCGCCACCAGCACTGCCCGGCTTTGCCCATGAAAACGGCGCAGCAGCGGCCAGAAGCGTTCGGGCGAAAGCCCGGTGCGGACGGCGGCATAGTCTGGGAAGCGGGTGTGGAACGCCGTGGTGAAGGGCACGCCGTGGGCCTTGCACCAGCCGCGCGCCGACCAGCCGATTGGCCCTTCGGTGGCGATGTGGACCAGATCGGGGCGAAAGGTATGGAGCAGCCGTCGCGCGGTAAAGCGCGGGGCCAGCGCGAGGCGGATCGAGGCATAGCCGGGCATGGCCATGGTGCGGAATTGCTGCGGGGTGATCAGCTCGACCTCATAACCGCGGCGGGTCAGCTCGTTGACAGTCGCTGCCAGGGTGCGGACCACGCCATTGACCTGCGGGAACCACGCATCGGTGGCGATGGCGATCCTCATGCCTGCAGTTCCGCCGCCTGGGTAGCTGCGGCGCGATGCTGCGCCAGCCAGTCGACGATCGTGATCTGGCCCTCGGCATCCTCGGCCAGAGCCGTGCAACTCTCGACCCAGTCGCCGTCGTTGTAGTAGGTTATCTCGCCAATCTCGCGGATCTCGGCGCAGTGGATGTGGCCGCAGACCACCCCGGCAAAGCCGCGCTGGCGGGCCACGCGGGCGACCGCTTCCTCGAACTTGCCGACATAGGCGACGGCGTTCTTGACCTTGCGCTTGAGGTAGGCGGAGAGCGACCAGTAGGGCAGCCCCAATGCCCGCCGCGCGCGGTTCAGCACGGTGTTGATTTTCAACAGCAGTTCGTAGGCCGCGTCGCCCAGCAGTGCCAGCCAGCGGGCATAGACCACCACCGTGTCGAAGGCATCGCCATGGACCACCAGCAGGCGCCGCCCGTCGGCGGTGGCGTGCACCGCCTCGTCGACCAGCTCGACCCCGCCGAAGGTCAGCCCGGCATAGTCGCGCAGCATCTCGTCGTGGTTGCCGGCGATGAAGACCACCCGGGTACCACGATGCGCCATCTTGAGGATGCGGCGCAGCACCTCGTTGTGGGCATCGGGCCAGAACCAGCCCTTCTTCAGCCGCCAGCCGTCGATGATGTCGCCAACCAGGTAGAGCGTTTCGCACTCTATCGACCGCAGGAAATCGGTCAGCAGTTCGGCATTGCAGCCCGGCGTGCCAAGGTGGATGTCCGAAATCCACACCGCGCGATAGCGGCGCTTGGGCCGGAATGCGCGGGGCTCGGGGTGGCGCAGCCAGTCTGGCAGGCGGGGTTTTCCGGCATTCAGGGGGGCAAGCAGTTCGGTCGCGGACATCGGGCAGGCTCCAGCCGGGAATGCCCCGACCTAGCCTGTCTGCGTGACGCGGAGGTTTCAGTCCGGTTGCAGTCGCATGAACGCCGCAATGAACACCTTGGTCCAGAGTGCGCGCGGCTGCATCGCGGTTCCGCCTACCTTGCCTGACCCCCGCCAATCTTCGCCCGCAAAGTCACGCCCATCATCCGTGGATCGCTGGGGGTGCCAACGATCAGCCCGCTGTTGCCGGCCTGCACTGTCACGTTCTGCAGGTAGTTGCGGTTGAACAGGTTGCGGGCGAACAGGGCCAGTTCCCAGCCCTTGCTGGCACGCAGGCCCAGGCTGACGTTGACCAGCGCATAGCCCGGGATGACAGTATAGGCGCTGTCGGTGGCGTCACCATAGATCGCGGTGCGGGCGAACATGTCGGCGCGTAGATAGGCTTCGCCCAGCGGCACGGCCAGAGTGTATTCCCCGCCCACCGAGCCCGACCATTTGGGCAGGCCGGGCAGGCCCTTGCCGGTCAGGTCGCAGGCAACGGTGGCGCTGCCGGTCGCCTCGATCGGGCAGGGCGCGGCGGGATAGGAGGCATAGCGCCCATCGGCGTAAGAACCGGCGGCGCGCAGGGTAAAGTGCGGGCCAATCCGCGCGGCAGCGTCGAATTCCGCCCCCTTCACCGTCACCAGCGGAATATTGGCGAGGTACGAACGCAGCGCGATCACCGCCGCATTGTCGACCACATTGGCCTGAAAATCGCGCACCCGGGTGGAATAGACCGAGAGGTTGAACGTGGCCCCGCCGCCCGGCTGGCTGAGCTTGATCCCCGCTTCCCAAGTGGTGTTCTGCTCGGGCCGGACGGTAACGGTGGAGAGGATCGGATCGCCCGAGGCATGGCCCGCCACCCCGGCGGGATAGACCGGCAGGCCCGACATGTTGATCCCGCCCGACTTCTGCCCGCGCGCCAGGCTGGCATAGGCCATCGCCTTGTCGCTGATCTGCCAGGCAAGGTTGGCCCGGCCCGAGGCGCTGCCATCGGCAATGTGGCCGGTGTAGCTTTGCGCGCGCAGGATCGACTGCTGATCGTTGAACAGCGCCGATCCGGCAACGGTGGCCTGCCCGCCGAAAGTCTGCAGGTTATAGGCCCCGTCCTTCACCTCGTAGGTATAGCGGATGCCCCCGGTCAGGGTCAGGCGCGGGGTCAGGTGCAGGCTCGCCTCGCCAAACATGGCATAGCTGTAGGTGCTGAATGTGGTGGTGCCGCTCGACTGATAGCCGTTGAGCAGCGAGGCGGTGCGGCTGGCCGATGCCGGCAGCAGCCACCAGGTCGCCAGCGGGCCGTAGATGCTGATCGGGTGGCCGGTGATCTTCTGGTAGAAGTAATAGAGTCCGGCGACATAGTCGAACCGCCCCGGATTGGCCGAGGCGATCCGCAGTTCCTGGCTCAGCTGGTCTTGTCGCGAGGGGATGTGCTGGGTCAGCTGGATCGGCAGTCCGGTGTAGTCGCGATCGTTCGCCGCATCCCAGTTCCAGAACCGCCAGGCGCTGACCCAGGTGAGATTGGCGGCGCCGAGTTTCGCCTCGGCGATGGTCGAGACCCCGCCCTCGCTGGTCTTGACCCCCAGCGCGGCATCAATGTCGGTCTTGCGGTCATAGGGGTTGAGGTTGGGCGGCGTGTAACCCCCGGCCTGCGCGCCTGCTGCCAGCGCGGCATATTGCTGGGCCAGGGGCTTCAGGGTCGGGGCGACGCGGACATAGACCTGGGTGCAGCAGGTGTTGGCGAAATTGGACCAGTCGGCGATCAGGCGGAGGCTGACGCCGCCCGCCGGCTGGAACAGCAGTTCGCCGCGCAGCGCGTCGCTATGGACATCGTTGAGCCACTGGCCGGTGCGGACGTTCCGGATCACCCCGTCACGCCGGGTCAGCGCGCCCGACAGGCGGAAGGCCAGGCTCTCGCCCGCCAGCGGCCCGGTCAGCGCTGCCTTGGCCTGGACGAAGCCCTGTTGGCCATAGGACAGCTCGCCTTCGGTGCCGAAGCTGAAGCTGGGCTGCCTGGTGGTAATATGGATCGCGCCGGCGGTGGTGTTCTTGCCGAACAGGGTGCCCTGCGGCCCGCGCAGCACTTCGACCTGTTCGATGTCGGCAAAGTCGAATGCCGTCGTGGCCGGGCGGGCATGGTAGACCTGATCGACATAGAAGCCGACGCCCGGCTCCAGCCCGTCATTCGCCTGGCTGATCGCCACCACGCTGCTGCCCAGCCCCCGGATGGTATAGGCGGTGTTGCGCGGGTTGGGTGAGGCATAGTTCAGCGTCGGCACCAGCTGCGACAGCTGGCCGGTGTTGACCGTATAGGTCTTGGCGAGGGCATCGGCCCCCACCACCGAGAGCGCGGCGGGCACGGCCTGGGCATCCTCGGCCCGGCGCCGGGCGGTGACCACGATGGTGCCATCGGCCGTCGCGCCCGACGCGGCGGGGGCTTCATCGGCGCGGGCGGTCAGCGGGCAGGCGAGAGCGAGCGGTGCGGCGGCAGTGACAAACAGGACGGTGCGGCGCATGAAAACTCCCCGAAAGGCGCCGCTGCATGCGGGCGACTCTCTATATATGATAGAATATAGAGATGGCCGCTAACGGGCGGAGCGTGGCAGCGCAAGCCCCGGGGGGCAGGACAAACCGGCGATCAGTGCTGCGCGGGGCGGGGGGTGGGGGCCAGCAGCGCGGCAAGCGGGGTATCGAACCGATCGGCTGCCGCCTGCCCTGCCGCCGTCTGCATGGCGCGGTATTGGCGCAAGACCTCGGCACCCAGTTCCGAAACCCGCGCCCCGCGTTCGTGGCCGCCGCCCGCCAGCGTTTCCACCAGCGGGCCGGACCAGCAGCGATTCATCGCATCGACCAGCAGCCAGGCCCGGCGATAGCTCATCCCCATCGCCCGCGCCGCCGCCGAGATCGAGCCATGGGCAGCGATGGCATCGAGCAGATCGGCCTTGCCCGGCCCCATCGCGATCTCGTGGTCGCAATAGATCTGCAGCTTGAGCTTCACGGCGGGGTTCACGGGCATGGCGCACTGTCGCGCGGCAAGCGCATCACGGTCAAGTCGCGCGATTGACATCGGCCCAAGGCAGGTTGAGTGTGCGCGACAGCGATCCGCAATCGCCACGGAGGCAGGCAATGTCAGATGCGATCTCGGCCTATCCTCGCCGTTCGGTACTGGCCGGGCTGGCTGGCCTTGCGGCTGCCCCCGCCCTCGCGAAGGAGGCGCAGCTCACCCTGCCCTTCGCCAATGGCGAGCGGCCGCTGGTGCGCCTGCCGCAGAAGCGGCCCCTGATCGCGCTGACCACCCGCCCACCTCAGGTGGAAACGCCGTTCGCCCTCTTCAATCAGGGCGTCATCACGCCCAATGATGCGTTCTTTGTCCGCTATCACCTCTCCGGCCTGCCCGACACGATCGATCCGGCAACCTTCCGCCTGACACTGGGCGGGCAGGTCGATCATCCGCTGTCGCTCTCGCTGGCCGAGCTGAGGCGCGACTTTCCCGTGCAGGAAGTGGTCGCCGTCAATCAGTGCAGCGGCAACAGCCGCGGCTTCTCCAACCCGCGCGTGGCGGGGGGACAGTTGGGCCATGGCGCGATGGGCAATGCCCGCTGGCGCGGCGTGCCGTTGCGTGCGCTGCTCGACCGGGCCGGGGTCAAGGCCGGGGCCCGCCAGGTCAGCTTCAGCGGGCTCGACACGCCCCCGGTCGATACTGTGCCGGATTTCGTCAAGGCGCTTGACCTCGACCACGCCCGCGATGGCGAGGTGATGGTCGCCTGGGCGATGAATGGCGAGGATCTGCCCTTTCTGAATGGCTATCCGCTGCGGCTGGTGGTGCCGGGATGGTATGGCACCTATTGGGTCAAGCATCTGAACGAGATCACCTTGCTCGACCAGCCGTTCGACGGCTATTGGATGAAGACCGCCTATCGCATCCCCGATACGCCTGATGCCAGCGTTCCGGTGGGCACCAAGCCGGCCAGCACGCGCCCGATCAGCAAACTCAACGTCCGCTCGTTCCTGACCAGCCATGCCGATGGCGCACGCATCGCCGCCCGCCGCCAGACCCAGTTGCGGGGCATTGCCTTCAGTGGCGGTGATGGCATCGCCCATGTGCTGGTCTCGATCGACGATGGCGCTACCTGGGCCGAAGCTCAACTGGGCGAGGATCTGGGGCGCTATTCGTTCCGCGAATGGCGGCTCGGCGTGAACCTGGCCCCGGGCCGGCATATCATCCGCGTGCGCGCCACCACGGTGGCGGGAGAGACCCAGCCGCTGCAACCCTTGTGGAACCCGGCGGGCTATATGCGCAACGTTGTCGAGGCGGTAACGGTGGAGGCGGTATGATCGCGCGAATTGCCGGGTGTGTTGCGATCCTAGCGCTGATCGGCGCGGCGCCCGGGGCATCGGGGCGCGTCGTGCATTATCAGCCGCGCGAGGAAACGATCCCGCCCATCCTTTCCGATGAAGCAAGCCAGATCGTCGTGGCCAATTGCATGAGCTGCCATTCGCTCGACTATCTTACCACCCAGCCGCGCGGGAAGGGGACGAAGTTCTGGCGCGACGAGGTGACCAAGATGATCGCCGTCTACAAGGCGCCCGTGGAACCCGCCGATGCTGACGCTATCGTCGCCGCGCTGGATCGCAAATTCGGCGGTGGAGGCTGAGCAGCGCCCGTGGTCGCGTTGGACCGACAGAGTGCGACCTGCATCCGGTCAGAATGCCGCTTCGACGCCCAGGACGCCAAGGTTGGAATGGGCGGTGCCATCGGTCCAGGTCTGGTAGTAGGGAACCGGCGAGCTGGCCGGGCAGGTGGCAGCGCCGCATGCGCCCGCGCCGTTGCCGCCGGTGAGGAAATTCAGCGGGGCGTAGCCCTCGGTCAGGATCGCCTCGCCGAACAGCTTGACCGAGCGCGACAGCCGCCAGGCAAGCCCGCCAACCCACTGGTTCTGGCGGTGCCACGGGGTGCCACTGGGCCCGGCGATAAACCGGCTGAACTCGAACGAGAAGTCGACCGAGTCATGCTGCAGCGGCGAGCGATAGCGTGCGCCCAGGGTCATCGCCTGAACCTTGTTCGCCGGCAGGCCGGCATAGGGATTGGCGGGATAGCCCGGCAGCGAGAGCGGGCCGGTGCCCGGCCAGGCCTTGGTCGTCCCGGCATAGTCACCCATCACGGTCAGTCGGCCGTAGTCGAGCCGGCCATAGACTGCCGCCGCAGGATTGTTGATCACGCAATTGAGGAAATGGGCGATCGGGTAATTGGTGCAGTAGCTGCTGCCATGCTCGTAGCTGGCGCCAAGGCGCAGCGAGCCCCCGCCGAACGTGGCGGTGTAGTTGGCATCGAAGGCGTAATTGTTGACGAGCGAGGGCACGTTGGTGCCGTTGACCACCGAGTTGACGGCACGAAATTGCGCCCCACCCTCGATCGCGGCGGCCCGGATGTGCACGCCATGGGCGTAGTAACCCACCACGGCCTCGTTGGCGAGGCCGCCGAAGGCATGCCAGCTGGTCGAATTCGTGTAAGGGTTGACGCTGTCGTTCTGACCGAACGGCACGTCGAGCTTGCCGAGCGAGACATAGAATGGCGAGCGCTTGAGATCGCCCAGCGTCACGAACCCGCGCGTGACCGAGACCACATTGCGCCCGATCACCGTGTTGCTTCCGGCGGCGAAGCTCGATTCCGGATTGTACAGCAGTTCGGCATAGGCGGTGACGAAGCTGGCGGGGCGCGCCGTAAGGCTGAAGCGCACCGAATCGACCGCCACTTCCGAAGCGTGGTTGCCAACCTGATTGTTGGCGGTGGGCTGGCGCATCAGCCAGCCGAATTTCGAGGCCCGGTTGGAATATTCCCAGTCGGCCAGCGCGACCACATCGCCGCCGAGCGTCAGCCGATGGCTGAGTTCGCCATCACGCGCTGCTTCGAGCAGCAGCAGGTTTTTGGTGTTGGTCCACTCGGCGTGGTTGAGCATCCGGGTCGAGAGGCCGGTCGCGGTGCCGACCAGATCCATCGTGCCGGACGAAGCCGGGGTAGCATCGTCATAGGCCGGGCTCGCCGCCGGGGCGGCGGCGGGTGCGGCGGGCTTGCCCTTGAGCTGGTCAACCTCGGCCTGAAGGCGGGCATTGGCCGCCTCAAGCCGGTTCAGGCGTTCGAGCAGCGCGGCGCTGGCGTCCTGGGCCTGGGCGGCACTGGCCAGCGAACTGCCGGCCAGCAGCATGGCCACGGCCATGGCGGGACGAGGAAGGCGAGTAAGGGCCATGGACTGCTCCCTTCGGATCACGAATGCTGGGAAAGGGCGGTAAGGTGCTGGGTAATGGTCTGGTTGTCGGGACGCAGCTTGGCGGCGCGGGCCAGCAGTTCCCGGGCTTCGGCGGATGGCCCCTTCGCCTTGAACAGGGCCCAGCCCAGCGTATCGAGCACGGTCGCGTCATTCGGGGCCAGGGCCTGTGCCCGGCGCGCCAGCGTCACGGCGCCATTGGCATCGCCCATTTCGATTTTCACATAGGCTGCGTTGTTCAGCAGTATCGGCCGGCCGCCGTTGGGGCCGCCGAGCAGCCGGGCATAGATGCCGTCGGCCTCGCGCCACTGTCCGGAACGGATCGCCTTGTCAGCGGCGATCATCGCTGCCGCATCCGGGTCGGCCTTGCCGCTGGCAGCGGCGCGCTGGGCCAGCCCTGCCGCGGCAGGATCGTGAGCGGCGCCGGCAAGATCGGCGGCGAGGCGCAGCGCTTCGGGCGGAGCATTCGGCGCCAGGGCCAGCGGCTTGAGGATTTGCCAGCCACCCGGCTTGTCGCCGGCCTGGGCCATCAGCGCGGCCAGCACCAGCCGCCCGCGGGGATCATCGCCACGGCGGTCGAAAAAGGCCGTAAGCTGACTGATCGCCTGCTGATTGTTGCCCACCTTGGCGTTGGCGAGGCCGGACAGCAAGCCCAGGCGCGGGAAGCGGTCATTCTGATCGCCGGCTACGCCGAGAACCTTGAGCGCCTGATTGCCGTCGCCCGCCGCCAGCGCCAGTTCGGCGGCAGCGATGGCGACCATGGGATTGTCGGGCGCGGCAGTGCGCGCATCGCCAATCCATCGCTTGGCGCCGGCAGCGTCGCCGCGCAGACTGGCGATCATCCCCAGCCCAAGCATCGGCGCCTGATGGTGCGGACGGATCTGGTGGAGATGCGAAAAGACCTCGTTGGCTACATCGAGCTGGCGATGTTCCAACGCCAGCTGGCCGGCGAAGAGCATGGCGTCCACATTGTCGGGCGCCGATTTGCGCAGGCCTGCGGCAATGGCGTCGGCACGGGCATTGTCGCCCATTGCCACCGCGCGCAGGCCGTCCAGGGCAAGCAGTTCGGGTGACTGAGGGAACCGTGCAAGGCCGCTGTCGAGCAGGCCCTTGACCCGCTTGAAGTCACCGGTCGCGGCCGAGGCTTGAACAGCCACCGCAAAGGACTGGGCATCCGCTGGCTCGCCGGTGCCCAGCAACCTGAGGGCCTCGTCGGGTTTCCCGGAGGTCAGGTAGGCCTTTGCCAGCAGCGGGGTGACCCGTGCGGTGTAGGCTGGATCGTTGAGCAACCGGTTGAACTGGTTGATCGCGCCATAGCCGTTGCCCAGCTCAAGCGCGACCTGCCCGCTGAGGAACTGGGCTTCCTTGTCGTTCGGGTTGCTGGTGAGCACCGCGCCCAGGGCCTTGCCTGCGGCATCGTAATCGTTGCGCGCGATGGCTGCGGTGGCGTCCTGCAGCGTTTTGCCGCCAGGCTCGGCGCTGCCTGAGCAGGCGGCCAGCAGAACAACCAGCGGCGCCAGACTGGCGGCCGCAAAGGCGAAGCGTGATGCACGACGTTCATTCATGGGGCGATCAGTAAGCAGCTTTGGTTAATAATTTCTTGCCGCATCCGGTCGCCGCCAAGGCATTTCCTGCAAATACAATGGTTATGGTTTCTCAAGTATTAACACCCAAAGTTACATAAACATAAATCATTAAATTGGTTGCCGCCAATTTTTACAAATCAGACAATTATTAATTTCCATTAATCACCGAGATATTAGGAAAAGTGCCATTGTCATGATTTGGCACGGCCTGTGCGTATGCCTCGGTGTCCGGCCTGAGCGATCATGCCGACCTCGGTTTCAATTTAACGACTACAAGTCAGAACGAAGGGAAGCTCAGATGAACAAGATCCGTATCTCGCTGATGGCCGCCACTTTGGTCCCCCTGCTGGGCCTTGCCGAGGCCGCTCATGCCGACATCTACACCTACGGCCTGTCCGCGGGTGGCTCCGGCGCGCAGACCGCCACGCTGACCATCGACACCGCCGCTGGTACCGGCACTGTCATCGGCTCGGCGATCAACGCCGCCTTCACCGGCAATTTCTCGAGCTTCACCGGCGGCGCCACGCCGACCCAGTCGATGTTCAACATCAACATGCCGGCCACTTCGACCATTACTGCCGGGGGCGTGACCTATTACGCCAACCAGGGCCACCAGCAGATGCTGGAAGTCTTCTCCAATTCGATCAACCTCTGGTCGTATTGGGGGTCGGCGGCGTGCCCGAGCTGCGCCCAGCAGGGCGACCAGGTGTTCGGCCTGAGCGGCAGCTACAGCCACACCCCTGCCGGCGGCAGCAGCGGTGGCACGGCGGTGCCCGAGCCGGGGATGCTGGGCCTGATGGGCCTTGGCGCCGCCGCCATGGCCTTCCGCCGCCGGCGCGGGATCGTGCCCACCCTGATGCCTCGCGTGGCTTTTGCCTGAATTTCGCAGATGCTCGCACGCTTCACGCCTGCGAGCATCTGACTTCCCCGGCCCGGGCGCCTAGCCCCGGCTGAGGCGCAAGCCAGATCGATCGGCAGACCGGGCAGGGGGTAACCTCCTGCCCGGTCGTCGCGTGCGCACAGGGCCGCGATCGGGCGGCCGACATCGCGCAAGACTATGGGCACCCACCCAAGCGAGCACGATCCCTCAGTCACACAGCAGGCACAGTTCCTCGCCTGCCCAGCGGGCAAGTGCCGCACCGGCCAGGGCAATTCCCTCCTCCTCGCCCATCTGGTTGACCAGCCTTGCACACAGCTCGGCAAAGCGGAGTTCGCCCTGCAGGAATTCGTCCCCTGCCTGCAAGGGGCGGAACCGCGGCACGTAGCCCAGGCGCCAGACCAGTACTGCCTGCGGTTCAGTCAGGGCGCGTGCGGTGGGCGGTTCGCCCTCATCGATCAACGCGGCAAGGATTTCGGCGGCATTGGTCGTGACCGTCACATGGCGGCACGAAGGCACCGGGGCCAGCCGGGCCTGATCCCAATCGATCGCAGCCAGGTCCGCCAAGCGCAACGGCGCCGCGTCGGCAGCGACGAAGGCCTGTTCCAGTGCCCATTCGAGCCGGGCAAGGTCAGCCACTTCCGGATCATCGGCGAAGAGCTCGGCCAGCGTCTCGGCAAAGCCCGCGCCATAGGCATCGAGCGTCCAGCTGACCGGCTCATGCGCTTCGATATGCCGCGCTGCGGCGGCGGCGAAGGTTGCGTCGCCCAGCCAGGCGCGGGTCTGGGCATAGGCGTTTTCCAGCGCCGCCATCAGCGCCGCGCGATGGTTGTTGAGATAGACCGCCGGGCCTGCCCCCCCGCCCAGTCCCTGGGCCAGCGCCGGGTCGCCGCTGCGCAGCCAGCCGATCATCGTTTGCTGCAGCTGCGCCAGGCTCATGCCGGCACCCTCGCCTCGGCGGCAATGCTGCGGGCGATGTCGAGTTCGGCCAGCAGTTCGGGCAGTTCGGGAATATTGTCGTCGCGCTCGATCATCGCCGCAACCGCGCCGAAGCGATCCACCGCAGTGCGATAGAGCGCCCAGACGCCATCGGGCACCGGCTGGTCGTGGGTGTCGATCAGCAGGTCGCGGCCCTGGCTGTGCCCGGCCAGATGGATCTGACCCACCGAATCGCGCGGGATGCCCGCCAGATATTCAGCGGCGGAAAAGCCATGGTTCGCCGCGCTGACGAAGATGTTGTTGATGTCGAGCAGCAGGCCGCAGCCGGTGCGGGCGACCAGTTCGCTCAAAAATTCCCATTCGCGCAGTTCGCCCGTAAAGGCGATGTAGCTTGAGGGGTTTTCGACCAGCATCGCGCGGCCCAACGCATCCTGCGCGGCCAGCACACTGCGGCAGGTGATCGCCAGCGCCTCTTCGGTATAGGGCAGCGGCAGCAGGTCGTGGCTGTTAACCCCGCCGAAGCGGGTCCAGCACAGGTGGTCGGACACCACCGCCGGCTCGATCTCGTCGACCAGCGCGCGCAATCGGGCGAGGTAGGCCGGATCGGGCCCGTCCGCCGAACCGATCGACATCGAAACGCCATGAAGCGCGACCGGATAGTGTTCGCGCACCTTGCGCAGCGTGTCGCGGGGGCGCCCCCCGTCGATCATGAAATTTTCCGAGATCACCTCGATGAAGTCGACCGGCGCGCTGCCGGCCAGAAAGTCGGCATAGTGCGGCCGGCGCATGCCAAGCCCATGTCCCGAAAGCGGCTTGCCCATCGTTACTGCTCCGCCAGCCCTGATCCGCCGCCGGGGGGAGGGGCCCCGGCGGCGGGAAGGCCGGATTACTTGGCCTTGGTGGTGCCGCCGGCGGCCTTGCAGGCCTTCAGCGACAGTTCCTTGAACCCCTGGCCCTTGCACTCGTTCATGCCCTTGCACTCATGGTTGCCCGACTTGCAGTCCGAGGTGCCCTTGCAGGTGTTGACGCCGTAGCAGTGGACAACCTTGGCGGCATGGGCGGCCAGCGCCGGGGCAGGGGCGGCGACAGCGGCAATGGCGACGGCAGCGGCGCCGGCGGCCAGACCAAGGCTGGAGGTGTTGTAGGTGTGCATCTGGGATCTCCTGATCATGCCACAAGCGGCGTAGGGCATACGCGCGCGAGCCGGTTGAGGTTACACCGGTTTACCAGCGCAGCAAGCGCGGGCCCAGCAGGGCGCCGATGCCGGCGGCCATCAGGATGCCCAGCGTGTACCAGGTCAGCACGAAGATTGCCGACATTTCAGGGCAGTGCAGGCAATAGAGCATCGCCCCCAGCGCGCCCGAGGCCAGGCCGGCTGCGGCCCCGGCCAGGCCCAGCCGCGTCGGTGCCATGCGCCGGAACGACCACAACAGGCCAATGAACAGGGGGGTGGAAAGCGCGAGGATCAGCCATGGGCAGACCATCCAGGTCTGCCCCAGCCACATTGCCCGCCAGTGCGAGGGCGGGACCTGTGCCATTTCCACCACGCCGATGGCGGCAAGCGCCACGACCGGCAGGGCAAACAGCCATAGCGAGCGGTGCAGCCGGCCATCGGGCCGCCCCAGGGTTCGGACCAGCCCCAGCGCCAGCACACCCAGCGAGAGCGCATAGGCCCATTTCACCCAGAAGGTGTAATGCCGGATCACCTGATCGAGCGCGGGATTGACGCCCACGGTCAGCACGATCAGCGCCAGCGTCACCAGCCCGCCGGCCAGCAGCCCCAGCGCGATCCGCCGGTCGGCGGCGCGGGGCGGGGCGGGCTGGAGGTTCTGCACCAGCTGGTCGATCAGGGCCTCAGTGTCCATCAGCGCCCCCCGTCAGACGCGCGGCAAGCGCCTTCAGGCCACGATGGACCGATACCTTCACGTCCGATTCGCCAAGGCCGGCGGCCCCGGCATGGTCGGCAACCGAATGGCCTTCCAGCTTGGTCTGGCGGATCGCTTCGGCCTGCTTGGCGGGCAGGGTGGCGAGCAGACGGTTCACGTCCAGCCGCGCCCCGACCACGTCCTCGAACCCTTCCTCGGCCAGAATATCGTCAAGTTCGGCCACGTTGCAGGTCTGGCGGCGGCGGCGGAACAGGTCGATCATCTTGTAGCGTGCGATCGCGTAGAGCCACGGGGTGAAGGGGCGCCGGCCATCATAGCTGGTGCGCCTTTCGTGGATCGCGATCAATGTGTCCTGCACAAGGTCCTCGATATCGATGTGGCCTGCGCAACGGCGGCGGTAGAAGGCCTGCAGCATGGGCGCGATGGCGCGCAACAGCGCGGCATGCGCGCGCGCATCGCCGGCCAGCCCGCCAACCATCAACTGGCGCAATTCTTCCTCGCGCATCTCTCGCTCTCGTTCGTGGCCAGTTCGTGGGCTGATGCCACATGGTTACAGGCCTGCTGACCCGGTCCCTGACCTGTTCGCGCGTGGTGCGATTGTAACCGGCCCCCGGGGCTCCGCGTATTGGCCGGTGTGACCAGCGCGCCGCCGCTGGTCACTCGGCCGGCCCACCGGGCCGTTGCTGAGCCACTGAATTTGGACGAAGGATGATTCACATGAACACCAATCCGCTTGCCGCCTCGCTTGCCGCCACCGTTGCGCTCGGGCTGGTCGCCGCTGCTACCCCCGCCAATGCGGCCGGCCCGGCCATGGAAAAGTGCTATGGCATTGCCAAGGCCGGCAAGAACGACTGCAAGGCCGGTGAAGGCACCAGCTGCGCCGGCACCGCGCACAAGGACTATCAGGGCAACGCCTGGAAGCTGGTCAAGGCTGGCACCTGCACCGCGATCAAGACCCCCAAGGGCATGGGCTCGCTGACCCCCAAGCCCTGACCGCGTGGCCCGCGCACGCCCCTGTGCACCAGCTGCACAGGGCGGGGTAGCACCGTCCGAGTGCGCGGGCCCATTCCATTCGGACAGGAGAGCCATCGATGCCCCAACTTGCCGAACTCTATCTGCGCGCGGCCGCACTTGCCACGCGGCTGCTGCCCCCTTCCTTGCTGCTGCTGGTGCAGCGGCTGGGGATTGCCAGCATCTTCTTCCTCTCGGGCCGCACCAAGGTGACCGGCCTGCTCACGATCACCGACAGCACCTACGAGCTGTTTCGCGGCGATTACCGGCTGCCGCTGGTACCGCCCGAGCTTGCCGCCCATGCCGCGACCTACAGCGAGCACCTGTTCCCGATCCTGCTGGTGCTGGGCCTGGGCACGCGGTTCGCCGCGCTCGCGCTGCTGGGGATGACCAGCGTGATCGAGATCTTTGTCTACCCGGATGCCTGGCCGACGCATCTTAGCTGGGCCGGGCTGTTGCTGCCGATCGTGGCAATTGGCGGTGGGCGCTGGTCGCTCGATGCGGTGCTGGGCAGGCGGTTGGGCCTTCGCGCCGCGTAAGGCGCCTTGCGCCCCCGGCGTGGCGCCTGCGGGATCAACCGGTGATCCGGGCTTCTACCATGGCGGGCCCTCGCTACCTTGCCGCACGATGGCCAAAAGGGGTGCTGTCAGTCTAATCGCAACTCGTCTCTGTTTGGCGGAGCTTGGGCTTTGGAGGAGGGGGCTCGGGCCATGAGGGATTGCCACTCGGCCAGGGCGGCCGAGCGTCGGATCTTGTCGGTCTGTCGATCGACGAGGTGGCGCTCCTGGCTAAAGTGGTTGTGAACGTTGGCATGGACCGAGGCGAACTTCTGTAAGGAGGCCATCCGCCTGAACCTCAGCATGGCTCGCACTCGTCGTCGGAATGAGAGGTGGCTGTTTTCGGCCCGGTTGTTGGCCCAGCGGCCGATCTCCTGCTTGGCGCCGTTGCCCACTCGTTGATCGCGGCGCGATAGGAGCGGAGCCCGTCGGTGATGATCGCCTCAGGGGATCCATGGCGCTTGAGTGCTTTCTTCATGAAGGTGAGGGCAGCCGCCTTGTCCCGCGTCCTGGTCACGAAACTCTCGAGGATCTCGCCTTCCTGGTCGACGGCGCGCCAGAGGTAGACCATCTCTCCGTTCAGCTTCACGTACTCTCGTCGAGGTGCCAGCGCCACTGCCGGAAGCCCCGCATCCGGCTGACCCGCTGTCTGCGGATGTCGCCGGCGAACATTGGCCCGAAGCGGTTCCACCACATTCGCACCGTCTCGTGGCAGAGATCAATGCCGCGCTCAAACAGAAGGTCCTCGACGTTGCGCAGCGACAGCGGAAAGCGCACATACATCATCACCACGAGGCGGATCACCTCGGGCGAGAAGTTGAAGTAGCGGAACGGGCTGGCGGGTTTTCGCGGGCGGGGCATTGCCCCGATCTACACGATCAGCGCTAGCCCGCCAGGGGTGCAGTTGCTTTGACAGGGCCAGCCGGCTCAAGGCCGCGCAACCGGCGCCATTGCGCCGATCCCGCGCGGTTGGAGACCAGTTGTCGGGGGTGGCTGGCGGAGCGGGAGGGATTCGAACCCTCGATACGCTTTTGGCGTATACTCACTTTCCAGGCGAGCGCCTTCGACCACTCGGCCACCGCTCCGCATGCACTGGATGGGGGTGGGCCCTAGCGGCACGGGGGGGCTTTCGCAAGCATGGGGTGCGTGGCACAGTTGTGGGCATGAACCCGCTGATCATCGCCGCCCTGCTGGCCGCCGCACCGGCCCCCGCAACCTTTGCCGCCGCAGCCCCGCCGCCCGCAGATGGCAAGGCGCTGGTCTCTGCCGCGCCCGGGCCTTCGGAGATCGTCGCCACGGCCCCGGCGGGGGATTGGGTGGCGATTGCGCCGCAAGACCTGCTGGTGATGGACCTTGCCGCCGATGCCAAGGGCCGCCCGCGCCGGGTGGTGATCCAGCTGATGCCCGCGCCCTTTTCGCAGGGCTGGGTGGGCAATATCCGCAAGCTGGCCGCCGCCCACTGGTGGGATGGCATGGCGGTGACGCGGGTGCAGGACAATTACGTCGCGCAATGGGGCGACCCGGAGGCGGACGATCCGGCGAAGGCGAAGAAGCTGCCGGCGGGGTTGGCGGTGGTGGGGGAAGAGGAGTACGAAGTTGGCGGCGACAGGCCGGGCGCCGCAGAGGGTGCCAGGGCGTTCATGCAACAGCGCAACGCCCGGTTTGCCAGGGTTGCATCGCTGATCGATCCCGCGCTTGCCGCCGCCGGCGCGCAGTCGCCCGACGCGGCGGCGGCGGATGAGTTGAATGCGATTCCTGCAGACCCCTACGCCAGCCTGGCCCGACACTGGCATGGCTGGCCGGTTGCCAGCGATGGGCGGCGCGAAGGCTATCGTTTCTGGCCCGTCCACTGCTACGGCATGGTCGGCGTCGGGCGGAACCTTTCGCCCGATACCGGCTCGGGCGCCGAGCTTTACGCGGTGATCGGCCATGCACCGCGCCATCTTGATCGCAACATCGCTCTGGTTGGCCGGGTGATCGAGGGGATCGAGCACCTTTCCAGCCTGCCGCGCGGGCACGGGCCGCTGGGCTTTTACGATACGGCGCTGGGGGACGAGCGGGTGCCGATCAGCGCAGTGCGGCTGGGCAGCGAGGTGGCGGGGCTGCCGGCCTATCAATACCTCTCGACCGAAAGCGCCAGCTTCGCCCGCTATGCCGATGCCCGGGCCAACCGGCACGATGCCTTCTTCATTCGCCCGGCCGGCGGGGCGGATATCTGCAACGTGCCGGTTCCCGTCCGCCGCGCGAAGTGAGCCGCCCACCCCGCTGCGACTAGGCCGCCGGCGCGGCCAAGTCTCGCTCCCCTCCCGCATGCGGGAGGGGTTGGGGGTGGGCAATCGGCGTGCGAAATTCGTATTCAAGCCGCGCCGCCACTGGCCTTGGGCCGGGGCGGCTGGTAACCCTCCGGCGCCCGAACCCCGGGGGAGACGTGCGCCCATGAGCTTTTCTGCCGACCGACTGCTGCTGTTCGGCGCCACCGGCGATCTGGCCCAGCGGATGCTGCTGCCCTCGCTGTGCGCGCTGCACGATGACGGGCTGGTGGCCGAGGATCTGGTGATCGTCGGCACCGCGCGCAGCGAGCTGGACGATGCCGGCTATCAGGCCTTTGCCCGCACCGCGCTGGAACGCTTCCTGCCCGATTTCCGCAAGGGGGCGATCGACAGCTTCCTGGCGCGGCTGCGCTATCAGCCGCTCGACGCCAACCAGACCGACCAGTTCGCCGCGCTGGCCGCCAAGGTGGGGACGCCGCGCGCCGGCCTCGCGATCTTTCTCTCCACCGCCCCCAGCCTGTTCGAGCCGACCATCGCCGGGCTGAAGGCCAGTGGCCTGGCCGGCGAAGCAAGCCGGATCGGGCTGGAAAAGCCGCTGGGCACCTGTCTCGAGAGCAGCCGCCAGATCAACGATGCCGTGGCCCGTGCCTTCCCCGAGGAGCGGACCTTCCGCATCGACCATTACCTTGGCAAGGAAACCGTCCAGAACCTGCTGGCGCTGCGTTTCGCCAATATCCTGTTCGAGCCGCTGTGGAACGCGGCGCATATCGACCATGTCCAGATCACCGTCGCCGAGACGGTGGGGCTGGAAGGGCGCGTATCGTTCTACGATGGTGCCGGGGCGTTGCGCGACATGGTCCAGAACCACATGTTGCAGCTGCTGGCCCTGGTGGCGATGGAACCGCCGGCCAGCTTCGATGCGACGGCGGTGCGCGATGAAAAGGTGAAAGTGCTGCGCGCGCTGCGCCTGATCGCGCCGGACGAGGTGGTGACCGGCCAGTACGGCGCCGGCGCGGTGGGCGGGCAGGCGGTGCCGGCCTATGCCGAGGAGCTGGGTCAGCCGTCGGACACCGAGACCTTCGTGGCGATCAAGGCGCACCTTGATAACTGGCGGTGGAAGGGGGTGCCCTTTTACCTGCGCACCGGCAAGCGTCTGCCTGAACGGACCACCGAGATCGTGATCCAGTTCCGCCACGTGCCGCACTCGATCTTCGCGGGCAAGGGCGCGCGGACCGAGCCGAACCGGCTGGTGATCGGGATCCAGCCCGAGGAAAACATCACCCTGTCGCTGATGGCCAAGGTGCCGGGGCTGGACCGCGACGGGATCCGCCTGCGCTCCGTCCCGCTCGACATCCGGATGAGCGACGCCTTCGCCGGGCCGAAGAAGCGGATCGCCTACGAACGCCTGCTGCTTGACCTGATCGAGGGCGACCAGACCCTGTTCGTCCGCCGTGACGAGGTCGAGGCACAGTGGGACTGGATCGACGCGATCCGCGCCAGCTGGGCCGATCATGGCCTGACGCCGCGGCCCTATACCTCGGGCAGCTGGGGCCCCAGCGCGGCGATTGCCCTGGCCGAACGCGATGGAGTTCATTGGCATGAGTAAGCTGCACCCGGTGGTGGAGCGCGTTACCGCGCGGATCATCGAGCGTTCGCGCGATAGCCGGGCGGCCTATCTGGCGCTGATCGCGGCGGAGGGCGAACGCCATACCGGGCGCGGCTTCCTCTCGTGCTCGAACCTCGCCCACGGCTTCGCGGCTGCCGAACAGGACAAGGGCGCGATCATGGCCGGGCGCGCGCCCAACCTGGGGATCGTTACCGCCTACAACGACATGCTTTCGGCCCACCAGCCCTATGGCCGCTATCCCGAGGCGATGAAGCTCTACGCCCGCGAAGTGGGGGCGACAGCGCAGGTGGCGGGCGCCACCCCGGCGATGTGCGACGGGGTGACCCAGGGGCAGCCGGGGATGGAACTGTCGCTGTTCAGCCGCGACGTCATCGCGATGAGCACCGCCGTGGCGCTGAGCCACGCGATGTTCGACGGGGTGGCGCTGCTGGGCATCTGCGACAAGATCGTGCCCGGGCTGGTGATCGGCGCGCTGCGCTTTGGCCACCTGCCGGCGGTGTTCGTCCCCTCGGGCCCGATGCCCAGCGGGATCGCCAACAAGGAAAAGCAGAAGGTCCGCCAGCTCTATGCCGAAGGCAAGGTGGGGCGCGACGAGCTGCTGGCCAGCGAGGCGGCCAGCTACCATTCCGCCGGCACCTGTACCTTCTATGGCACTGCCAATTCGAACCAGATGATGCTGGAGATGATGGGGCTGCACGTGCCCGGCGCGGCCTTCGTGCCCCCCAATACCCCGCTGCGCTCGGCGCTGACCCGCGCGGCGGTGCACCGGCTGGCGGCGATCGGCAAGCATGGCGAGGATTTCCGTCCGCTGGGCCGGATGGTCGATGAAAAGGCGATCGTGAATGCCGCTGTCGGCCTGCTCGCCACCGGGGGCAGTACCAACCACGCGATCCACCTGCCGGCGATGGCCCGCGCCGCCGGGGTGCGGATCGACTGGCAGGATCTCGACGAGCTGTCCGCCGTGGTGCCGCTGATCGCCCGGGTCTATCCCAATGGCGAGGGCGACGTGAACCACTTCCACGCCGCCGGTGGCATGGCCTGGGTGGTGCGCGAACTGGTCGGCGCGGGGCTGGCCCATGGCGATCTGCTGACCGTGGCGGCCGGCGGCATGGCCGCCTATGCCGAGGAACCCGTGCTGGACGAGGCGGGTGCGCTGGCCTGGCGCCCGGCCCCCGATCACAGCCACGATCCCGCCATGCTGCGTCCGGTCGCCGATCCGTTTCAGGGCGACGGGGGGATGCGGCTGGTCTCGGGCAACCTCGGCCGCGGCACTTTCAAGACCAGCGCGGTCGCTGCCGAACGCTGGACGATCGAGGCTCCGGCGCGGGTGTTCGACAGCCAGGAGGCGGTACAGGCGGCCTTCAAGGCAGGCGAACTTGACCGCGACGTGGTGGTGGTGGTCCGCTTCCAGGGGCCGCGCGCCAACGGGATGCCCGAACTCCACAAGCTGACCCCGCCGCTTGGCGTGCTGCAGGACAAGGGCTTCAAGGTCGCGCTGGTGACCGACGGGCGGATGTCGGGCGCCAGCGGCAAGGTGCCGGCGGCGATCCATGTCACGCCAGAGGCGCTGGCCAGCCCCACCCATCCCGCCGGCCCGCTGGCGCTGGTGCAGGATGGCGACGTGATCCGGCTGTGCGCCCATTCGGGCAGCATCGAGGTGCTGGCCGATCTGTCCGGGCGCACCCCGGCCCCGCCGCCCGCACCCGAGGTCGGCATGGGCCGCGAGCTGTTCGCCATGTTCCGCCATCTGGCCGATGGGGCCGAGGCGGGCGGATCGGCCATGCTGGCCGCCGGGGGGCTGTGATGACCGCGCTGGTCACCGTCGACATCGGCGGCACCCATGCCCGCTTTGCGTTGGCCGAAATCGCCGCCAACGGGGCGATCACGCTGGGTGAGCCGGTAACGCTCCACACCCGCGACCATGCCAGCTTCCAGACCGCGTGGGAGGATTTCGCCCGGCTGAGCGGCGGTACCCTGCCGCGTGCCGTGGCCATTGCGGTGGCCGGGCCAGTGGGCGGTGAGGTGATCCGTTTCACCAACAACCCATGGATCATCCGCCCGGCGCTGATCCCGGAAAAGCTGGGGGTGGAACGCTTCAGTCTGGTCAACGATTTCGGCGCGGTCGGCCATGCCGTGGCGCGTGCGGGGGGCGAGCACTTCCTCCATCTGGCCGGCCCCGAGGTGGACCTGCCGGCCAGCGGCACGCTCAGCGTGGTGGGGCCTGGCACCGGGCTTGGCGTCGCCCATGTCTGGCGCGACGGGCAGGGCGGCTACCGCGTTCAGGCGACCGAGGGCGGGCACATCGATTTCGCCCCGCTCGACAGCATCGAGGATGCGGTGCTGGGCCGCTTGCGTCAGCGCTATCGCCGGGTTTCGGCCGAGCGGGTGGTGTCGGGCCCGGGGCTGGTCGATATCTACGAGGCACTGGCGGCGATGGAAGGCCGGGCGATCCAGCCGCTCGACGACAAGTCGCTGTGGACGCTGGGCACCAGCGGGGAAGACAGCCTGGCCGCCGCCGCGGTCGATCGGTTCTGCCTCTCGCTCGGTTCGGTCGCGGGCGATCTGGCGCTGGCCCAGGGAGCCTGCGGCGTGGTGGTGGCCGGGGGGCTGGGCCTCAGGATCAAGGACACCCTGCTGAAGTCGGGCTTTGCCAGCCGGTTCCGCGCCAAGGGCCGGTTCGAAGGGCTGATGGCCGGCCTGCCGGTCAAACTGATCACCCACCCCCAGCCCGGCCTGTTCGGCGCCGCTGCCGCCTTTGCCTCGGAGCATCTTGGATGAGCACTATCGAAAGCATCATGCGCATGGCCCCGGTGATCCCGGTGCTGGTGATCGAGGATGTCGCCCACGCCGTGCCGGTGGCGCAGGCGCTGGTGGCCGGCGGCCTGCCGGTGCTGGAAGTAACGCTGCGCACGCCCTGCGCGCTCGACGTGATCCGGGCGATGAAGGCGGTGCCCGGCGCGGTGGTCGGTGCCGGCACGGTGCTTAATCCGGGCGACCTCGACGCGGCGATCGGGGCAGGGGCCGAATTCATCGTCTCGCCCGGGCTGACCGAACCGCTTGGCAAGGCGGCGGTGGCCAGCGGCGTGCCCTTCCTGCCCGGCACCGCCAATGCCGGCGATGTGATGCGGGGCCTTGATCTTGGCCTCAACCGCTTCAAGTTCTTCCCGGCGGAAGCATCGGGCGGGCTGAAGGCGCTGGCCGCCATCGCCGCGCCTTTCGGCATGGCCCGCTTCTGCCCCACTGGCGGCATCACGCAGGACAGCGCACCCGCCTGGCTGGCGCACGATGCAGTGCTGTGCGTTGGCGGTTCGTGGCTGGTCGGCAAGGGCGCGCCTGATGTCGCGGTGATCGAGGCCCGGGCCCGCGCCGCCAGCGCCTTGCGCGGCTGAGCACGCGGCGCCACTATACCCCGGTGAAGGAGCCCACCCGATGAGCGAGATCGCCGCGCTGGAAGCGCGCCTGCAGGAACTGCACGCCCGCACCGCCGAAACCCCGCTGTTCAATCCGGTGTTCCAGCTGAGCCTCGAACTGTCGCGGCGGCTGGAAAGCGGCGCGCTGGGGCTCGACGCGCTCGAGGCCATGGTCGCCGAGCTGGAGTGCGAGGGGTTGCGGGCCCGGGCCGGCCGGCTGCATCGCCTGCTGGCCCCGGTCGATCGGGCGACGAACCTTGCGGCGGTGGCCGGGCTGGCCCCGGGCGACGATTTCAGCGCCTTTGCCAGCCATTGGTCGCGCCCGCTGGCTCATGTGGTCTTCACCGCACACCCCACCTTCCTGCTGAACGCCGCCCAGTCGGCCACCGTTGCGGCGGCGGCAACCAGCGGCGATCTCGATCGCGGCACGGTCTGCGCCGCCAGCCACGCCCGCGATGCGATCACGCTGGATGCCGAGCACGCCGCCGCGATGGCCGCGCTGGAGCGGGCGCAGGATGCCCGCGACGCGATCAATGCCGCGCTGTTCGACCGGGCCCGACGGGCCTGGCCCAAGCGCTGGCGGGCGCTGGCGCCACTGCCGTTCCGCTTCGCCAGCTGGGTCGGCTATGACATGGATGGTCGCACCGACATCACCTGGGCCACCTCGACCCGCTATCGGCTGGAGGAAAAGGCGCAGCGGCTGGGGCGTTATGCCGCCGGTCTGGCCGGGCTTGCGCCCGATCTTGCCGCCATGCTGGAGCGTGCGGCGGCCCATGCCGCGGCCATGGCGGCCCATTTCGCCGGGGATCTGACCGATCCCGCCGCGCTGTCCTCAGCCGCCAATACGCTGACCGCCGATCACCCGGACAAGCTGGTCGCGCTGGCCCCGGTGATTGCCGAACTGGAAGCCCGCGCCGCCGAGGCCGAAGCTGGCGCGGCGCAGGCGCTGCTGGTGGTGGCCGCCGCGATGCGGGCCGACGGGCTGGGGATGGGCTGGGTCCATTTCCGGGTCAATTCCAGCCAGCTGCAGAACGCCATCCGGCGCCGGATCGATACCGATGGCACGCTCGACCTCGCCAGCCAGGCCGCGACGGTGCGGATGCGCGAACTGCTGGCCGAGGCCAAGCCGCTGCGGGCCAATTTCGCCGCCCTGGCCATCGAGACCAGCACCGCGATCCGCCAGTTCCTGATCATGCGCGAGATCCTCCACCACATCGATGCCGAGGCGCCGATCCGCATGCTGGTGGCGGAATGCGAGCAGCCGACGACGATGCTGGCGGCGCTCTATTTCGCCAAGCTGTTCGGGATCGCCGACCGGGTCGACGTGTCGCCGCTGTTCGAGACCGAGACGGCGCTGGAACACGGCGGGCGCTTCCTCGATGCCCTGCTGGCCGAGCCGGCCTACCGCGACTATGCCCGCGTCCGTGGCCGGGTGGCGATCCAGACCGGCTTTTCCGATGCCGGGCGTTTCGTCGGGCAGATCCCCGCGGCGCTGGCGATCGAGCGGCTGCAAGGCCGGCTGGCCGAGGCGATGGTGGCCAATGGCCTGGCCGACGTTGCCGCGCTGGTCTTCAACACCCATGGCGAAAGCATGGGGCGCGGGGCCCATCCGGCCAGCTTTGCCGACCGGCTGGAATGGCCGCTGTCGCCCTGGGCGCGGCGGCGCTTTGCCCGCGCCGGGCTGAAGCTCGAGGCCGAGGTCAGCTTCCAGGGCGGCGATGGCTATCTGTTCTTCGGCACGCCCGAACTGGCGCTGGCTACCCTCAGCCGCTTTGCCGAAACCCCGCCCGGCCTGGCCGATACGGCGGCGGCGCCCGATCCCTTCTACCGCCGCACCGATCTCAGCCTTGATTTCTATCGGGCGATCCGCCGGGTCCAGCAACGCCACCTCAACAGTGCGACCTACCCCCGCGCGGTCACCGCCTTTGGCCTCGGGATGCTCAACGATACCGGCAGCCGCAAGTCGCGCCGCCAGTCGGACCTTGCCGCCGATCGCTCGATGTCGCTGCGCCAGATCCGCGCCATCCCGCACAATGCGGTGCTGCAGCAGCTGGGCTATCCGGTCAACGTGATCGCCGGGTTCGGCACCGCCGCCGATGGGATCTACGAAGAGATGGCCGGGCTGCTGCGCGAAAGCCATCGCGGGCGCCAGCTGGTGCGGCTGGTGCGGGCCGCCGATGCCCTGGCCAGCATCAAGACGGTGGCGGCCTATGGCGAGCTGTACAATTCGGCCTACTGGGCCAGCCGGCCCTATCGCGGAAGCGAGGGCGCGATTGCCGACCAGTGCCTGCAGCTGGCCGAATACCTGACCAGCGACGATCGCGCCGGGGTATTCCGCCGGCTGGCCTCGCGCCTCAGGGTCGATGCGCTGAAGCTGCACCGCCTGCTCGATCCGGTGCCCGACGAGACTCCGGCGCCGGCCCGCGAGGAAACCCGCCGGCTGCTGGGCGTGGCCCATGCGCTGCGGCTGGCGCTGTTCCAGCACATGTTCCTGAAGGTGGTTTCGGTGCCGGTGTTCAGCCGGGCCAATGACATCGCCCGCGAAGACGTGCTGGAGATGGTCTTTACCCTGCGGATCGACGAGGCACTGACCCAGCTGCGCCGGGCCTTCCCCAGCGAAAGCCCCAGCCTCGCCGATTTCGCGGTCAACGAACCCGCCGACTACCCCGACGAAGGGGCGACCGGCTATGGCGCGATCAACCGCGACTGCATCCAGCCGATCGAACGCGCCCAGGCGCTGGCGCTGCGGATTGCCATCGCGGTCGCCAACGCCTTCGGGGCGCACGGGTAGGGGTCAGGCGCGGCCCTTCGGGGCGGCCGTCTTGCGCTTGAAGCCGCACAGGTCGGCCACGGCGCAGCGCCAGCATTCGGGGGTGCGGGCCTTGCAGACATAGCGGCCGTGGAGGATCAGCCAGTGGTGCGCGCCGCGCCGGAACGGGGCAGGCACCTTCCTTTCCAGCGCCTTTTCCACCGCCAGCACGGTCTTGCCCGGGGCGAGGCCGGTGCGGTTGCCGAGGCGGAAGATGTGGGTGTCGACCGCGAAGGTCTCGGCGCCGAAGGCGGTGTTGAGCACCACGTTGGCGGTCTTGCGCCCCACCCCGGGCAGCGCCTCCAGCGCGGCGCGGTCGGCCGGCACCTCGCCGCCATGATCGCGCAGCAGGATCTCCGAGAGGGCGATCACGTTCTTCGCCTTGGCGTTGAACAGGCCAATGGTCTTGATGTGCTGCTTCAGCCCGTCCTCGCCCAGCGCGACCATCTCGGCGGGCGTAGTGACCACGCGGAACAGCGCCCGGGTCGCCTTGTTGACCCCCACGTCGGTCGCCTGCGCCGACAGCACCACCGCCACCAGCAGCTGGTAGGTGTTGCCGTATTCCAGCTCGGTCTGCGGGTCGGGGTTGGCCTCGGCCAGGCGGCGGAACAGTTCGAAGATCGCCTCGCGCTTCATGCCAGATCGAGCACCTGGCGCATGGTATAGCGGCCGGGGTCGCGGCCAGCCAGCCAGCAGGCGGCGCGCACCGCGCCGGTGGCGAAGATCGAGCGATCCTCGGCCAGGTGCGAGAGGGTCAGCCGCTCGGCATGGCCGAGGAAATGCACCGCATGGTCGCCCGCCACCGTCCCTCCGCGCAAGGAGGCAAAGCCGATGCTGCCTTCCAGCCGCTTGCCGGTGATCCCGTCGCGGGCGCGGGCCATGGCCTGTTGCAGATCGGCGCCGCGCCCCTTGGCTGCCGCCTCGCCCAGCAGCAGCGCGGTGCCCGAGGGGGCGTCGACCTTCATCCGGTGGTGCGTCTCGACCACCTCGATATCCCATTCGGGCCCCAGCCGCGCGGCGGCCTGTTCGACCAGCCAGCCCAGCAGCTGCACCCCCAGGCTGGTGTTCCCGGTCTGCAATACGGCAACCCGTTCGGCGGCCTGGTCGATCAGCCAGTGGTGGCGTTCCTCGAGCCCGGTGGTGCCGACCACGATCGGGGTCCCGGCGGCGATCGCGGCGTCGAGGCTGGCTTCGAGCGCGTGGGGGCTCGAGAAATCGACCAGCGCCTCGCTCGCCCGGGCCAGCGCCAGCGGGTCGCCCCCGTGGTCGATCCCGCCGGCCAGCCGGCAGCCGGCGGCCTCGATCGCCACGGCCAGCGCCTTGCCCATGCGCCCCGCGCTGCCGATGATGCCGATGCCCGTCATTGCCGTCTCCGTTCCGCCGTGCTTCATGGGCGACATGCGCGCGCTTCGCAACATCGTGGTGCTGACCGGGGCCGGGGTTTCGGCGGAAAGCGGGATCGACACCTTTCGTTCGGCCGGGGGCCTGTGGGAACAGCACCGGGTGGAGGATGTCGCCACGCCCGAGGGCTTTGCCCGCGATCCCGACCTGGTGCTGCGCTTTTACGACATGCGCCGCGCCGCGATCCAGACCAGGCAGCCCAACGCCGCCCATCTGGCGCTGGCGCGGCTGGAGGCTGAATGGCCGGGCGAACTGCTGCTGGTGACCCAGAATGTCGATGATCTGCACGAACGGGCGGGCAGCCGCCGCCTGATCCACATGCATGGCGAACACCTCAACGCCTGGTGCAGCGCCTGCGATGCCCGCCATGGCTGGACCGGCCCGCTGATCGACCGGCCGCCGTGCCCGGCCTGCGGCGTGCCGGCCCTGCGCCCCGACGTGGTCTGGTTCGGCGAGATGCCCTACCGGATGGACGAGATTTACGCGGCGATCGCGCGGGCCGATCTGTTCGTCTCGATCGGCACTTCGGGCGCGGTCTATCCGGCCGCGGGGTTCGTGCACACCGCCCGCGAGGCGGGGGCACGATGCCTCGAACTCAATCTCGAACGCAGTCAGGGTTCGGGCTGGTTCCACGAAAGCCGGCTGGGCCCGGCCAGCGAACTGGTCCCGGCATGGGTGGAGGAGCTGTTGCGATGAGTGGACACCACGGCTCCTGCCATTGCGGCACAATCCGCCTGGAACTGCGCGACGAGCCGGCCGAAGCGGCGGAGTGCAACTGCTCGATCTGTCGCCGCACCGGGGCGCTGTGGCACTACAGCAATCCCGCGCAGGTCAGCATCGCGGGGGAAGGGGCAGGCTATATCCAGGGCGACCGGATGCTGAGCCTGTGGCACTGCCCGACCTGCGGCTGCATCACCCACTGGACCGCGACCGATCCGGCCTATCCGCGCATGGGGGTCAACCTCAGGATGTTCGAGCCGGGCCTGTGGGCCGAATTGCCGCGCAAGCTGATCGACGGGGCGAGCTATTAGCCGGCGCAGGCCTTGCAGGCGGGGTCGCGCGGCACGGTGATCGTGCGGATCGCCGGGGCCAGCCCGTCGATCAGCTGCAGCTTGCCCCATTGCGGATCGCCCAGGGTGCAGGTGCCCGCCACCAGCACCCGGATCGCGGCCATCGCGGCCATGGTGCCGACCATGCCGACGAATGCGCCCAGCACCCCGTCGGCGGCGCAGCTGTCGCAATCTTCGGCATCGAAGGCTTCGCCGACCCAGCAGCGATAGCAGGCCTGATCGGGCAGGTGCCCGGCAAAATTGGCCACCTGCCCCTGGAACCGGCCCACTGCCGCACTGGTCAGCGGAATGCCCAGCGCGACGCAGGCATCGGATACGGCTAGCCGGGTCGCGAAATTGTCACAGCCATCGAGCACAAGGGTCGCGCCCTCGAGCATCCCGGCCGCCCGATCCTCCCCGATCCGCCCCACCACGGCCCGGACCTCGAGGGCGCCATCGAACCGCTGCACCCAGTCCGCCGCCGCCTGCGCCTTGGCGCGGCCGAGATCGTCTTCGGTGAAGACTGTCTGCCGCTGGAGGTTGCTGGCCTCGACCACGTCGTCGTCGATCAGGGTCAGGCGGCCGACCCCGGCGGCGGCGAGATACTGGATCGCCGGGCTGCCGATCCCGCCGCAGCCGATCACCGCGACATGCGCGCCGGCCAGTGCCATCTGCCCGGCGCCGCCCAGTTCGGGCAGGACGATGTGGCGGGCAAAGCGGTCGAGTCGGTCAGGCGGCAGGGTCACCACCCCCAGCTAGGCTGGCGGGGCCGGCGTGGCAATGCCGGCCCCGCCAGCCGATCAGCCGCGCAGCCTGGCGGCGATGGCGGCAACCCGCTCGCCATAGAGCCGGGCCGAAGCCAGATCGCCGCCGTGAACCTCGTCGATCCCGGCATCCGAGGGCGAACGGACCAGCAGGCCGACCGAACCGCCCAGGTTGTTGAGATCTTCATGCGTCGCGGCCTTGTGGTTGCTGGGCGCCAGCCCCAGGCTGACCCAGATCCCGCCGTGCTGGCTGGCCAGGGTCTGCATCTGGATCAGCGTGACCTGCTTGTCGCCCGAGGGGCTGGCCGAATTGGTGAAGCCGCCGAACACCTTGTCGGCCCAGCCGCGCTGGAACCAGACCTTCGAGGTGGCGTCGGAGAATTTCTTGAACTGCCAGCTGGCGCTGCCCATGTAGGTGGGGGCGCCGAAGATGATCGCATCGGCGGCATCCAGCGCGGCCCAGTCCTCGGCGGTGATCTCGCCTTCGGCGCTGATCGCCACCAGCTGCGCCCCGGCGCCCTGCGCCACCTGTTCGGCCACCACCTTGGTGTGGCCATAGCCCGAATGATAGACGACGATAGTCTGTGCCATTGGTATCGCTCCGTATGCAAGTTTCATTTTGTAACTTGATGACAAATCACTACATAGGCGCTATCGGGAAGCGGTAAAGAAGGCACTTGCGGGGAACAAGGTTCCCCTGAGGTAACTGCGGCAGGAGGGCCGGCGATGGGCTACGATGTCTACAGCGCGGATTGCCCGGCGCGCGCGGTGCTGGATCACGTCAGCGACAAGTGGGCGCTGCTGGTGCTGCACCGGCTGGGCGATGGCCCGGTGCGGTTCAACGCCTTGCGGCGCGAGATCCATGGCCTGTCGCAAAAGGTGCTGAGCCAGGTGCTGAAACGGCTGGAGCGCGACGGGCTGGTCTCGCGGCAGGTCTTCCCGACGGTGCCGGTCACGGTCGAATATGCGCTGACTGGCCTTGGCGAATGCCTCACCGCCAATGTCGGCCCGCTGCTGCGTTGGGCCGAAAGCAACATGGGCGAAATCCGTGCCGCCCAGGCCGCCCAGGCCGCCTACGACGCCCGGAGCGCCGAGGCCGCCTGAGCCGAGAGGCTTACTCTCCGTCCAGCCCGTAGGCGGTGTGCAGCACGCGGACGGCCAGTTCGGTCTCGTCCTCGTCGATCAGCACCGAAACCTTGATCTCCGAGGTAGAGATCGCCTGGATGTTGATCCCCCGATCGGCCAGCGCCTTGAACATGGTGCTGGCAACGCCCGCATGGCTGCGCATGCCGACGCCGACGACGCTGATCTTGGCGACCTTGGCGTCGGTGATGATCCGGTTGAAGCCGATCACGTCGCGCTGGGCTTCCAGCAGGGTCTGCGCGCGCAGCAGGTCGGCGGCGGGGACGGTGAAGGTCACGTCGGTTTCGCCCTTGTCGCGGCCGACGTTCTGGATGATCATGTCGACGTTGATGTTCGCGCCGGCCAGCGGCGAGAAGATCGCGGCAACGGTGCCGGGCTTGTCGGGCACGCGGGTCAGGATCACCTTCGCTTCGTTCTTGTCGGCGGCGATGCCGGTGATCAGCTGGGCTTCCATGTCCAATCCTTCCAGTTCCTCGTCGGAAACGATCATCGTGCCGGGGATCTCGTCGGCCGGGGTGGCATCGTCGTCGATGAAAGACGAGAGCACCTGCACCCGCACCCCTTCCTTCATCGCCAGGCTGACCGAGCGGGTCTGCAGCACCTTCGAGCCGACCGAGGCCAGTTCGAGCATTTCCTCGTAGGTGACGTGCTTCAGCTTCTTCGCCTTGGCGACGATCCGCGGGTCGGTGGTATAGACCCCGTCGACATCGGTGTAGATGTCGCAGCGGTCGGCCTTCAGCGCCGCCGCCACCGCCACCGCGCTGGTGTCGCTGCCGCCACGGCCCAGCGTGGTCACGCGCCCGGCGTCGGAAACACCCTGGAACCCCGGGATCACCGCGATTTCGCCCGCGGCCATGCTGGCGGCGATGGCGTCGGTCTCGATCTCGCCGATCCGCGCCTTGGCATAGGCATCGTCGGTGTGGATCGGCAGCTGCCAGCCCAGCCAGCTGCGCGCCTTGCAGCCCAGCGCCTGCAGGGTCAGCGCTAGCAGGCCGCTGGTCACCTGTTCGCCGCTGGCCACGACCACGTCGTATTCGGCGGGATCGTAAAGCGGGTTGGCCTCGCGGCAGAAGTTGACCAGCCGGTCGGTCTCACCGGCCATGGCCGATACCACCACCGCCACTTCGTGCCCGGCGGCCTGCTGGCGCGCGACGATCCGCGCGACCCGGCGGATGCGCTCGGTCCCGGCCATGCTGGTGCCGCCGAATTTCATCACGATCCGCCCCATCGGGCCCGCACTCCTGTGCCGAAAGACAAGAATCTTGCGCCGCCGGGGCTTGCCCGGCACGGCGGGGGCGCTTTAGGGTCCGCCCATGAGCAATGCAACCCGCCCCGCGACGATCCGGCCCGAGGAAGCCGCCCATTTCGGCAAGCTGGCGGCCGACTGGTGGGATCCCAAGGGCTCCTCGGCGATGCTGCACCGGCTGAACCCGGTGCGGCTGGGCTTTGTCCGCGCCGCGATCGACGCCCATTGGCAGGGCGATTCGCACGGGGTGCGCCCGCTGGCGGGGCGGCGCGCGCTCGACGTCGGCTGCGGCGCGGGCCTCTTGTGCGAACCGCTCGCCCGGCTGGGGGCCGAGGTCACCGGGGTGGACGCGGCGGCGGAAAACATCGCGGCGGCCACGGCCCATGCCGCAGGTTCGCGGCTGGCGATCGACTACCGCTGTGGCGATCTGGCCGAATTGGGCCTCAAGGACTTCGATCTCGTCACCGCGCTCGAGGTGATCGAACACGTCGCCGACAAGCCGGCCTTCGTCGCCGCGCTGGCCGGCGCGCTGGCCCCGGGCGGGCTGATGGTGCTGTCGTGCCCCAACCGCACCCCGAAGTCGAAGCTGCTGATGGTCGAGGGGGCGGAACGGCTGGGCCTGATCCCGCGCGGCACCCACCACTGGGACGATTTCGCCACGCCGGACGAATTGCGCGAGCTGCTGGCCATGGCGGGGCTGAAGATGGGCGAGCCCAAGGGCATCGGCTGGAGCCCGCTGAAAGGCCTCCACCTGTCCGACGATCTGGCGCTCAATTACATCGTGACCGCCAGCCGGGCCTGAATCGCGGCCACCGCCGCCGCCTCGCGCGCGGCCCAGTCGCCCTCGATCCGGGTGAACGGCACCTTCGCGCGGTGGAGCATCTCCTCGGCCAGCGCGGCAAAGCGGGTGCGCAGCGGGCCCTTGCCGAAGAACCGCGTGCCATCGTCCACCCACGGCGTATCGGCGGCGAACAGCAGGTAGTGGTCCGCCTTGGGGTAGGCCATCAGCGCCGCCGGCACCTCGCCGAACAGCATCTCGGCCCAGGCCGCGGTCATCAGCTGGTCGGTATCGTGGAGGACAAGGCGCGGGTGCGCGGCAAGCGCCGCCTGGTTGGCCATGGCCTGCCCCTCGGCAATCGCCAGCAGATCGGCCATGGTCAGGTCCGTGCCCTTTTCCTCGCAATAGGTCCGGCCATATTCGGGCACCCAGACCGCGCCAAAGCGCTCCGCCAGGCGGGCGGCCAGCACCGACTTGCCGGTGCTTTCGGCGCCGTGCAGGCAGATGGTGATCATGCCGCCACCCTGTCGCCACGCCGCGCGGCGCGGACCCATTGTGCAAGGCCAATCAGCGAAATCACCAGGAAAGCTCCATACAGCAGCGCCAGATAGTCAAGGTGACGATAGCGGTAGAGCGCGATCGAGGCGACATCGATCAGCACCCACAGCACCCAGTTTTCGACCCAGCGGGCGTTCAGCAGCAATTGCGCGGCGACACTGGCCCCGGTGACAGCCGAATCCGCGAAGGGCAGCGCGGCATTGGTGAAGCGCGCCATGGCCCAGCCCAGCCCCAGGCTGAGCACCACGGTCAGCCCGGCCCAGCCGGCGCGGGCCGGCCAGCCCAGCCAGCGCACCGGTACCGGGCCTGCGCCACCGCCGGCCCGCACCCAGTCGCGCCAGCCCAGCGCATTGACCACGAAGAAGAACACCTGCAGCCCGCATTCGCCATAAAGCCGGGCCTGGAACAGGGTAACGCCGATCAGCGTGACCATCGCCATCGCCACCGGAAAGTTCCAGACCGAGCGGCGCACCAGCAGCACGATCTGGATCAGGCCCAGAAGGGCCCCGGCAATCTCGGTCCAGCTGGTGCTCAAAGTGCGGCCGCCCATTCCTCGGGCTTGAAGCCCACCAGCAGGCCGCCGGGGTGTTCGACCACCGGGCGCTTGATGCAGCTGGGGTTCGCCACCATCAGCGCGATGGCGCGGCCCTCGTCCAGCCCCTCGGTCTCGGCGGGGGGCAGCTTGCGGAAGGTGGTGCCGGCGCGGTTGAGCAGGCGCTCCCACCCCACCTGCCCCGCCCATTGCGCCAGCCGGGCGGGATCGGCGCCGGCCTTCTTGTAGTCATGGAACGCATATTCTGCGCCGCGCGCCTCCAGCCACGTGCGGGCCTTCTTCACGGTGTCGCAGTTTGCAATTCCAAACATGGTTAACGTCACTTCCGCCTCCTGCGAATCCAAAGCCTTACTGAACGAGGCAGGAAATAGCCGCACCCCAACATACTGGCACCAGCGAGGGCAAGGAATGCGTTGGTAGCCAATTCGCTTTTGGAAACCGCCGCGCTCCAGTTGCTCGCCACCACCAGCACGAGAACGAACGCGAAGAGCGAAACTGCGGCTCCCCTGTGGATGTTGCGCGCCGTCAAGCTGAAGCTCCCAAGCAGCATTTTCCGTCTACAACCCTTGCAAACTGCTCGCAGTTGGGGATGCCGCAGAGCGTGATCATCAAGGGCGCCCTTCAGGGAACTGGTGGTGGCGGGTGACGGGGCCCGACAGCAGCTCGTATTCGGCGTAATATTCCGCGCGGCCGCGCCCCTGCACTGTGCTGTGTTCGGCGTTGCGGCGCCAGCCGAGCGCGGCTGCCTCATCGGCCCAGGCGCTGATCGCCACCACCTCGCCATCCTCGGCAGTATAGCTCTTGAACCACAGGAAGCCGGGCTGGGCTTGCGCCAAATCGACCATCCGGTCGGCATCGGCACCATAGGCTGCACCATCGAGGTCGGCGCGCTTGCGGTTGCGGAAGACCACCAGATACACGTTTGATTCTCCCCTTGCCGCTTCCCTAGCGCTGCCTTGCGCCGCTGGGGAGTGGACATTTCGCCACTTTGGCGACAAAGCCCGTGGCCATGAGCCACAACAGCTTCGGCCACCTGTTCCGTTTCACCACCTGGGGCGAGAGCCACGGGCCGGCGATCGGCGCCGTGGTCGATGGCTGCCCGCCGGGGCTGGAACTGAACGAGGGGCTGATTCAGCCCTTTCTCGATGCGCGGCGTCCGGGCCAGTCGAAGTTCACCACCCAGCGGCAGGAGCCCGACGCGGTGCGGATCCTCTCGGGGGTGTTCGAGGGGCGCACCACCGGCACGCCGATCAGCTTGATGATCGAGAACGTCGATCAGCGCTCGAAGGACTATTCCGAGGTCGCCCAGGCCTATCGCCCCGGCCATGCCGACTATGCCTACGATGCCAAGTACGGCCTGCGCGACTATCGTGGCGGCGGGCGCAGCAGCGCGCGCGAGACGGCCAGCCGCGTAGCGGCGGGGGCGGTGGCGCGGCTGGTGCTGCCCGAGGTGACGATCCGCGCCTGGGTCGCCGAAATCGGCGGCGACGCGATCGATCCGGCCAATTTCGATGCGGCCGAAATCGCCCGCAACCCGTTCTTCTGCCCCGATGCCAAGGCCGCCGCGCGCTGGGAAAAGCTGGTTGACGATGCCCGCCTTGCCGGCTCGTCGCTGGGCGCGGTGGTCGCCTGCGAGGCGACGGGCGTGCCCGCCGGCTGGGGCGCGCCGCTCTACGGCAAGCTCGATGCCGATCTGGCTGCAGCGATGATGGGGATCAACGCGGTGAAAGGCGTGGAGATCGGCGATGGCTTCGCCGCCGCGCGCCTGTCGGGCGAGACCAATGCCGATCCGATGCGGCCGGGTGCCACCGGGCCGGAATTCCTTGCCAACCATGCCGGCGGGATTGCCGGGGGGATCAGCACCGGTCAGCCGGTGGCGGTGCGTCTGGCCTTCAAGCCGACCAGCAGTATCCTCACCCCGGTCGAAACCATCGATCGCGCCGGCGCGGCAACGCAAATCCGTACCAAGGGCCGCCATGACCCCTGCGTGGGCATTCGCGGCGTGCCGGTGGTGGAAGCGATGATGGCGCTGGTGCTGGCCGACCACAAGCTGCGCCACAAGGCGCAGTGCGGCTAGGCCACCCCTTCGTACAGCCAGGCCTCGACCGGCCCCTGCGCGGTTGCACAGGCCACCCGCACCCGGCGGTACCCCTCGCCCTCGAAGTCATCCAGCCGCGCCCAGTGTGTGGCCAGATCGGCCGAACGGAAGATCCACACCGGCACCGCAGGCCCCGCCGGGTCGAGCTTCAGCGCGGGATAGCCCAGCGCCGCGCCCCAGCCTTCGGGCACCAGATGGCCCCGCACGGTGCCTTCCAGCCATTCACCCGCCAGCCCGTCAAGCTGGTGATGGTTGCTGCGCCCGGGGGCGAGCGTGCCGTAAGTGGCGAGGGCCTCGGTCATCCGCGCGGCTTTCTCAGGATGATATAGACCGCTCCGCCGCCGCCGTGGCGGGGGTGGGCAGGGCGGATCGCGGCGATGCGCCCGGCATGCTGGCCGGCCAGCAGCCAGTCGACGAATTTGGCTCGGATCGCGCCGCGCGCCTCACCACGGTCGGCGGCGGGCTGGGGGCGGGGGCGCCCGGTGATCAGCAGTACCAGCCGCGCGCCCTGCGCCAGCGCCAGGGCGAGGCCGTGTTCCAGCCGGGTGTGGGCGGCATCGAGGCTGGCGCCATGCAGGTCGAGGGTGAATTCGGGTGACAGCAGCCCGCGCGCCAGCCGCCGGTCCCACCCGGCATCGAGCCCGTGGGCATCGATCCGGCGCGGCGGCGGCGGTGCCGGGGCGGGCGGGGGCGGAGGCGGGGGCACCCGGCCCTTGGCCCGCTTGACCGGGGCCGGGGCAGGGGTGGGCACGGCGACGGGCGCCAGCGGCACGGGCCGGGCCGCTCGCGCGGGATCGATCGGGGAAACGGTGGCCGCCACCCGGGCCCAGAGTTCCGCCTCCGCCGCGCTCAGGCGGCGCGGGGTTCTCACCTCAGGCCAAGGCGCAGCAAGGTGCCGCGCGGCAGCAGCAGCAGGGCGCGGCCCCGGCCAGACAGCCCGCCGGCGGTGGCGCGCGCGTCGGGGCCCGCGCCCCAGAACGAATCGAAGCGGTTCGCGCCCTTGATCGCCCCGCCGGTATCCTGTGCCACCCACAGCCCGTTGGCGACATTGGCCCCGGCCAGGGTGCCGTCCATCGCCAGGAACACCGGGGCACCCAGCGGCACGAACAGCGGATCGGCGGCCAGGGTCACGTGGGCCCGCACCGGCACGCCCAGCGCGCCCACCGGCCCGTCGCCGGTCAGTTCGCGGAAGAACACCCAGCTCTTGTTGCGATCCATCAGCGCCTTGCCGTCCGCCGGATGCTCGCGCAGGTAGGCCATCACCCCCTGCATCGATCCGGGGTACTGGCCGGGGCCGGTGCCGATCAGCCCGGCTTCGCGCATCGCGGCGCCGATGCTGGTATAATCGCGCCCGTTGTCGGCGGCATAGCCCAGCCGCACCACGCTGCCATCGGGCGCGCGCAGCCGGCCGGAACCCTGGATCTGGAGGAAGAACAGTTCGACCGGATCGGCCGCCCAGCCCAGCTCCAGCCCCTTGCCCGCCAGGATCCCGCCCTCGATCTCGGCGCGCTCGTAATAGGGGGTGAACTGACCGGTCTCGTCATAGCGGCCGAACGGTGTCATCCCGTTGGGCTTCAGCGGCGCATCGCCGGGCCGGGCATGAACCAGATCGGCCGGGACGCCATAGACCGGAACCTCGAAGCCCGGCTGGCGGGTGCGGGTGCCGGTGATTTCGGGTTCGTAATAGCCGGTAACGAAAGTCGCCCCGCCGCCGACCATGGCGGTTTCGAAATAGCGTGCGAAGAAGCTGTCAGCCTGGGCCAGCGGCCAGCCGGTGGCGGCGGCGCAGGCCCCCTGCCAGTCGGCCGGGACGGTCAGCCCCGAAGGGTCGCGCCGCTGGGCCAGCCGGGGGCAGCTCTCGCGGAACGAGATCAGCGCCGGGCCGGCGCTGGCCGCGGTCAGCCCCAGGGTATCGACGGGCGGGCCGGAAACCACGCCGGCTTCCAGCGCGCTCTTGGGCGGGGCCGGGGTTTGGCTGGCCGCAGGGGCAGGCCCGGGCACCGCCGGGCGGCTGAGCGGGGGCGGGGTGGTCGGCAAGTGGCTTTCGGGGATGATCCGCCCGCAGGCGGCCAGCAGCAACAGCGGCACCAGCAAGGCGGGCCGTGCCAGCCCGTTCAACCACGCGATCATTCCATCTCCCCAGCGGCTGGCGATCAGCCGGCGTCGGTCTCGTCCAGATGCCAGTCAGGCTCGTTCGAGGCGACGTTGCGCGAAAAGCTCCACACGTCGCGCACCTCGACCGCATCGGTCAGCGATCCGGCCACCACCTTGCCATCCTTGTCGCGGGTGACGGCGGCGATATCGGCGACGAAGCGGATCGTGACCCGCTCGACCGGGGCGGCATAGCTGGCGGCGACGATGCTGGTTTCCTCGATCCGCACCAGCCGGTTGTCGACCACCTCGCCCTTCGCGGCACGGGCGGCGATCGCCTCGGCAAAGCCGGCCATGACATGCGGGTGGCACAATTTGGCGAGTGCTTCCTCGTCTCCGGCCCAGAAGGCCTCGAGAATCATCTTGTAGGCACCGCGCGCCGCCTCGACGAAAGCGGCGGGATCGAACCGGCGATCGGCCGCCGCAATGTCACGCAGGCCACGCTCCACCGCCGGCAGCAGCGGCGCGGTTTCGCGCGGGCGGGGGGCGGCGCTGCCGCCTTCGAGGGCGGCACGCTCGGGCAGGCGGGCCGGGGCGGGGGCCGGGTTGGCGGCGTCGAACCGGCGCACCGGCTCGTCCTGATGCTCCGCCCGGCGGCCCAGCACGGCATAGAGCCGAAGGCCGAGGAACGCGGCGATCATCGCCAGGATCACGATTTCTGCGGTACCACCCATATCCGTCTGCCTGCCCTGCGCCTTGTCCGGCGCCTTTCCATCTTGCCCTAGATAGTAGCGCAAGACAAATGAACAACGCATGGACGCCGCCCTGCGGAGGTTTTTTTGGGCCGGCGTGGCCGGTTGCCCTCGGCTCCGCCCGGTGCTAGTCGCCCCGCGACATCAAGGGCCGCGCATCCGCGCCAGCGCCCGGCAAGGAACCCATCATGGCCGACGAAGGCAACGTCATCACCGATCTCAACCTCGATCAGCCGGCGCCGAACGGCGCCGATACCGGCCCGGTGGCCGGGGTCGTCTCGCAATATGTCAAGGACCTGTCGGTCGAGAATCCCAATGCCCCGGCGGTCTATGCCTGGACCGACGCGCCGCAGATCGACGTCCAGTTCAACATCATGGCCGCCCAGGTCGAGGGTGAACTGCACGAAGTGCAGCTGAAGATCCAGGTTACCGCCAAGCTGGAAGCCGGCACCGCCTACATCGTCGATCTGACCTATGCCGGGATGATCGGGATGCGCGGGCTGGACGAGCCCAACATGCATGCCTTCATGTATGCCGAGGCGCCGCGCATCCTGTTCCCCTTCGCCCGCCGGGTGATCGCCGATGCGGTGCGCGATGCCGGTTTCACCCCGCTGATGCTCGAACCGATCGACTTCAACGGGCTCTACCTCCAGCAACTGCAGGCCGCCCAGGCCCAGGCCGAGGGCACCGACGAAACCCCGGCCGGGAATGCCTGAGCCGGGCGCGCGGCTGAACGGCCAGGGCCGGCTGGCGCGATGAACCTGCTGAAGGCCACCGGCACCATCGGGGGCCTCACCCTCGTCAGCCGGGTGCTGGGGCTGGTGCGCGATTCGCTGTTCGCCCGGGTGATCGGCGCGGGCTTTGCCTCCGACGCCTTTCTGGTCGCCTTCCGCCTGCCCAACATGTTCCGCGCGCTGTTTGCCGAAGGGGCCTTTGCCAGCGCCTTCGTGCCGATGTTCAACCACAAGGCGGCCGATCCCGAGGGGCGCGGCCTGCCCGACGCGATCGCCTTTGCCGAAGCGGCGCTGAGCGTGCTGTTGCCGGCGCTGCTGGTGATGACCGCGCTGCTCGAGGCCTTTGCCTGGCCGTTGACGCTGGCGCTGTCGGGGCATTTCAACGGGGTTAGCCCCGAGCAGTTCGCTTTCGCGGTCACCCTGTCGCGGATCACCATTCCCTATCTGGCGCTGATCTCGCTGGTCAGCCTGCTGGGCGGGATCCTCAATTCGCTGCACAAGTTCTGGGTCAATGCGGCGGCGCCGATCCTGCTGAACCTGACGCTGATCGCGGCGCTGCTGCTGTTCCGCAGCCACGATCCGCTGCAGACGGCGCGCAACCAGGCCTGGGCGGTGACCGTGTCGGGCGTGCTGCAGCTGGGCTGGCTGGCCCATGCCTGCTGGCGCAACGGCGTCTCGCTGCGCCCGCACCTGCCGCGCCTGACCGCCGAGGTGCGGCGGCTGATGGGGCTGATCCTGCCGGCGGCGGCCGGGGCCGGGATGGTGCAGATCAACCTGCTGATCTCGACCGCGCTGGCCGCCGGGCTGCTGCCCCATGGCAGCGTTACCTACATCTACATGGCCGATCGGCTGAACCAGCTGCCGCTGGGGCTGGTCGGCATTGGCCTTGGCACCGTGCTTCTGCCGCTGATCAGCCGCCAGCTGGGCGCGGGCGAGGAAGCAGCGGCGCTGGAAACCCAGAACCGTGGTCTCGAACTGGCCCTGGCGCTGACCCTGCCGGCCACCATCGGCCTGGTCTTCTGCGGCGAGCCGATCGCCGCCGCGCTGTTCGGCTATGGCCGCTATACCCCGGCAGATACCCATGCCACCGCGCAGGCGCTGGCCGCCTTTTCGATCGGCCTGCCCAGCTACATTCTGGTGAAGGTGCTGACGCCCGGCTATTACGCCCGCCACGATACCGCCACCCCGGTGCGCTATGCCATGGTGGCGATGGCGGTGAACCTGGTGCTCAACCTCGCCCTGATCGTGCCGCTGGGCCATATGGGCCCGCCGCTGGCCACCGCGCTTTCCTCCACGGTCAACGTCGTGCTGCTTTATGCCACGCTGGTCCGGCGCGGGCACTTCGCGCCCGATCTGCGGCTCAGGCGGCGACTGTGGCGGCTGGCGGTGGCGGCGCTGACCATGGGGCTGGTGCTGGCCATGTGCCAGGGGCGGCTGATGCCCTATGTTCACGCCGGTTTCGTGGTCCGCACCCTGACGATGATCGTGCTGGTCGGCGCCGGCGCGCTGGTCTATGGCGCGGCCGCCGTCGCCATGGGGGCGATCACGCGGGCCGACCTTGCGCTGCTGCGGCGGCGCTGAACCAACCGAGAAGAACCGACATGCGCATCGTTTCCGGCATCCAGCCGACCGGCAATCTCCACCTCGGCAACTATCTGGGGGCGATCCGCAACTGGGTGGCGATGCAGGATCAGGCCGCGGCCAGCGGCGGGCAGAGCTTCTATTTCCTGGCCGATCTCCACGCGATCAGCCAGCCGCACGTGCCGGCGGAGCTGGCCGCCAACACCCGCGAGATGGTTGCCGCACTGCTGGCCTGCGGGATCGATCCCAAGCGCTCGGTGCTGTTCAACCAGGCCCAGGTGCCCGCCCATGCCGAACTGCAATGGCTGCTGAACGGCACCGCGCGGATGGGCTGGCTGAACCGGATGACCCAGTGGAAGGACAAGGCCGGCAAGAACCGCGAGGGGCAGTCGGTGGCGCTGTTCACCTACCCGGTGCTGCAGGCGGCCGACGTGCTGCTCTACCAGGCCACCCACGTTCCGGTGGGCGAGGACCAGAAACAGCACCTCGAGCTGGCGCGCGACATCGCCCAGAAGTTCAACAACGATTTTTGCGCGGAAGACGCGCCGCTGTTCACCCTGCCCGATCCGATCATCCCGCCGCAGGCCGCCCGGATCATGAGCCTGCGCGACGGCAGCGCCAAGATGTCGAAGTCTGATCCAAGCGACATGAGCCGGATCAACCTGACCGACGATGCCGACACGATCATGCAGAAGGTCCGCAAGGCCAAGACCGATCCCGAACCGCTGCCCGAAACGGTGGCCGGGCTGGAAGGGCGGCCCGAGGCAGCCAATCTGGTCGGGATCTATGCCGCCATGGCCGGAACCAGCGCGGGGGCGGTGCTGGCCGAATTTGCCGGCAAGGGCTTCGGCCAGTTCAAGCCTGCGCTGGGTGAACTGCTGGTGGCCAGCCTGGCCCCGATCAACGCCCGCTTTGTCGAACTGCGCCAGGATCGTGCCGCGCTGGACGCGGTGCTGGCCGAAGGGGCGGAACGCGCCCGCGCCGCTGCCGCGCCGACGCTGACTGCGGCCTATGCCGCGCTTGGCCTGGTGCGGTGAAAGCCGCGCGACACTGTGACAATTGGTAACGGGGCGCATTCAAGCCCTGTTCAGCGCCGCAGCGCTAGGCGATAACGGCGTGCGTCAAGCGGGAGGCAGACGATGAACGGCATGAACACACCCACGGGCTGGCTGAAGGCGGCGGTGCTGCCCCTGCTGTTGCTGATGGCTTCCTGTGCCGAACCCTTCGATGCCCGGGTCACGCGGTTTGCCGCGCAACTGCCGGCCCCCGCCGGGCAGACCTTCGCCGTGGTGCCCGAAGATCCCGCGCTGGCCGCCAGCCTTGAATTCCAGCACTATGCCGCGCTGGTCTCCGCCCAGCTGGCCCGGCAGGGCTATGTCGCGGCGCCTACCGCTGACGGGGCGAACCTGGTGGTGCACTTTGCCTACACCGTCGATCAGGGGCGCGAGCATGTCCGCCAGACCATGCCCGTCGATCCCTTCTGGGGGCCGTGGTATGGCTATCGTGGCCCGTGGTCGCGCGGCTATTGGGGCGGTTCGGCCGGCTTTGTCCGCCATGGCCCCTGGGGCTATGGCTGGTACGATCCGTGGTTCGATCAGGGGCTGGAAAGCTACACCGTCTATACCAGCGCGATCCGCCTGACGATCGACCGCAAGGCCGATAACCAGCGCCTGTTCGAAGGCCGGGCCGAGGCTGCCAGCGCCTCGAACCACCTGACCTATCTGGTGCCCAACCTGGTCGAAGCGATGTTCACCGGCTTCCCCGGCAACTCGGGCAAGACGGTGCGGATCACTGTCGCGCCGGAAAAGGCCGCCAAGAAGTAGCCTAAAGCCCCGCCGCGCCGCCGGTGCTGCCAAAGCCGCCGGCGCCGCGCGCGGTATCGTCCAGTTCGGCCACTTCGGCCCAGCTGGCGCGGGTCACGGGGGCCAGCACCAGTTGCGCCACGCGGTCGCCCCGGGCGATGGCAAAGGGTTCGGCGCCGTGGTTGATCAGGATCACCTTCAGTTCGCCGCGATAGTCGGAATCGATGGTGCCCGGCGTGTTGGGCACGGTGATCCCGTGCTTGAGGGCAAGGCCTGAACGGGGCCGCACCTGCACCTCGAACCCCTCGGGGATTGCCAGCGCCAGGCCGGTGGCAACTGCATGGCGCGCGCCCGGGGCAAGGGTGACATCCTCGGCCGAGACCACGTCCATCCCCGCCGCGCCCGCCGTGGCATAGGCCGGCAGCGGCAGGCCGGCGCCGTGGGGCAGGCGCATGACCCGGACGGGCACGTCAGGCGAGGGCATCGACAATCCTTTCGACCAGCAGTTCGGCGACGCGATCCTTCGGCGCTTCGGGCAAGGCCTCGGTGCCGGCGGCGGTGACGATGTGGATGGCATTGTGGCTGCCACCCATCACATCGCCTGAAACATCGTTGGCAACGATCCAGTCGGCGCCCTTGCGGGCCCGCTTGGCCACGGCATGGGCCAGCACGTCATGGGTTTCGGCGGCAAAGCCCACCACCAGCGCCGGGCGGCGCGGGCTGGCGCAGAGCGTGGCAAGAATGTCCGGGTTTTCGGCCAGTTCCAGCGCCGGGACCTGGCCCGATCCATCCTTCTTCAGCTTGAGCGGCGCGGCATCGGCGCTGCGCCAGTCGGCCACCGCGGCGACCATCACCGCCACATCGGCCGGAAGCGCCGCCTCAACCGCCGCGGCCATGTCGCGCGCGGTTTCGACATTCACCCGCGTTACCCCTGCGGGGGTATCGAGCGCCACCGGCCCGGCCACCAGCGTTACCCGCGCGCCGGCGCGGGCTGCGGCCTCGGCGATGGCAAAGCCCTGCCTGCCGCTCGAGCGGTTGGCGATGTAGCGCACCGGGTCGATCGGCTCGTGCGTCGGTCCGGCGGTGACCAGCACGTGGCGCCCGGCCAGCGGGCCATGGCCCACGCCCAGCAGGCGCTGGATCGCGGCCAGCACCGCCGGCGGCTCGGGCAGGCGGCCTGGGCCGGTTTCGCCGCAGGCCATGTCGCCGATGTCGGGATCCAGCACTTCCACCCCGTCGGCGCGCAGCGTCGCGACGTTGCGGCGGGTGGCGGCATGCTCCCACATCTTCACATTCATGGCCGGCACCGCCAGCACCCGCTTGTCGGTGGCGAGCAGCAGGGTGGTGGCGAGATCGTCGGCCACCCCGGCGGCCATCCGCGCCATGAGGTCGGCCGTGGCCGGGCAGACCACCACCAGATCGGCACTGCGCGACAGCTGGATGTGGCCGATCTCGGCCTCGTCCTTCAGGTCCCACAGCGTGGTGTGGACCGGGTTGCCCGAGAGCGCGGCCAGGCTCATCGCGGTGACGAACTGGCTGCCGCCTTCGGTCAGCACGCAGGTCACCTCGCCGCCGGCGCCGCGGATCAGGCGGACCAGTTCGCAGGCCTTGTAAGCGGCGATGCCGCCGCCCACGACCAGCAGGATCCGCTTGCCGATCACCGCGGGAAGGCCGCGCGCCACAGCGACCGGGCCGCCAGCGGCACGAAGGCGAGGCCGATGAACATGGCCGGCGCGATCACCGCGCCCCAGTAGAAATTGTCATTCCGCCCGGCGACCATGAAGGCCACGCCATAGCCAAGGTAGAGCAGGGTGGCGAAGGCCCCGGCGGGCGATTTCCACCCCGCCCAGCCGAACACCATCAGCACCACCAGCGGCCCGGCCAGCCAGTGCGGCAGGAAGCGCAGGTTGGATGACAGCACCACGTTCGACAGCCAGCCGCCCAGCCCGCGCATGGCCAGCCAGCTGGGCCCCACCGGGTCGGTCGGCAGGGTGTGGAGCGCGACGAGATGGAGATGCCAGGCAAGGCCAAGGCCGAACAGCACCACCAGCGCGGCCCATGCCGCTGCCTCTGTCCAGGCCCGGCGCCACAGGGCGTAGGCGGCCAGCAGCAGCACGAAGGGCAGGGTGTGTTCGCGGATCGCCAGCGCCAGCGCGGCAGCCAGCCAGGCCGCCACCCATGCGCCGCCGCCGTCGCGCGGGCGGTGCAGGCCCATGGCAAGGGCGATCAGCATCCCCGCCCACAGCTCGTGCAGCACGAAGTAATAGACGTTGAGGCCCAGGCTGGCGCCGAGGAACATCAGCGCGGTGCCGATCCGGCGCAGCTGCTGGGCAGGCTCGTCCGCCCCCAGTTCGTCGCCCAGCCGGCGCCACCAGGCCCAGATCGTTGCCAGCATCAGGGCAATAGCCACCATGCTTGGCACTGCCTTCGGCTGGTCACCCTCGACCCCCAGCGCGGCGTCGATATAGGCCAGCGTCGGCAGCCGCACCGCCAGCCCCGGGCGGACCGGGTAGAAGGCCTTGCGGTGTTCCTGGGCGATGAAGCTGTAATAGTTCTCGCCCTGGCGGATCCGGGCGATGGCCACGTCGTATAGCTTGAGATCCTCGTCGCGCGGGCGGGCCCTGGCGGCGGGGGCCTTGCCGGCGGCAAAGGTCGCGACGCTGGCCACTTCGCCCTTGCCGACGGTCAGCGGCACCGTGGCGGCGGCGGCCAGCAGCGCCAGCAGCGCCACCAGCAGCAGGCGGGCGCGGCGCACCGGCCATTCGGCAAAGCGCGCGGCCATGCTGCTCATCCGATCAGCCCCCAATGCATCAAGGCCCATACCGCGCCCCCGCTGGCCAGCGCGATGAAGGCGGTGCGGCCCCATCCGCGCGGCTTTCTTTCCCACACCAGCGGCACCTGCGGCAAGGGCGGCGGCACCGGCGCACCGCCCTTGGCCGGATAGGCGTCCTCAAGCCGGGCGACCAGTTCGGGCAGGCGGGCAAGGCGGCCCGCCGCCTTGCGCAAGCCATCGGCCAGCAGTGCCTCGGGGCCCAATTCGTCGCGCATCCAGCCCGAAACATAGGGTGCGGCCACGTCCCACATGTTGATCGTCGGGTCGAGCTGGGTGGCCAGCCCTTCAACCATCACCATGGTCTTCTGCAGCAGCAGCAGGTGCGGCTGGGTCGCCATGTCGAAATCACGGGTGATCGCAAACAGCCCGTCGAGCATTTGCCCGACCGACAGCTCGGCCACCGGTTTGCCGCGGATCGGCTCACCCACGGCACGCAGCGCGGTGGCGAATTCGGCCACCGAATGGTGCGCGGGCACGTATTGCGCCTCGAAATGGATCTCGGCGACGCGCTGGTAATTGCCGGTGGTGAGGCCGTGGAGGATCTCGCCCAGCCAGATGCGCGCGCGCCGGTCGATCCGCCCCATGATCCCGAAGTCGATCGCGGCGATGGTCCCGTCGGGTTCGACGAACAGGTTGCCCTGGTGCATGTCGGCATGGAAATAGCCATGGCCAACCGCCTGATGCAGGAAGGTGGTGACCAGCCGGCGGGCCAGCGCGGGCAGATCATGCCCGGCGGCGGCCAGCGCCGCGGTGTCGCTGATCTTGGTGCCGGCGATCCAGTCCAGCGTCATCACCCGGCCGCAGGTCCGGTCCCAGTCGATTGCGGGGATGCGATAGCCGCTTTCGGCGCGCATCAGTTCGGCCAGTTCGCTGGCGCTGGCGGCCTCGCGCCGCAGGTCCAGCTCGCGCGCGGTCCAGCGCTTGAAGTTGGCGATGACGAGGCGCGGACGCAGCCGCTCGGCCTCGCCGCCCAGCGCCTCGAGATGGGCGGCGGCCCACTCGTAGGTCGCGATATCGGCGGCAAACTTTTCGCGGATGCCGGGGCGCAGCACTTTCACCGCCACCTGCCGGCCGTCGGCCAGCCGGGCGCGGTGGACCTGGGCGATGCTGGCCGCGCCAACCGGCTCGGGCTCGAACTCGACGTAGAGCGCATCAAGCGGCTTGCCGAAGGCAGCCTCGATCTCGGCCCGGATCGCCGCGAAGGGCACCGGGGGCAGCTGGTCCTGCAGGGTCAGCAGGTTCTTTGCCGCATCCTCGCCCACCAGATCGGGGCGGGTGGCCAGCGTCTGGCCCAATTTGATCGCCGCCGGGCCGATCGCCTGGAAGGCCCGGGCATAGTCGGGCACCGCCGGGGGGAAGGTGCCCAGCCGCGCCAGCCGGCACAGCCGCCGCACCGGCGCGGGGGTGGTGGGTGCCTGCTCGATCCCGGTCAGGCAGCCGTGGCGGGCCAGCACCCGGCCCCAGCGCAGCAGGCGCAGGATATGGCGTGTTGCCGATGCCATCGCCGTCGCGCTTACACCTTCCAGCCGGAATGGATCGCCACCAGCCCGCCCAGGATCGGCTCGACCCGGGTGGCGGTGAAGCCGGCCCGGCGGATCATCGCCTCGAACTCGGGCATCGGCGGGAAGCGGCGGATCGATTCGATCAGGTAGCGATAGCTGTCGGCATCGCCGGCCAGCGCCTGGCCGATCTTCGGCACCAGCCGGTGCGAGTAGAGATCGTAGGCTTCCTTGAAGCCGGGCCAGGTGGTGGTCGAGAATTCGAGGCAGAAGAACCGCCCGCCGAATTTCAGCACCCGGTAGGCCTCGGCCAGTGCCCGGTCGATATGGGTGACGTTGCGGATCCCGAAAGCGATGGTGTAGGCATCGAAGAACCGGCTGGGGAAGGTCAGGTCCTCGGCGTTCTGGCGGCTCCACACCAGGCTGTCGAAGCCGCGCTCCATCGCCCGCTCGATCCCGACGTCGAGCATGTCCTGGTTGATGTCCGAGACGGTGACGCTGGCGCCCCTGGCCGCCATGCGGAAGGCGATGTCGCCGGTGCCGCCGGCCATGTCGAGGATCGCCTCGCCCGGCTGGGGCTTGACCCGGCGGACGAACTGATCCTTCCACAGCCGGTGCATCCCGCCCGACATGGCGTCGTTCATCAGGTCATACTTCTTCGCCACCGAGGAAAAGACCGCGCCTACCCGGGCGGTCTTCTCGGTGGCGTCGATGTCTTCGTAGCCGAAGGAAACGGTGTCGTTCATGCCCTCCGCCCTAGCGGGAAGCGCCCGGCGGCGCCAGAGGGGAGTCCGCCCTTGGTAGGCAACATCCTGGTTGGATGTTGCCCCACCTCCCGGCCCCGCCCCCACGTCCGGCCGAGAGCTGGGCCGCAGCGGCGACTAGCCGCGAGGAGCCAGAGGCATCACGCCGGCGGCGCGAACATGTTGCCGGCCAGATGGGCGAGGAAATCGGGCTTGCCGATGGCGACGCCATGGCCGCGCAGCAGGGCATAGGCGGCGGTGGCGTGGAAGTAGAGGTTGGGCAGCACGAACTGGACCAGGTAGGTTTCGCCATCAAAGCGCATGCCCCCGCCGTTGGGGAACTTCAGTTCGATCTCGCGGGCGGCGCCGGCGTCGATCGCGGCGGGATCGACCGTGGCGAGGAAGGCCAGTGTGGCATCGATCCGGGCCTGCAGCTCGGCAAAGCTCGCCTCGGTATCGGGCATGGCGGGGGCCTCGACCCCGGCCAGCCGCGCGGCGGCGCCCTTCACCGTGTCACTGGCGATCTGGTACTGGCGGGTGAAGGGGAACATGTCGGGCGCCAGGCGCGCGTCGAGCAGTTCGGCTTCCTTGGCGCGGGCATCCGGCTTGTCGAGCCAGCTGCGCAGGTTGGTCAGCGTGCTGGTGGCGGCGGGCAGAAGGATGCGCGAGAGCGGGAGGGTCATGGAAATCTCCGGTCAGGGGAATGACGGCACGCTAGCCGGGCGCAACTTACGTTGCAATCGAAAACTTGTTTCGCCGGCGGGGGCGCCTTAATCCTGCCGGATGCCAGAGCTTCCCGAAGTCGAAACCACGGTACGCGGCCTTGCCCATTGCCTGGAAGGGCAGACGATTGCCCGGGTGCGGGTGATGCGCGAAGGGCTGCGCCGCCCGTTCCCCGCCGATCTGGCCCAGGCGCTGACCGGGGCGAGGGTGACCCACCTGACGCGCCGCGCCAAATATGGCCTGGTCCATACCGACCGGGGGCGGGTGATGGTCTTCCACCTCGGCATGTCGGGGCGCTGGCGGATCGACCCGGCGGAGGCCGACAGGCACGACCATCTGGTGCTGGAAACCGGGGCCGGGCGTGCGCTGGCGCTGAACGATCCGCGCCGCTTCGGCTCGGTCGATCTGGTCGATGAAGCGGGGCTTGCCGCATGGCCGGCCTTTGCCGCGCTGGGGCCCGAGCCGCTGGGGCCGGAGCTGAGTGCCGCCCATCTGGCCAGGGCGCTGGCCGGGCGCAGCGCGGCGATCAAGCTGATGCTGCTGGATCAGCGGGTGGTGGCCGGCCTTGGCAACATCTACGTCTGCGAGGCGCTGTTCCGTGCCGGGATCGCCCCGACCCGGGCCGCCGGCAAGGTCGACCGCGCGGCGCTCGAGCGCCTGGTGCCCGAGATCCGCGCGGTGCTGGACGAGGCGATCGCGGCGGGCGGCAGCACCCTGCGCGATTTCGCCCAGCCCGATGGCGAGCTGGGCTATTTCTCCAAGGCCTTCGAGGTTTATGGCCGCGAAGGCCAGCCCTGCACCCGCTGTGCGAACCCGATCGGCCGGATCGTCCAGGGCGGGCGCAGCACCTGGTCGTGCGCCAGATGCCAGCGGTGAAGGCAGCCGGCCTGGCGAGCGACCCGCGCCTCTCGGCGCTGCTTGCCAGCCTGTATGGCGGGCTGGATGCGGAACGGCCGTGGGAAGAATTCCTTGCCGCCCTCGGGCAATGGCTGGGGGCCCCCTTTGCCACCATGATCATCAGCGCGCCGGGCCGCGCCCAGCCGGGTACTTTCGTCACGCCGGGGGCCGATGCCGGGCTGAGCCATGCCTATATCGAGCGGTTCTTCGCCGCCGACCCGTTCAGCGGCCTGCCCGAGGGGCGGGTGACCAGCTTCGCAGAATTCCTCGCGGGGCAGGATGCCGCGCGTTTTGCCGCCTATCGCGACTATCTGCGGCAGGTGGGCGGCGAACAGGTGCTGGCCGTCGACCTGCGCTTCGAAGGGCAATACGAGGCACGCTTCCGGGTGACCCGGACGGAGGCCGAGGCGCCCTTTTCGCCCGATGACAAGGCCCGGCTGCAGGCGCTGGTGCCGCACCTGCGCGCCGCCGTGGCGCTGTTCGAAAAGCTTCAGTTCGGCAATGCCCAGCACGACCTGCTGCGCTCCGCCACCGAAGGGCTGGGGCTGGCCCTGCTGGTGATCGACCGCCAGCTTCGGGTGATCAGCGCCAATGCCCTGGCCAACCGGATCCTGGCCGAGGGCGAGGGGGTGCGGCTGGCCGGCGGGGCGCTGCGGCTGGACAGTGCGCCGCTGCGCGCCCGGCTCGAGGGCCTGCTGCAATCGGGCACGGCGGCGGGGGCCGTGGCCCGGTTCCGCATTCCCCGGGCCGACCATGGCGATCTGGTCGCCACCGCGCGCGGCATCGAGCTGCCGGCGATCCATGCCGGAACCGGGGCGCTGGCGCTGTTCCTGGCCCGCCCGGGCGAGGCGCTGGCCCCCGATCCGGCCTCGATCGCCGACCTGCTGGGGGTGACGGTGGCCGAGGCGCGGCTTTGCGCCATGCTGGCGCGCGGCCATTCGCTGGTTGGCGCGGCACGGGCGCTGGGGGTGGCGCACAATACCGCCAAGGCCCAGCTGCGCAGCGTCTTTGCCAAGACCGGGGTCCATCGCCAGGCCCAGCTGGTCAGCCTGCTGGGGACGCTGAACGGCTAGCGCCCAGCGTCCACCCGCGTTCAGCCGATCAGCTCGTATTCCTCCAGCCGGGGCTTGGCCATGGCATCGGCAAAGGCCTGGTACGACCATGGCCAGGTTGCCGGTACGCCTTCGTCGTCGAGGTACCAGCTGGTGCAGCCCGAACCGAAGATGGTCTTCTTCGCGGCGTCGATCCGCCGTTCCTCATAGTCGGCAAAGGCGGTCTGGGTGGGGGCGATCGCCCGGCCGTTGCCGCCCTCGACGTGGTCGACCAGCTGCATGACATAGTCCCACTGCCGTTCGGCGATGTCGATCAGCGAGAAGTTGCCGACCGGCCCGGTCGGCCCGTTGAGCATGAAGAAGTTCGGGAAGCCGGGCAGGGTGACGGCATAGTGCGCGGTGGGGCGCCGGGCCCAGAAATCGTCGAGCGAGCGGCCATTCTGCCCTTTCACCACCGCCGGGCGGATGAAGCGATCCGCGCGGAAGCCGGTGGCCAGCACCAGCGTGTCGAGCGGGTGGAAGGTGCCATCGGTCATCCGCACGCCATCGGGTTCGACCCGCGCGATCCGCCCGGTTTCGACATGGACCGCCGGGTGCTGGACCTCTTCGTAATAGCACCACGAATAGATCAGCCGCTTGCAGGCGGCGCGATAGTTGGGCCGCAGCTTTTCCTTGAGCACCGGATCCTTGATCGAATCCTCGAGGTGCTGCCGGCAGATATCCTCGATCTCGCGCATCTGCGGGCCTTCGATATCGGTCACCCCGTCGGTGAAGCGCAGCACGGCGTTGATATAGTCCTGATTGTAGCGGATCGCGTCGATCAGCGCGGGGTCTTTGCGGAAGGCCTCGCGTTCGGCTTCGGTATATTCGAACTGCGGCACCGGCATCACCCATTGCGGCGAGCGCTGGAAGTGCACCAGCCGCTCGACCCGCTTGTTGATCGCGGTCACGATCTGGATGCCGGTGGAGCCGCAGCCGATCAGGCCCACTTTTGCCCAGTCGATCGGCGCCGAATCGTCCCAGCGGGCGGTGTGGAAGGCGGCGCCCTTGAAGCGGTCCAGCCCTTCGATCTCGGGCATCTTGGGGTGATGCAGCACGCCCGAGGCGGCGATCACCACGTCGGCGACGAAGGTCTCGCCGCTGGCCAGGGTCAGGGTCCAGTGCGCGGCGGCATCATCCCACACCGCGCCGGTCACCTCGCAGCCGAAGCGGAAATGGGGCAGCACCCCGTACTTCTCGGCGACCTTTTCGAAGTAGGTCTGGATCTCGCCCCCGGTGGCGTAATAGGCGCGCCATTCGGCATAGGGTTCGAACGAATAGGTATAGGCGTGGGCCGGCACGTCGCAGGTCAGGCCGGGATAGCGGTTTTCGCGCCAGGTGCCGCCCAGTTTGGCGGCCTTTTCGAACAGGGTGAAGTTCTCGCCGCGCTGCTTGAGCTTGATCGCGGCGAGCAGCCCCGCCATCCCCGCGCCAATGATTGCAAAGCGCACTTTGCGCTGCTGACCTGTCATGATCCCGTCCTCTCCCGTGGCTTGTGCGGGTTTGGAACTGACACAGCCAAAAGCGCCCTTCATCACCCGAACGGGCTATGGCGCGGCCGCCGTCCCGTGGCAGCATCGCGGCCAATGGACTCGGCGGCCCGCAGGCCGCCGCCACGGTCAGGGGAGAGGTGGGGATGACAGCGGATTTTCCGGCAGGGGCGGCGGTGATCTTCGGCGGCAGCGGCGGGATCGGGCAGGGCGTGGCGCTGGAATTCGCTCGTGCCGGCAGTGACGTTGCGGTCTGCTATCGCTCGAAGCAGGCGGTGGCCGAGGCGGTGGCCGAACGGCTGCGCGGCGAAGGGGTGAAGGCCTCGATCCACCAGCTCGACGTGCGCGATGCCGGGCAGGTTTCGGCCACGGTCGCGGCGATCCTTGGCGAGCATGGCCGGGTTCACTCGATGGTCTGGGGCGCCGGCCCGCTGGTGGCGCAGACCCCGCTGGCCGAGTGGGGCGATGATGCTTTCCGCAATGCCATGGAGGTTGAGGCCTTTGGCTTCTTCCACGCCACCCGCGCGCTGATCCCGGCGATGCGTGCGGCGGGTGGGGGCAGTTTCGTCCACCTCGGCTCGGCCGGGCACGACTGGTTCCCCAAGCTCGATGGCCTGTCGGTGGTGCCCAAGGCGGCCAACGAGGCGCTGATCAAGGGCATCGCCAAGGAAGAGGGCGCACACGAGATCCGCGCCAATTCGGTGCTGGTGGGCGTGATCGATGCCGGCATGTTCCACGAACTCTCCGCCCAGGGGGTGTTCGACGAGGCGTGGATCGCCGAAACCCACAAGCTGCTGTGCCTGCGCCGCTGGGGCCAGCCGGAAGACATTGGCCGCGCGGCGGTGTTCCTGGCCTCGAACAGGGCGAACTACATTACCGGGCAGACGATCTCGGTCTCGGGCGGGTTCGGTGTCTGACGGGCTGGCCCCTGCGCCGCTGAGCCAGGCCGAGGCGCTTGACCGGCTGGCGCTGAATCATCTGGTCACCATCTATGCCCATGCCGTCGACCGGGCCGACTATGGCCTGATCCGCAGCCTTTATCACGACGATGCGGTGGACGATCACGGGGCGATGTTCTGCGGCTCGCCCGACGAATACGTCGCCTGGCTGCCGGGGATGCTGGCCAACTGGCAGCGGATGTCGCACCAGCTGACCAGCAAGCTGTTCCTGATCGCGGGAAACAGCGCCGAAGGGGTGATCTCGTGCATCGCCTGGCACCGCACAGCCGACGGCGCGCACGATGTCGTCGCCCATGGCCGCTATTGCGACCGCTATGAAAAGCGCGATGGCACGTGGAAGTTCCTCGCCCGCAGCCTGGTGCTCGATTGGTCGGAAGAGCGCCCCGCCCCGGCGATGGACACCACAGGCGCCGCGCTGGGCCGGCTGGGCGGCGACGATCCGCTCTACACCCGCCTGCCGCTGTTTGGCGCCGAACGGGCCCGCAGGGGCGGTTGATGGCCGAATCTGTGCCGCGCTCCGCCTGCCGGCGATTGCCTGCCCGCGCCACCGATTGAATAGTCCCCGACGGGAGAACCAAGATGCCTTCGAACCGCTACCCCCACCTGCTCAGCCCCGGCCGGATCGGCACCATGGAGCTGAAGAACCGCATCGCCGTCACTGCCATGGGGGTCAGCCTGTCGGAAGACGACGGCACGGTGGGTGAACAGCTGATCGCCTATCACGAGGCGCA
>JAFECL010000003.1:76711-80525 GCA_018242165.1 Pseudomonadota bacterium
CTCAAGGCCCTGGTCGAGCGGGTCCATGCCCATGGCGCGAAGATCGTGCCGCAGCTGCATATGGGCGGGATGGTGGCCGGCTATGCCTTCAACCGCTGGGGCCACCCGCTGTGGGCCCCGGCCGTGCCGCCGCCGATGAAGGGCGGTTTTACCGACTATTTCCTGACCGAGGAACTGGCCGCGCTGGCCGGCATGAAGATGCCCGAGCTGAAGGTGCTGACGGGCGAGGATATCGCCTGGGTGGTCGACCAGTACGGGCAGGCGGCGCGGCGCGCCAAGGAGGCCGGGTTCGACGGGATCGAGATCCATGCCGGCCATGGTTACCTCCTCTCCAGCTTCATTTCGCCCTACACCAACAACCGCACCGATGCTTACGGTGGCAGCCGCGAGAACCGCATGCGCCTGCCGCTGGAAGTGATCGGCGCGATCCGCGCGGCGGTGGGGCGCGACTTCCCGGTGTGGATCAAGCTGGACGGGCGCGAGCATGGCAAGCCCGGCGGGATCCAGGTGGAGGATGCCATCGCCCATGCCCGGATGGTCGAGGCTGCCGGGGTCGATGCGATCACCGTCACCTCGTACCACGATACCTCGGTCGGCAAGTTGCATTCGCAGTCGAACATCCCCCATGTCGAGGGCTGGAACCTGCCCGAAAGCGCGCAGATCCGCGCGGCGGTGAGCATCCCGGTGATCGCTTCGGGCCGGGTCGAGGCCGAGCTGGGTGATGCTACGATCCGCAAGGGCGAGGCCGATTTCATCGCCATGGGCCGCAAGCTGCTGGCCGACCCCGATCTGCCCAACAAACTGACCCTTGGGCAGGACGACAAGGTGCGCCCCTGCGTCTATTGCTACACCTGCGTCAGCGCGATCTACATGGGCCAGTCGGTGCGCTGCGCGGTCAATCCCGAACTGGCCGCCGAGCATGAAGGCCAGCCGGCATCAGCCAGCGCCGCAAAGCATGTCGCGGTGATCGGTGGCGGGCCCGGCGGGATGGAAAGCGCCCGGCGGCTGGCCATGCTGGGCCACAGGGTGACGCTGATCGAGAAGAGTGACAGGCTGGGGGGCACGCTGCGCTTCGCCAGCCTGGCCTATGCCGCGAACGAACGCCTGCTCGACTGGCTGCGGGCCGAAGTGGCCGAGGCAGGGGTCGAGGTCCGGCTGGGTACCGAGGCGACGCCCGAACTGCTGCGCGGGCTGGGGGTCAGCGAGGTGGTGGTGGCAACCGGTGCGCGGCGCGGCCTACCGGCGATCCCCGGCAACGACCTGCCGCACGTCTTCTCGGGCGATGACATGCGCGCGCTGATGCTGGGCGAGAGCAACGACGGGCTGAAGCGCAAGACGGGCATGTTCACGCGGCTGGCCACCAGGGTCGGCGCGGCCACCGGGGCGACCGCCAACCTCGATCTGGTCCGCAAGGCCACCCATGCCTGGATGCCGCTGGGCCAGAACGTTGCCATCATCGGTGGCGAGCTGGTGGGGATCGAACTGGCCGAATTCCTCGCCGAGCGCGGCCGCACGGTGAACGTGGTCGAACCGGCTGCGCGGCTGGGCAAGGGGCTGACCCTGGTGCGGCGGATGCGGATCCTGACCGAGCTGGGCGAGCACGGGGTGGGCCTGCACGGCGGGGCGAAGGATATCGCCATCGCCGACAAGGCGGTGCATTTCACCGATGCCGCCGGTGCGGCGCAGTCGGTGCCCGCCGATACGGTGATCGTGGCGATGGGCGCCGAGGGCGATCTGGCGTTGGCCGACAGCCTGAAAGCCGCCGGCTTTGCCGTCCATGCCATCGGCGATGCCACCGGGGTCAGCTACATCGAAGGGGCAATGCACGGCGCCCGCGCGGCGGTGCGCGCGATTGCCGGCTAACCCCGCAGTTCGGTCTTCAGCACCTTGCCGCTGGCGTTGCGCGGCAGGTCGGCCACCAGCACCACCTGGCGCGGCACCTTGTAGTTGGCCATGTTTGCGCGGGCCCAGGCGATGATTTCGGTCTCGCCTGGCTGGGTGCCGGGGCGTGGGACGATATAGGCCCGGCCCACCTCGCCCATCCGTTCGTCGGCCACGCCCACCACCGCGACCATGGCGACGGCGGGGTGTTCGCTCAGCAGCTTTTCGACCTCGGCCGGGTAAACATTGAACCCGCCCGAGATGTAGAGGTCTTTCTTCCGATCGGTGATGCGCAGGTAGCCAGCTTCGTCCATCGTCCCGACATCGCCGGTGTGGAGCCAGCCGGCGGCGTCAATCGCCTCGGCGGTGGCCTTGGGATCGTCGAGGTAGCCCAGCATCACCCCCTGCCCGCGCACCAGGATCTCGCCCACTTCGCCGCGCGGAACTTCGCGGCCCGCCTCGTCCGCCACGATCACCTCGTTACCGGGGATCGCTGCGCCGCAGGTCTGGGCGATGGTCAGCGCCGGATCGCCGGGGCGGCAGCTGGTGATGTTGACGCATTCGGTCATGCCATAGGCGGTGATCAGGTCCTTCATGCCCAGCTCGTCGCGGATCCGCTCGACCAGCACCGGGGGCACGGTGGCCGCCCCGGTGGTGCCGCCGCGCAGCGAGGAACAGTCGAAGGGCCGTACCTCGCGTTCGGCCAGCAGCATCTGGAAGATCGTCGGCGGGCCGGGGAGGAAGTTGATCTTCAGCCCTTCGATCAGCCGCGCCGCCTCGCCCACCTCGAACTGGGCCATCGGCACGGCGGTGGCACCGCTGAGCAGGCAGGCGACCCAGCCAACCTTCATCCCGAACGAGTGGAAGAAGGGGTTGGCGATCAGATAGCGTTCGTCGCGGCTCAGGCCGGTGTTGGCGATCCATACCCCGCACTGCGGCAGCACCCGCCCGTGGGTCATCAGCACGCCCTTCGGGCTGCCGGTGGTGCCGCTGGTGAAGAGGATGTCGGAGACGGTATCGGGGCCGATCATGGCCATCGCTGCCGCCACCCGCGCCGGCTCGCTGCCCGCGCCGCCGGCCAGAAAGCCCTGCCAGCCACCATTCATTGGGACCACATGGGCCAGCGCCGGCAGATCCTCGCCGGTGATCAGCGCCGGGTAGTCGATGCCGAGGAAGTCGCTGACCGTGAACAGCACTTTTGCCCGCGTGCGCCGCAGGATGTCGCCCGCCTCGCGGCCCTTGAGCCGGGTGTTGAGCGGCACCACCGCCGCCCCCAGCACCATGGCGCCCACCGCCGCCGCGATCCATTCGCGGCGGTTCGGGGCCCAGATCCCCACCCGGTCCCCGGCGCCAACCCCAAGCGCGATCAGCGCCCGCGCGGCGGCCTGGCATTCGGCCCACAGCGCGGCGAAGCTGGTGGTCTCACCTGCTTCGATCACCGCCGGGGCATCGGGCCAGGCCCGCGCGGCGGCCTCGGCCGCGTGGGGGATGGTGGGGGGCAGGGGGTGGAGCATCAGGGCAGTTCGAACAGCCCGGCGGCGCCCATGCCGCCCGCGACGCACATCGAGACGACGACATAGCGCACCCCGCGCCGCCGCCCTTCGATCAGGGCATGGCCGATCAGCCGGCTGCCGGTCATCCCGAAGGGATGGCCCAGCGCGATCCCGCCGCCGTTGACGTTCAGCTTCGCGGGGTCGATGTCGAGCTTGCGCTGACAATAGATCGCCTGGCTGGCGAAGGCCTCGTTGATCTCGAACAGGCCGATGTCATCGAGCTTCAGCCCGGCGCGGGCGAGCAGCTTGGGGATGGCGAAGACCGGGCCGATGCCCATCTGGTCGGGCACGCAACCCGCCACCAGGAACCCGCGATAGAGCCCCAGCACTCGCCGCGCGTCCTTCTGCGTGGTAGCGAGGTGCATGCACACGTGGGCCGT
>JAFECL010000040.1:0-6956 GCA_018242165.1 Pseudomonadota bacterium
CTTCGGCCAGCGCCCGCAGCACCAGGTGCCCGCCCATCGAATGGCCCGCCAACACCCGCGGGCCGGGCACCGTCGCGGCCCATTCCCGCCAGAAGCGGGCCAGATCGGCCACCCAGACGGCGAAATCGGCGATGTGGCCGGTCAGCGGATCGGCGCCCTCGCGGCCCGATCCCGCCTGGCCGCGCCAGTCCAGCGCGGTCACCGCCCAGCCCAGCCGGTGCCAGTGATCAAGCGCCTCGAGATACTTTTCATAGCAATCGCCGCGCCCCGGCAGGAACAGCAGCGCCCCGCGCGGCGCGGGCGGCACCGCCCAGTCGATCCGGCGGATCGCCCGGCCATCCGCCGCCAGCCAGCGGCCTTCGCGCGCCTGCGGCGGAATGGCGCGGCGGATTGCCGGATCTTGCAGGTCGGGCGGGTCGCTCGGGTAAATTTCAACCTCCGTGGGTTGGTTACTATTTGGTAAGTCCTTGCCGGTAGACCTCCCCGTAGATCGTGGGGGGTATCCATGCATTTGCAGACGGTTTCGTATGTCCTGCTCGGCGCGCTGGCAATCGCCTTGCTGGTCGCGGCCTTCACCGACATTCGCCGGCGCCAGATCGACAACTGGCTGACCGCCTCGGTGGCGCTGGCTGCGCCGCTGTTCTGGTGGACGGCCGGGATGGGCTGGTATGACATCGGCTGGCAGCTGGGGGTGGCCGTGGCGGCCTTCGCCGGGCTGGCGCTGCTGTTCGCGATGCGCGCGATGGGCGGCGGCGACGTCAAGCTGCTGACCGCGCTGGCGCTGTGGATCCGCCCGGCATTCTTTCTCGAACTGGTGATGCTGATGGCCCTGCTCGGCGGGGTGCTGACGGTAGCGATGGGGGCCTGGCACATTGCCCGGCGCCAGCGCGACCGCCTGCTGGTGCCCTATGGCATCGCCATCTCCGCCGCCGGACTGTGGGTGCTCGCATCCGACTATTGGCCGATCATCCAGGCCGGTGGGCGGGTCGGGTGACCAGATCTTAACCATTATCACCGAAAACTAGCGCGTTGCTCGGAACTTTCTCGAAGAGGTCTGCTCGGTCATGGACAACAAGAAACTGCTGCTGCTGGTAGGCGCGCTGGTCGTCGCGATCGGCACGGCCCTGGCCGCCCGCAGCCTGCTGGCTGGCAGTTCCGCGCCGCAGGCCGCTGCCGCCGCGATTGCCCCGCGCACCACCCACGTGCTGGTGGCGCAGCGTTCGCTGCCGGTGGGCACGATCATCACGCCCGATTCGGTGCAGATGCAGCCCTGGCCCAAGGACATGGTCCAGGATGCCTATTTCGTCGAAGGCGCCTTCAGCAAGGACAAGCTGCTGGGCACCGTGGTGCGCTATCCGGTCACCGCCGGCCAGCCGCTGACCAAGGGCGCGCTGGTGGCCCCGCACGATCGCGGCTTCCTCGCCGCCGCGCTGGGCCCGGGGATGCGCGCCGTGACCATCCCGGTCTCGGACAACACCGGCGTCGCTGGCTTCATCTTCCCGGGCGACCATGTCGACCTGATGCTGACCCAGTCGGTCAACGGCGAAGGTGGCGGGGCGCCGCTGAAGGCTACCGAGACCGTGCTGCGCAACCTGCGCGTGCTGGCCACCGACCAGTCGACCGAAACCGAAATCGTCAACGGCAAGTCCGTGGTCCACAATTCGCACAACGTGACGCTGGAAGTGACCCCGCGGATCGCCGAAAAGATCCAGGTGTCGCAGACCATCGGCACGCTGAGCCTGGCGCTGCGTTCGCTGGCCGACAATCAGGCCGAGCTGGACAAGGCCGTGGCCAGCGGCGCGATCAACCTGCCCGCCGGCGCCAGCAAGGCCGACGAGGAAAAGGCCCTGCGCGCCATCGCCAACCGCCCGATCGAGGGCAACACCAGCTTCGTCACCGGCGGCGACGTCTCGCGCTTCCAGCGCAAGAGCGTGCCCCATGCCGACACCGGCAAGTTCGCCAACACCATGGCGCGCGCTTTCGGCGGGATCGTCGGCGCGGTGCGTCAGAAGATGGGCCTGCCGGCCAATCCGGCCACCCCCACGGTCACCGTGGTGCGTGGCGCGTCGGCCAGCCAGGCTGGCAACGGCATCGAAGGTGCCGCGGGTTCGATGATCACTTCGACGGCCAATGGGGCCGGCAATGCGGGTGCGATGGCGGGGCCAGGCATGGTCGCCGGAGCGGGAGCGTAAGATGTACCAGAAAAGCCTTCTCGTCCGCTCGACGGCCCTGGCGCTGGCCAGCATCGTTGGCCTGGCGGCCAGCCCGGCCGCCGCGCAGGGGCACCCGGCAGCCTATGCCGAACTGCCCGCCGGGGTGGAAAAGCCCACCCGCGACGTGCGCCTTTCGGTTGGCGAGGGCGAGCTGATCACCCTGCCGGTGGCGGCCGCCAACATCTGGACCTCGAACCCCGGGGCGGCCGACGTCTATGTCTCCAACGCCCGGCAGATCCACCTGTTCGGCAAGGACTTCGGCGCGACCACGATCTTCGCCACCTCGGCCACCGGCAAGGTGATCTGGTCGGCCAATGTCTTCGTCAGCCAGAACATCAATTCGGTCGACAAGATGCTCAAGCTGGCGATGCCGAATGCGGATATCCGCATCACCATCGTCGGTCAGCTGGCGGTACTGACCGGCACCGTCGCCTCGCCCGAAGATAGTGCCCAGGCCGCCCAGCTGGTCGCCTCGGCGCTCAACCCGGGGCAGAAGATCGACGGCAACACCCCGCTGAAGGTGGCGGTGATCAACCGCCTGCGCAGCGCCGTGCCGCTGCAGGTCAACCTGCAGGTGCGGATCGCCGAAGTCAGCCGGACCTATGCCAAGCAGCTCAACTCGAGCCTCTCGACGATCAACTCGTCGAACGGCGGGTTCCAGTACGGCATCGGCAACGGGCGTTCGCTCGGTGTGCTGGGTGGCGGCAGCGGCACCTACTATCCGCAGATCGGCTTGGGCGTGGGCGTCACCCCCTATGGCACGGTCAACATTCCGGCCAACGTCACCGCCACCAACCCGACCGGGGCCACCGTGGTGCCCGGCTCGGCGATCGGCACGGTCAGCACCCTGACCTCGCTGGCGGCGCAGGCCCACCTTGGCCCGCTCAGCATCCTTGCCGCGCTCGACGCGGGCGAGAACGCCGGCCTCGTCACCACGCTGGCCAACCCCAACCTGACCGCGCTGTCGGGGGAAACCGCCGACTTCCTGGCCGGTGGCGAATTCCCGATCCCGATCTCGTCGGGCCTCGGCTCGGTGTCGATCGACTACAAGAAGTTCGGCGTCAGCCTGTCCTACACCCCGACGGTGCTGGCCAACGGGCGGATCAGCATGCGGGTGCGGCCGGAAGTTTCCGAGCTTTCATCGCAGGGTTCGGTCACGCTCAACGGCTTCCAGGTTCCGGCGCTGACCATCCGCCGCGCCGAGACGACGATCGAGCTGGGTTCAGGCCAGAGCTTCATGATCGCCGGGCTGCTCTCGAACCACGCCAACCACACCATCCAGAAGCTGCCGGGTGCCGGCGACGTGCCGGTGCTGGGCACGCTGTTCCGCTCGACCAACTTCCAGCGCGGCGAGACCGAGCTGGTGATCGTGGTCACCCCCTATCTGGTCCAGCCGAGCAACGACGCCGACATCAAGCTGCCGACCGACGGGCTGCAGAACCCCGACGAGATCAACCGCGTGCTGGGCAACAACTGGACCGACGGCAAGAGCGGCAAGGCCGGCACCCGCCCGGGGCCGACCGCCACCGGCGATGCCAAGGCGGCGCCGAAGATCAGCATGGACGAACTGGAAGGTCCCGGCGGCTCCGTGCCGCAGGCCGTGGCCGCCGCGCCCCAGCCCGCCCCGGTTGAAAAGCGCAGGCACCGTACCGCCTCGAGCGACACCCCCGCCGCCCCCGGCTTTTCCCTGAATTGAGCGAGGTTACGATGACGAGCACCAGGTTGAACGGCAAATCCTGGCCCCGCGCGGCGCTCGCGCTCGGGCTGGTGCTGGGCCTTGCCGGCTGCGGCGGCGTTCCCACCAACCGCACCATGTATTCGACTCACCAGCCGGTGGTCGATCACAGCCAGTTCACCCTCGACGTGACCGCGAGCCCGAACGGTCTCTCGGCCCAGGAACAGGACCATGTTGCCGGCTGGTTCGAGGCGATGCACCTGCGTTACGGCGACCGGATCAGCGTGGACGACCCGCTGGGCAACCCGGCCACCCGCGATGCCATCCAGGCCCTCGCCAGCCGCTACGGCCTGCTGGTCAGCGCCGAAGCGCCGGTAACCGCCGGCTATGTCAACGGCGGCACCGCGCGGATCGTGGTGACCCGCGCCAACGCCACCGTGCCGCATTGCCCCGACTGGTCGGCCAATTCGGACAGCAACCCCTTCAACGCCAATTCGAGCAACTATGGCTGCGCGATCAACAGCAATCTGGCGGCGATGATCGCCAACCCGGACGATCTGCTGCGCGGCGCGACGGGCACCACCCAGAGCAACATCGCGACCTCGGACAAGGCGATCCAGATCTATTCGGCCAAGACCCCGACCGGGGCGGGCGACCTGAAACAAACTTCGAGCAAGAGCGGAGGCTGAGGCATCATGAACGCCCCCTGGAAAGTTTCCGGCCACACCACACGCGATGCTTTCGCGGCCTATATCTGCGACGATGCCTCGCTGGCCGTGCTGCGTCCGGTGGTGGGCGAGCTGGGCTGGGCCCCGGAGAAGTGCAACAAGGGCGGGCTGCGCAACGCGGTCCAGTCGCTGTCGATCACCTCTTCGCCCAACATCCTGATGGTCGATCTTTCGGAAAGCGGCGATCCGCTGGCCGACATCAACGCGCTGGCCGAGGTGTGCGAACCCGGCACCGTGGTGATCGCGGTGGGCCAGGTGAACGATGTCCGGCTCTATCGCGACCTGCTGGGCAGCGGGATCCACGACTATCTGCTCAAGCCGCTGTCCGAAGGCCAGCTGCGTGACGCGCTGGTTCAGGCCCAGGCGATCTTCTCGGCGCCGAAGCACCACGATCCGGCCACCGCGAAAAAGCACATCAGCACCGCGGTGATCGGCTCGCGCGGCGGGGTTGGCGCCTCGATGGTCGCCACCTCGCTGGCCTGGCTGTTCAGCAACGACCACAAGCAGCCGACCGCGCTGCTCGATCTCGACATCCACTTCGGCACCGGTGCCCTCGCGCTCGACCTCGAGCCGGGGCGCGGCCTGACCGACGCCATCGAGAACCCGAGCCGGATCGACGGCCTGTTCATCGAACGCGCGATGATCCGCGCCAACGACAACCTCTCGATCCTCTCGGCCGAGGCCCCGATCAACACCCCTCTGATGACCGACGGCGCGGCCTTCCTCCAGCTTGAGGAAGAGTTCCGGCAGGCCTTCGAGATGACGGTGATCGACCTGCCGCGCAACATGCTGATCAACTTCCCCCACCTGCTCGCGGATGTGAACGTGGTGGTGGTGGTGACCGACCTGACGCTGGCCGCGGCCCGCGACACGATCCGCATCCTGTCGTGGCTGAAGAGCAACGCCAGCCATGCCCAGACGCTGATCGTCGCCAACAAGTGCCACGCCAGCGGCGGCGAAATCTCCAAGGCCGATTTCGAGGCCTCGATCGAGCGCAAGATCAACTATTCGGTGCCCTACGACCTCAAGGCCGCGACCCATGCCGCCAAGCTGGGCCAGACCTTCGGCGAGGCCAACCGCAGCGGCAAGGCCGGGGCGGCGGTGCGCGACATCGCCGAGGCGGTGCGCGGCGCGACCGACGTTGAGGATGGTTCGGAGCCCGGCGCCAAGGGTGGCAAGGGCGCCAAGCCGGGTGCTGAAAAGGGTTCGCTGCTGGGCAAGATCAAGCTCGGCAAATTGCTTGCCAAGAAGGAGAAGGCGGGCGCCTGAGGGTGCCCCGCGCCCCCGCCATGACTGAACGCCGCCGATGAGCACACCGCAGATCCTGCTGGTCGCCCTGGGGCTGACCGCGCTGATCGCGCTGGTCTGGATGGCCCTGGCCGGGCCCAACCCGACCAAGGAAGCGGCGCGCCGGCTGGAGGCGCTGCGTGACCGGCATTCGGAAAATACCCTCGACAAGGTCGAGGCGCAGATGCGCAAGGCGCTGGCCGCCCGCCGGTACAAGATGCATCGCCTGGCGGGATCGGAATCGCGCGCCGCCGCGCTGGCCCTGCGGCTGACCCGCACCGGCCGGCCGATCACCCTGCAGCAATACCTCTACACCTCGCTGGGGATCGGCGTCGGCGTCGCCCTGCTGGTGCTGCTGAAGACCGGCTATCCCCCGCTGGCACTGGGCCTTGGCGTGCTGTTCGGCGCCGGCATCCCGCACATGGCGGTGGGGATGATGATCAAGGGCCGGCTCAACAAGTTCGTCGCCAAGTTCCCCGACGCGATCGACCTGCTGGTCCGCGGCCTGCGCTCGGGCCTGCCGATCGCCGAAACCCTGTCGGTGGTCAGCCATGAAATTCCCGGCCCGGTGGGCGAGGAATTCAAGCTGATCTGCGAACGCATCAAGATCGGCAAGTCGATGGAGGAATCGCTCCAGGATACCGCCGACCGGCTCAACATGCCGGAATTCAGCTTCTTCACCATCACCCTCGCGATCCAGCGCGAAACCGGCGGCAACCTCGCCGAAACGCTGGCGAACCTGGGCGATGTGCTGCGCAAGCGGGCCCAGATGAAGCTGAAGATCAAGGCGATGAGCTCGGAATCGAAGGCCTCGGCCTACATCGTCGGCTCGCTGCCGTTCATCGTCTTCGGCCTGGTCTATTGGGTCAGCCCCAATTACCTCGGCGGCTTTTTCACCGACCAGCGGCTGATCGTGGCCGGAATGGGCGGCCTGCTGTGGATGTCGATCGGCGTCTTCATCATGGCCAAAATGGTCAACTTCGAGATCTGAGGGGGGAAGGCCATGGGCGGAACCGTGCATCCTACCCTGATGGGCGTCGACGTGGTGGTCGC
>JAFECL010000040.1:6962-12909 GCA_018242165.1 Pseudomonadota bacterium
ACCGTGACCGATCCGATGCAGAAGCGGGTCAAGGCGCTGAACGAGCGCCGCGAACAGCTGAAGGCCGGCATCGTCATCAACGCGCCGAAAAAGCGCGCCCAGCTGGTGCGCAAGAACGAATCGATCGAGAACATGCGCAGCATGCTCGACCGGCTGAAGGTGCTGCAGGACAGCCAGCTGAAGGAAATCCAGCAGAAGCTGGCCCAGGCCGGCATCCGCAAGAAGGAACTGGCCGTCACCATCATCTTCGCGCGCATGGTCGCGCCGGTGGTGCTGGGGCTGTTTGCGGCCTTTGTGGTCTATTGGTCGAACATGTTCCCCGAATGGGGCAGCATGAAGCGCTTCTTCCTGTTCGCCGGCGCGGTTGGGCTGGGCTACAAGGGCCCCGAACTCTACATCGGCAACATCGAGAGCAAGCGCACCGGCGCGATCCGCAAGGGCCTGCCCGACGCGCTCGACCTGCTGGTGATCTGCGCCGAGGCCGGCCTGACGGTCGATGCCGCCTTCAACCGGGTGGCGCGCGAACTGGGCCGGGCCTATCCCGAGCTGGCCGACGAATTCGCCCTGACCGCGATCGAGCTGTCGTTCCTGACCGAACGGCGGATGGCCTTCGAAAACCTGGCCTACCGCGTCAATCTCGATTCGGTGCGCGGCGTGGTCACCACCATGATCCAGACCGAACGCTATGGTACGCCGCTGGCCAGCGCGCTGCGCGTCCTCTCGGCCGAATTCCGCAACGAGCGGATGATGCGCGCCGAGGAAAAGGCCGCGCGCCTGCCGGCAATCATGACCGTGCCGCTGATCCTGTTCATTCTGCCAACGCTGTTCGTCGTGATCCTTGGCCCTGCGGCCTGCTCGATCAGCGACGCGATGTTCACCAAGAAATAGGGTCTGCGGGGCTGGAAACTCAGCCCCGCAGCACCCGCCCCGCCACCGCATCCAGCCGCGCCATCATGGCCCGGTCGCGCGCGGTGGGGGCGGTCATGATCGCGCCATCCAGCGCGCGATCGATCGGGCTGGGTTCGCGCTGGCCGGGCAGGCCGGCAAGGAAATGGCGCAAGGTGTCGCGCGCCCGGCTGACATTGGCGGCCATCACCGCCAGCACCGTCACCACCTCGGCCACCTCGCCCTCGTCGCGCCAGGCATCCCAGTCGGTGACCATGCCCAGCAGCGCATAGGGCAGCTCGGCCTCGCGGGCGAGGCGCGCCTCGGGCATCGCCGTCATCCCGATCACGTCGCCACCCCATTGGCGGTAGAGACGGCTTTCCGCCCGGGTGGAAAACTGCGGCCCCTCGATCGCCACGTAGCAACCGCCCCGGTGCACCGGCGCCCCCGCCGCCGTTGCCGCATCGGCCAGCCCGGCCGACAGGCGCGGACAGACCGGATCGGCCAGGCTGACGTGGGCAACCAGGCCCGGGCCGAAGAAACTGGCGGGGCGGCCCTGCGTCCGGTCGATGAACTGGTCGACCGCGACGAAGCTGCCCGGGGCCATCGCCGCGTTCAGCGAACCGATCGCCGAAATGGCAACCACGTCGCTCACCCCGCAGCGCTTGAGCACGTCGATATTGGCCCGATAGTTGATCGCATCGGGGCTGACGCGGTGGCCTGGCCCGTGGCGCGGCAGAAAGCTGCACCGCACTCCGCCCAGCCAGCCCTGGGTCACCGGGCCCGATGGCTCGCCAAACGGGCTGGCGACCGCGATCTCCTGCGCCCCGTCCAGCCCCACCCCGGCGGCCAGCCCCGATCCGCCGATGATCCCGATATGCCAGCCGCGCCCGTCCATCCGGGCAACCTATCGCTGGACGAGGATGCCGGCCACCACGAAATCGTTGAGGTGGGCGCGATAGCGGTCGCGCCAGGCTTCGTTCAGCACGTCGGTATCGCCGCAGTGGCGCAGCACGGTGCCGGCGCTGAAGAACCGGTCGACCGCGCCGATCACGGTGAAATAGAACAGCAGCGGATCGACCGGGCGGAACACTCCGGCCGCCACCCCCTCACCGATCAGCCGCTGGTAGGCATCGAGCAGCGGGCGCAGATAGGCCGCCGCCAGCCGGTCGGCCTCGGCCGGCTCGCTCTCGCGGATCAGCCGCAGCAGCAGGCGGTGAACATAGGGGTGATGGAACAGGTTGTTGACCACCCCGGCCATGTGGATCCGCAGCTTGGTCTCGGGATCGGCCTGCTTGGCCATCAGCGCCTCGACCGAGCGGACGATCTCGGTCCACTCGCGCTCGATCAGGGCCTTCAGCAGCCCGGCCTTGTTGCCGAAGTAATACTTCACCAGCGCCGAATTGAGCCCGGCGCGGGCGGCCAGTTCCGACAGCGAGATGTCGACCTGGTCGCCCTCGCGCATGATCGCGCCCGCCGCATCCAGCAGCTGGTCGCGCGCGCCTTGCGCGGTTCCGGCCGAGGGTGCGGAACTCACCATGCCGGGGCTTTCAGGCCCTGGCCCAAGCCCGCGCGGCGCCTGAGCGACGGGCATATCGCGATGCTAGGCATCGCGACCCATCACCGTGGCCCCATGCGGATGCCGCCGTCCATCCGCACGCTCTCGGCGTTGATGTAATCGTGCTCGATCAGGAACAGCGCGGTCTGGGCATATTCCTCGGGCTGGCCAAGCCGCTTGGGGAAGGGAATGGCGGCGGCCAGCGCGGCCTGGGCCTTTTCGGGCAGGCCGCGCATCATCGGGGTCAGGAAGATCCCGGGCAGGATGGTGTTGACGCGGATCCCGTCGTTCATCAGGTCGCGCGCGATCGGCAGGGTCATCCCCAGCACGCCGGCCTTGCTGGCGGTGTAGGCGGCCTGGCCGATCTGCCCGTCCTGCGCGGCAACGCTGGCGGTGTTGATGATCACCCCGCGCTGGCCATCGGCGTCGATAGGATCGGCGGCGACCATCCCGGCGCTGGCCTTGGCGATGCAGCGGAAGCTGCCCACGAGGTTCACCGCGATCACCCGCTCGAACAGCTCGAGCGGGTATTCCTTGATCTCGCCGGTTTCCTTGTCGCGGCCCACGGTCTTGATCGCGGTGGCGATCCCGGCGCAGTTGACCAGGATCCGCTCCTGCCCATGGGCTTCGCGAGCCTTGGTGAAGCCGGCATCGACGCTGGCCTGATCGGCAACGTTGACCTGGCAGAAGGTGCCGCCGATCTCCTTGGCAACCACTTCGCCGGCCGCCGCATTCATGTCGAAGATCGCAACCCGCACGCCCTTGGCGGCCAGCGCCCGCGCGGTCGCTTCGCCCAGGCCCGAGGCCCCGCCAGTGACAATCGCGGCAATGGTGGAATCGAGTTTCATCGGGCGGCTCTCCTGCTCAAAGTGATTTAATCGTCCGCTTAAAAGGACCGCGCCGCCCGGTCAACCGGGCGGCGCGGGGAATGCCGAAAACGGTTCGGGCCGGGCTGGGGATCAGCGCCGCGCGGCGCTGTCGATCCAGTTGGCAAGGTCGTCGTGCAGCTGGCCCAGCGCCTGCGCGTTGAGATAGATCATGTGCCCGCTCTGGTAATACTTGAAGGCGATCTGGTTGCGCTGGGCGGGGGTCAGGCCCAGGTGCGCGGCGTCGAACTCGGTCGAATAGAACGGGGTCGCTGCGTCGTAGTAGCCGTTGAGGAACAGCACCTTCAGGTGCGGGTTGCGGCGCACCACATAGGCCAGGTCCACTCCGGTATTGGGCGAGGTCTGCTGGAAGCCGCGGCCCGGCGGGCGGTGGCGCCAATCCCAGTCAAAGCCCTGTTCGCGCGCCGAAAGCTTGTAGGGCATGTCGGTCTTGAAGCCGAGGGTATGGGCCGAATAGTCGGCAAAGCTGGCGACATAGGCGCCGGTGATCGCCACGTCGGCGGCATCGTCATCGGGGTTTTCGGCGTTACCGTCGGCCACGTTGAGCAGATAACGGGTATCGAGCCGCCCGGTGGCCAGGCCCTGGTCGCGCATCAGTTCGGTCTGGAAGTGGCCCAGGCTGACCCGCAGCCTGGCGCGCAGGACATAGGCTTCCGAAAGGCCGGTATAGGCGGCAATCTTCTTCGCCACGGCACTGGCTTCCTCGGGCGAGATGGCATCGCCCTTGGCCAGCGCGGCGGCATAGGGCCCGGCGACGAAAGCGCGGACTTCATCAAGGAACGGCTCGATCTGCGCCGGGCGGTTGGCAATGCGGTTGTGGTACCAGGCGGTAGCGGCGAAGGTCGGCAGCAGGATCATGCTGTTCTGGTCGTAGCCGGGCTGGCGCACCCCGTAATTCATGATGGTGGAAAGCAGCACCACGCCATCCAGGCTCATCCCCCGCTCTTCCAGCAAGGCGGCGACGGCGGGGGTACGCAGGGTGCCATAAGACTCGCCGATGATCAGCTTGGGGCTGTTCCAGCGGCCATTCTTGGTGATGTAGCGGGTGATCGCGCGGGCGAAGGCGTCAGCATCCTGGTCGACCCCCCAGAAGTCCTTGCCGGTCTTTTCGCCCAGCGGCCGCGACCAGCCGGCGCCGACCGCGTCGATAAAGACCACGTCGCTCTTGTCGATCAGCGAATCCGCATTGGGGCGCAGCGCATAGTTGGCGGGCGCGACATAGACCGGGCTGTCGGTTGCGACGCGCACCGGCGCAAAGCTGCCCATGTGCAGCCAGATCGTCGCCGAGCCGGGGCCGCCATTGTACAGGAAGGTGACCGGGCGCTGGCCGCCGCCATCCTTGGTATAGGCGGTGTAGAACAGGCTGGCGGTGGGCTTGCCATCATCGTCGCGGATGGTGAGGGTGCCGGCGGTGGCGGTATAGGCGATCTTCTGCCCCCGCACCGTGACCGCGCCGTGGCTGACCGCCTCGCGCTCTTCCACCGGGGGTTTGACCCAGGCCGCCTCGACCTCGGCGGCCATCGCCTCCTTGCGCGGCTGGGGCTTGGCGTCGGGCTTTTTCTCCTGCGCCAGCGCGGGGGTGGGAAGGGCCAGAGCGGCGGCGAGCAGCAGCTTGCTGAGATTGGTTCGCATGGCGGCGGAACCTGCGCCCGCCCCCCGGCCCTGTCAATCAGCCGGCACGGTGACAAATTGTATCACGCCACCGCAGTTGCCAGCCGGGCGGAAGCCAGTCACGATCGGCACCGACCTTCAGCGCAGGAGAAGCCGATCATGGGCCACGACGGACGCAACTGGCAAGGGCCCGACCAGCGCAGCGACGAAGAGCTGATCGTGCTGGCCATCCGCCAGTTCGGCACCGGGCGCTCGGTCACGATCAGCAAGCTGCAGCGCGCGCTGGGGCTGGGTTTTCATCGCGCCAGCATGATCCAGCAGGTGCTGCTCTACCGCACGCTGCACTGACAGCCGGGGGCCGCTAACCGACCGCGATGGTCAGCGCCCCGTCGCCCTCGTCGATCGTCACCGTGCTGCCATCGGGGATCGCCCCGGCCAGCAGCTTTTCAGCCAGCGGATCCTGCAGGAAACGCTGCACCGCCCGCTTCAGTGGCCGCGCGCCATAGACCGGATCGTAGCCGACCCGGCCCAGCCAGCGTTCCGCCGCCTCGGTCAGGTTCAGGGTGATCTTGCGATCCTTCAGCAGCCGGGCGACCCGCGCCACCTGGATCGCCACGATCGGCCCCATGTGCTCGTGGCCCAGCCGGTGGAACAGGATGATCTCGTCGAGCCGGTTGAGGAATTCGGGGCGGAAATGGGCCCGAACCACTTCCATCACCTGCGGTTCGACCGCACTGACATCCTGCCCCTCGTCGAGGTTAGCAAGGAACTGGCTGCCCAGGTTGCTGGTCAGGATGATCAGGGTGTTGGTGAAATCGACCACCCGGCCCTGCCCGTCGGTCAGCCGGCCGTCGTCGAGCACCTGCAGCAGCACGTTGAACACTTCCGGGTGCGCCTTCTCGATCTCGTCGAACAGCACCACGCTGTAGGGCTTGCGCCGCACCGCCTCGGTCAGGTAGCCGCCTTCGTCTTAGCCCACATAGCCCGGCGGCGCGCCGATCAGGCG
>JAFECL010000041.1 GCA_018242165.1 Pseudomonadota bacterium
TGCCCATCTCGTCGGGCTCGCAGCCCGCCACCTGGAACCCGCGATAGAGCCCCAGCACCGGCAGCCCTTCCTTCTGCGCGGTGGCGAGGTCCATCACCACCTGGGCCGAGGCGCCGTCGGACAGCTGGCTGGCATTGCCGGCGGTGATGTGGTGGCCTTCCTTGATCACCATCCCGTCCTTGAACACCGGCTTGAGGCCGGCGAGGCCCTCCGCCGTGGTGTCGCCGCGCACGCCCTCGTCGGCAGTCAGCGTCACCGCCTCGCGGCCCACTTCGGCACCGGCCTTGTCGCGCAGCACCTTTTCGACCGTGATCGGCACGATTTCGGCATCAAACCGCCCGGCGGCCTGCCCCGCGCCGGCGCGCTGCTGGCTCTGCGCGGCAAAGGCGTCCTGATCCTCGCGGCTGATGCCATAGCGTTCGGCGACGATCTCGGCGGTCTCGATCATCGCCATGTAGGCATAGGGATCGGCGGCGACCACCGCCTCGGAACGGTTGCGGTAGCTGGGGGTGAAGGCGCCCAGCGTCAGCGAGATCGATTCGACCCCGCCGGCTACCGCGACATCAACCTCGTCGCAGCGGATTGCCCGCGCGGCCAGCGCCATGGCGTTGAGGCCCGAAGAGCACTTGCGATCGAGCGTGAACCCACAGGTGGTGTTGGGCAGGCGCGAGGCATGGACCGTCAACCGGCCGAGGTTGTAGCTCTGGGTGTTCCAGTGGTTGCCGCAGCCAAGGTAGACGTCGTCAACCCGCGCGGGGTCGATCCCCGCGCGATCAAGCGCGGCGTTCACCACATGGGCGGTCAGCACCGGGGCCTCGGTATCGTTGAAGGCCCCGCGATAGGCCTTGCCGATGCCGGTGCGGGCGGTGGAGATGATGGCGGCTTCACGCATGTTGGAACTCCCTCGGGTCAAAGTCAGGATGCAAGGGCGTGCATGTTGGCCGGGCCCCAATAGGCCCGCATCTCGACGACCTTGTTGTCCGCATTGAAGCGGAAAGTATCGATCACGTCGATCCGTTGTTTCGCCCCCTGCCATTCGAGGTGGACGCTGAAGGCGAAGGCGGCATAGTCGGCCACCACCCGCACGGGCCCGTTCAGCTCCAGCGTCGCCCCGGTGGCGATCGATCCTTCGTAGAAGGCGCGGATTGCAGCCTTGCCGGCATAGGCCGGGGTGCCGATCGGGTCTTCGACCACCGCATCATCGGCATAGAGCGCCACCACCCGTTCCGCGTCGTGCGCGGCGAAGGCGGCGACATATTCGTGGACGGCGGCTCCCATCGCGGCGGGATCGGGCATCGGGTTACTCCTGTTGTCGCATCGCCGAGGCGCCAAAAACCGGTCCCCACTTTTTGGTGCGATGGTCATTTCGGGCGCAGCGCGAAAAGCCAAAACCGGGATCCACTTTTGGCGCGATGCTTAGACTTACTCCGGAAAATAGCGGCTGACGGTATCGGCCACGCAGGCCGGCTTGTCGGCGCCCTCGACTTCGATGGTGACGCGCACCACCGCCTGTACCGCGCCCTTGATCTCTTCGGCGGAGACCAGCTCGGCCACCGCGCGGATCCGGCTGCCAACCTTGACCGGGTTGAGGAAGCGCAGCCGGTCCAGCCCGACATTCACCGCATGGGCAAAGCCGCGCACCTCGATCAGTTCGGGCAGGAACAGGTTGATCAGGCTCATCGTCAGATAGCCGTGGGCGATGGTGCCGCCAAAGGGGCCGGCCTTGGCCCGTTCGACATCGATGTGGATCCACTGGTGATCACCGGTGATCTCGGCAAAGCCGTCAACCCGGCTCTGCTCGATCATGAGCCAGTCACTCGGGCCCATTTTCGTGCCGATCAGGCCCAAAAGGTCGGCGGGTTTGGCAACGACAAGCGGCATCACTCAGGCCCTCTGGCTCGAGACCGGGATTACCTCGCCGGTCATGTAGGAGGAAAGATCGCTGGCGAGGAACAGCATGACATTGGCCACTTCCCACACCTCGGCAGGGCGGCCGAAGGCTTCCTGCGCCGAAAGCTTGGCCAGCAGTTCGTCAGTGGTCACCTTGGCCAGGAAGGCATGCATCGCGATGCTGGGGGCTACCGCATTGATCCGCACATTGTGCTCGGCCGCTTCCACCGCCGAACAGCGGGTGAAGGCCATCACCCCGGCCTTGGCGGCGGCATAATGGGCCTGGCCCTTCTGCGCCCGCCAACCCAGCACCGAGGCATTGTTGACCACCGCGCCGCCCTTGGCCGCATACATGTGCGGCAGGAAGGCGCGGCTCATCCGGAAGACCGAATTGAGCGTGACGTCGAGCACGCGGAACCACTGCTCGTCGCTCATCTCGACCACCGGCACCTCGCCGCCCAGGCCGGCATTGTTGATCAGCACGTCCACCGCGCCGAAGTGGGTCATGGCGGCGGCGCACAGCGCGTCGACATCGGCCTGGCTGGTGACATCGCAAACCACCGTGGCCGGCCGTTCGCAGCCGACTTCGGCGGCGATCCGGTCGGCCGCTTCGCCAAGGCGCCGCTCGTGAAAGTCGCTGATCAGCACCCGCGCGCCCTCTTCGGCGGCGCGCTTGGCCACGGCAAAGCCGATCCCGGTGCCGGCGGCGGCGGTCACTACCACCCGCTTGCCTTTCAACAGGCCACGCGGTTCGGGGTAGGTGGGAATGTTCATGCCTGTCCCCTCGGTTCGCGCGGCATGCCCAGGCCGCGTTCGGCGATCAGGTTGCGCTGGATCTGGTTGGTGCCGCCATAGATCGTGTCAGCGCGGCTGTAGAGGAACAGGTTGGGCAGCACGCCCCATTCATAGTCCGCCCCCTCGGTTAGTTCGCCGGCCTGGCCCAGCACGTCCATCGCCAGCTCGCCCAGATTGCGGCGCCAGGTGGCCCACTGGATCTTGTAGGTCAGCGCGGCGCCGTCGATCTTGGAATGGTCGGTGTTCGACAGCATCCGCAGCGCGCCATAGCGCATCAGGCGCAGGCCGATCTCGGCCTGGGCGATGCGCTGGCGGATCAGCGGGTTCTTCGCCGCGCCGTTGGCCCTGGCCGCCGCGATGATCTCGTCCAGCTCGTTGCGGAAGCCCATCTGCTGGCCCAGCGTGGAGACCCCGCGCTCGAAGGCCAGCAGGCCCATCGCGATCCGCCAGCCATCGCCCACCGCGCCGATCAGGCTGTCTGCGGGGCAGGTCGCGTCGGTAAAGAAGGTCTCGTTGAACTCGGCATCGCCGTTGATCTGGGTGATCCCGCGCACCTCGATCCCCGGCTGGTCGAGCGGCATCATCAGGAAGGTCAGGCCCTTGGGCCCTTGCGAGCCCTCCTCGGTGCGGGTGACGACGAAGATCCAGTCGGAAATATGCGCCAGGCTGGTCCAGATCTTCTGGCCGTTGACCACCCATTGCCCACCTTCCAGCCGGCCCTTGGTCCGCACGCTGGCAAGGTCCGAACCAGCATTGGGCTCGGAAAAGCCCTGGCAGAAGATCGTCTTGCCCGCGGCGATGTCGGGCAGGAAGCGGCGCTTCTGCTCGTCGGTGCCGAAGGTCAGGATGGTCGGCCCGGCCAGTTCGATGCCGATGTGGTTGACCCGGCCGGGCACCCCGGCGCGGGCATATTCCTCGGCGAAGATCACCTGCTGGGCAAGGCTGGCGCCACGCCCGCCCCATTGCTCGGGCCAGCCGATGCACGACCAGCGCGCCTCGCCCAGCCGCTGCTCCCACTCCTTGCGGCGTTCGGGCGCGGCGGTCAGCTTGGTGATGCCCCTGATATCGCGGAACTCGCCGGCCATCTGGCCGTTCAGCCAATCGGCGCATTCGGCGCGGAACAGCTCCTCTTCGGGCGTGAAACCCAGCCTCATGCGGCTTCTCCCAGAATCATCTTGGCCACCGCCTCGCGGTGCCATTCGCCACTGCCCAGCATGGTCTGGATCGCGCGGGCGCGCTTGAAATAGAGGTGGGCGTCGTGCTCCCAGGTGAAGCCGATCCCGCCGTGCAGCTGGATCATGTTGCCGGCGCACATGAAGAAGGTATCGGCGGCGAAGCACTTGGCGGCGTGGAGCGCCAGGGCGGCTTCATCCGAGCCTTCGTCGAGCGCGCAGGCTGCCCAGTAAACCGCGCTGCGGGCCTGTTCGATCTCGATCATCATGTCGGCCAGGCGGTGCTTGTAGGCCTGGAAACTGCCGATCGGGCGGCCGAACTGGACGCGTTCGCGGGCATAGGCCACCGTCCGGTCGAGCGCGGCCTGGGCTCCGCCCAGCGCCTCGGCGGCCAGGCAGATCCACCCGGCCTCGCGCGCGCCGGCCAGCGCGGCCGAGCCATCGGCCAGCCTCGCGGCGGGGGTGCCGGCCAGCGCCAGCGTCGCATAGGGGCGGGTCTGGTCCATGGTGGTGTGGCTGGTCACGGTCAGCCCCGGGGCTCCGGCCCGGACCAGCCAGGCCCGGTCACCCGCGCCAAGGATGAAGACATCGGCCAGCGCGCCATGCGGCACGAAGGCGAAGCTGCCGGTCAGGCCCCCATCGGCCTCGGTCACGCTGTCGGCTCCGGCTACGGCGGCGATCACCGCGCCGCTGGCCAGCTGCGGCAGCCATTCGGCCTGCTGTTCCGCCGTCCCGCCGCGTTCCAGCGCGCGCCCGGCCATCGCCAGCCCCAGCAGCGGCAGCGCCGCCACCTGCGCGCCCGCCGCCTCGGCCAGGATCGCGAATTCGACCATGCCAAGGCCCGCACCGCCGTGGGCTTCGGGGATGGCAATCCCGGCAAGGCCCAGCTCGCTGCCCAGCGCGGCCCAGGTTGCCCGGTCCAGCCCGTCGGCAGCCATCGCGGCGCGGGTCGCCTGGCTGGTGGCGCTTTCGGCGAAGAAACCGCGCACGGTTTCGGCGATCATCGCCTGTTCGTCGGTGAAAGCAAAATGCATCTCAGGCGCTCCCCCACACCTTGCGGGGCGGCACCCGCTGGGCCAGCAGTTGCGCCACCGCGTCGCCCACCTCGGCCGGGGCCCAGCGTGCGCCCTTGTCGACCACCGGCCCTTCGCGCCAGCCGTCCTCGAGCATGATCTTGCCACCTTCGAGCTCGAAGACGCAGCCGGTGACGTCCGCACTGGCCTCGCTGCCCAGCCAGACCACGGTGGGGGCGACATTGGCGGGATCCATGGAGTCGAAGGTCTCGCCCTCGGTCGCCATCTTCTCGGCAAAGGCCTGCTCGGTCATCCGGGTGCGGGCCGAGGGGGCCAGCGCGTTGGCGGTGATGCCATAGCGGCCCAGTTCGGCGGCCTGGACCAGCGTCAGGGCGGCGATCCCGCCCTTGGCGGTCGAATAGGCGGCCTGAGCGATGGAGCCCTGCAGCCCGGCGCCCGAGCTGGTGTTGATGATCCGCGCGGCAGGGTCGCGGCCTTCCTTCTGCTTGGCGCGCCAATAGTTCACCGCGTGGCGGGCAAGGCAGAAATGGCCGCGCAGGTGGACATGCATGGTTGCGTCCCATTCCTCCAGCGTGGCCGAAACGAACATCCGGTCGCGCACGATCCCGGCGTTGTTGACCACCACGTGAAGGTCGCCAAAGGCATCGAGCGCGGCCTGGACGATCCGTCCCGCCGCGTCCCAGTCGGTGATGTCTTCGTAGTTGGCCACCGCCTGCCCGCCGGCCGCCTTGATCTCGGCCACCACGCCATCGGCGGCGCTGGTGTCGCGCCCCTCGCCACCCAGCGAGGTGCCGATATCGTTGACCACCACGTTCGCGCCCTCGGCGGCGAAGGCCAGGGCATAGGCCCGGCCCAGCCCGCGCGCGGCGCCGGTGATGATCACGGTTCGATTGTCACAGATACCCATGGTTCGCCTATCCAAGCGGTTGCAGCGTATGCGCGGACCAGTCGCCGACCAGGTCGGTCTGGAGATATTCGCGCGTTTCGAAATGCCAGCCCGCGGCATCGCGGGCGAAGCGGTCGTGATAGCGCCCGCTGGCGACGATCTGCAGCGGAAAGCCCGGCGCGGCCTGGATCACCGTCCACTGGCTGTCGCAAGTGGCGCCGTTGCCGTCGGCGTCGACCGTGATGATCGGGTTGGTGGTGATGTGCCGGGTGCGGGGCTTGCCGTCATAGGTCTTGACCCAGCCCGCCCACATCGCCGTGATCGCCGCGCGGCCGGCGATCCGGTGCCCGCTGGCCAGCAGGCAGCCCTTGTCGAACAGCGCTGCCGCACCCTCGAAATCGCCATCGTCGAAGCGCATGGCATAGGTGTAGAGCAGGTTGGGGATGGCGATGGACGGATGGTCGTTCATCACAGCCGCTCGATGATGGTGACGTTGGCCTGCCCGCCGCCTTCGCACATGGTCTGCAGGCCATAGCGCCCGCCGGTGCGTTCCAGCGCGTTCAGCATGGTGGTCATCAGCCGGGCCCCGGTGGCCCCCAGCGGATGGCCCAGCGCGATCGCCCCGCCGCAGACGTTGACCTTCTCGTGGGGAATGCCCAGTTCCTTCATCCAGGCCATCGGCACCGAGGCGAAGGCCTCGTTGCATTCGAACAGATCGATGTCCGCCACGGTCATCCCTGCCTTCCGCAAGGCATATTGCGTCGCGGGGATCGGCGCGGTCAGCATCCACACCGGATCGTCGGCGCGGACCGAAAGGTGATGGATGCGCGCGCGCGGCTTGAGGTTGTGCTCGCGCACCGCGCGTTCGCTGGCGACCAGCATGGCCGCGGCGCCATCGCAGTTCTGGCTGGAGATGCCGGCGGTGATGATTCCGCCTTCCTGCACGGTACGCAGGCCGGCCAGACCCTCCAGCGTTGTGGCGGGGCGGATGGTCTCGTCGGCGCCCAGCTCGGCCATCGGCGCGATCTCGTTCTCGAACCAGCCACTGTCCTGCGCGGCCTGCGCGCGGGCATGGCTGGCGACGGCGAAGGCCTCCATCTCGGCACGGCTGATCTGCCACTTGGCGGCGATCATCTCGGCCGAGTTGATCTGGTTGAGAATCCCGTCGCCATAACGCGCGATCCAGCCGGGCGAGGTGTTGAAGGGGTTCGAAAAGCCATAGGGCTCGGCCGCCAGCATCGCCGCCGAGATCGGGATCGCGTTCATCGCCTGGCTGCCGCCGGCCACCACCAGATCCTGCGTCCCGCTCATCACCCCCTGCGCGGCGAAATGCAGCGCCTGCTGGCTCGAACCGCACTGGCGGTCGATTGTGGTGCCGGGCACGTGCTGCGGCAGGCCGGCCACCAGCCAGACGGTGCGGCCGATGTCGCCGGCCTGCGGGCCGATGGTGTCGCAGCAGCCCCACACCACGTCGTCGACGAGGGCCGGGTCGATCCCGGTCCGGCCGATCAGCGCCTTGATCGGGTGGGCGCCAAGGTCGGCCGGATGGATCCCGGCCAGGCTGCCCTTCTTGCGCCCGATGGGCGTGCGCACGGCGTCGATGATATAGGCTTCGGGCATCTGTCGTCCTCAGGCAAAGGTGTGTTCGGGGCCGATCGGGTGGCTGCCGCCGATCACCCCGGCGTCGATCCGGGCAAGATGGAAGGCGCGCGACCCCCAGGCCCCGGCCAGCGCCCAGGCGCGCTTCATCCAGAAGTGCAGGTCAACCTCGTAGGTATAGCCCATCGCTCCGTGGACCTGGATCGCGGTCTCGGCGGCCAGGATCGCGGCGTCGGTCGCGGCCAGCTTGGCATGGCTGACGTGCAGGGCTGCGCTGGCCTCGCCCGCCTGCAGCGCGGCGGCGGCGCGCCAGACCACCGGGCGGGCGAATTCGACCGCGACCGCCACGCTGGCCAACTGGTGCTTGATCGCCTGGAAGGCGCCCACCGGCTGGCCGAACTGCTGGCGGATCTTGGCATATTCGGTGGCCTGCCCCAGCATCGCCTCGCCCAGCCCGACCAGCTGCGCCGCGCACATCAGCGCGCCCAGGTTGAACAGATGCGGGTCATCACTGGCGCCCGCTGGCGCCGTGGCCAGATTGCGCAGCGGATCGACCGAGGCCAGCGCGGTGCCGTCACCATCTGCCACCCACGGGTTGGCGGCGTGCGGCAGGGCGATCTTGCGGGTGCCGGCGGCGACTTCTCCCAGCCCCGCCGTCTCGCCCCGGGCCAGCAGCCAGGGCACCGCGACGAAGGCGGTATCGACCAGCGGCTCGGCCAGGCACGCCCGCCCGCATTCGAGCGCGATCAGCGCCGCCTCGACCAGCCCCATGCCAAGGCCGCCCTGCGCTTCGGGCACGCACAGGCCCGGCAGGCCCATAGCGACAAGGCCCTGCCAGATCGCCGGATCACGGTTCGGCCCCGCATCCAGCCGGCGCAGCACTGCCGGGCCATGGGTGCCGGCGAGATAGTCACGCACCCCTTCGGCCAGCAGCAACTGGTCTTCGGAAAGTCGGAAGTCCATCAGCCTGCTCCTACCCGGGGAAGGCCCAGCAGCCGCTCGGCGATGATGTTGCGCTGGACCTCGTTCGAGCCGGCGTAGATCGGGCCGGAGAGCGAGAAGATGTAGCCTTCCAGCCAGGCATTGATGCTGCCATCGCCGAACTGCTTCAATTCGGCCGCGGCGCCCAGCAGCTGCATCGCGGTGCGGTGCATCGTGCGGTCCAGTTCGGACCAGAAGATCTTGTTGAGGCTGGCCTCGGCGCCGATCTTGCCGCCGGCCATGATCTTCGCCGCCACGGCATAGGTGTTGTAGGCATAGGCCTGTGCCGCCCCCCAGGCCTGCACCACCGCCTCACGCGCGGCGGGCGAGGCGGTGGCCTTGTGCTGGCGGTAAAGCTCTACCAGCCGCCGGGCAGTCGCCTGGAACCGCCCCGGCGAGCGCAGCATCAGGCCGCGTTCGAACCCTGCGGTGGCCATGGCGACGTTCCAGCCCTCGCCCTCGCCCGCCAGGCGGTTGGCAACCGGCACCCGCACCTCGTCGAAGAAAAGCTCGGCAAAGCCGGTTTCGCCATGCAGCTGGCGGATCGGGCGGCGGGTGATGCCGGGGGTATTGAGATCGAACAGGATGAAGGTCAGCCCCTTGTGGCGCTTCGATCCTTCCTCGGTGCGGAAGATGCCGAAGCCCCAGTCGGCAAAGGCCGCGCGGCTGCTCCACGTTTTCTGGCCCGAGAGGACATAGTGGTCGCCCTCCAGCTGCGCCTTGGAACTGATCGCCGCCATGTCGCTGCCGGCGCCGGGTTCGGACCAGGCCTGGGCCCAGATCACTTCGCCCCGGGCCATCGGCGGCAGGAAGCGTGCCTTTTGCTCGTCGGTGCCGAATTCCATGATCGTCGGGCCAAGCAGGAAGATACCGTTCTGGTTGGCCCGCAGTGGCGCCCCGGCGGCAAAATATTCCTCCTCGAAGATCAGCCATTCGATGAGGTCGAGGCCCCGGCCGCCGAACTGTTCGGGCCAGGTCACCATGCCCCAGTTGCCGGTGGCGAGGGTGCGTTCCCAGGCGACGTGGCTGTCATAGCCTTCGCGGCATTCCAGCGTCACCAGCGGCTCTGCCGGCACATGCGCGGCCAGCCAGGCGCGGATCTCGGCGCGGAAGGCCTGCTGTGCGGGGGTATAGGCCAGCTGCATCAGAACTTCGCGGCCTGGCCGGTCTCGACGAAGGCGTCGCGGCTCTTCTGGCTGTCTTCGTGCATGTACATCTCGAGGGTGAAGCCCTGCTCCCAGCGGTAGCCGCGATCGACATCGCGCGGCTCCAGCCCGTTCAGCGCTTCCTTGGCCAGCACCAGCGCCTTGCGGCTCTTGCCGGCGATCTGTGCGGCGAAGGCGCGGGCCTCGGCCACCAGATCGGCGCGCGGCACCACCCTTTCGACCGCACCCAGCCGGTGCGCCTCGGCGGCGGGAATGTTGCCCCCGGTGAAGAAGGCGGCGCGCACCTTGTGCAGCGGCAGCATCCGCGAGAGGTGGCTGGCCCCGCCCATCGCGCCGCGATCAACTTCGGGCAGGCTGAAATAGGCGTCATCCGCCGCGATGATCACGTCGCTGGCCCCGCAGATGCCGATGCCGCCGCCGATGACGAACTTGTGCACGGCGGAAACCACCGGCACCTCGGCCTCGCGCACCGCGCGGAAGGTCAGGTAATTGCCCCGGTTCAGCAGCGTGATCCGCTCTGGGTGAGCCTGCATCTCCTTGATGTCGACCCCGCCGCAGAAGCCGCGCGCGGTATCTGCGGCGCGGATCAGCACGCAGTGCACCTCGGGGTTGCTCGCTGCGGCGGTGATGATCGCCGGCAGCGACAGCCAGGTCGCACTGTCGAAGGCGTTGACCGGGGGGACGTCGAAGACGATCTCGGCGATGCGGTCGCGGATTTCGGTGGTGATCGCCATGGCCTCAGTGCTCCGTTTCCATCGTGCCCAGCGCCGCCAGACGCGCTCGCGCCGCGGTCTCGATCCCGGCGACCAGTTCGGCGCAGGTCGGCAGGTCCTTCAGTCGCCCGGCGACCACCCCGGTCGCCATCAGGCCGTTGACAGCATCGCCCGAGACCACCGCGCGCTGGATCATCATCGGCGCGGCGGCGGCCATCAGCGCCTGCGCCAGCGGCATTTCGCCATGGGCCGTCATCGCCCGGGCGGCGGCCAGCACCTGGCCCCAGCTCATCCCGGTCTGGCGCTTCATCTCCAGCCCCGCCTCGATCGCGCGGGCCCACATCGCGGCCCGGCCCGAGCCCTCGATCCGCCGCAGCAGCGGGTTCATGATCATCCGCTGCGGCAGCCCGTCCACCTTGGTCGAAACCGCGATGTCGCTGGTTCCGGCCTGCTGGTAGGCGGCCTTGGGGGCGGGGGGCACCGGGCTTTCCGCGGTCATCAGGAAGCGGGTGCCCATGGCCACGCCACAGGCGCCAAAGGCCAGCGCGGCGGCAAGGCCGCGCCCGTCGGCAAAGCCCCCGGCGGCCACCACCGGCACGTCCACCGCATCCAGCACCTGCGGCAGCAGCACCGTGGTCGGCACCGCGCCGGTATGCCCGCCGCCCTCGCCGCCCTGCACTGTCACCATGTCGCAGCCCAGCTGAACCATCTTCTCGGCGTGTTTCACCGCGCCGACGGTGGGGATGCAGAGGATGCCCGCATCCTTGAACCGGCCGATCATCTTCGCGTCCGGCCCGCGCCCGAACGACACCGCGCGGACCCGATCGGCATGCTTGAGCACCAGATCGACGATTTCGCCCGCCCCGGCCTGGAACGAGTGGAAGTTGACCCCGAAATTGTGCGGCGTCAGATCGCGCAGCCGGGCGATGGCTTCGGCAGCCTCGGCCGGGCTCATCACCGCGCAGGCGAGGAAGCCGAAGGCCCCCGCATTGCTGCTGGCGGCAACCAGCTGCGGGGTCGCCACCCAGCCCATCGCGGTCTGGATCAGCGGCACGCGGCAGCCCAGCGCCTCGGTCAGAGGGGTCTTCAGCACCGTTCAGTCCCTCTCGGCCTGCGCCTTGTTGGCCTTGGCCATGCCCTTGCCGTCCAGCCCGCCGAGCGAATTGCCCGAGACAAGGTCGTTCTGGGCATGGGCGAAGTGGTGCATGTGGAACACCGCGTCCATCGCCGCGCGCTTGCCGCGCAGTTCCTCGACATGGTTGACCGCCTGCTTGGTCAGCCAGTTGCCCAGGCGCGGCTGGGCGGCCAGCCTGGCGGCCACTTCAGCGACGGTGGCGCGCAGGTCCTCGCGCGGGACGATCTTGTTGACCATGCCGAACTGCTGGGCCCGGGCGGCGCTCATCCGCTCACCCAGCAGCAGGAATTCCTTGGCCACGCGCGGCGGCAGCTCGAAGGCATGGGCGAAATATTCGACGCCGGGGATCCCCATCCGGTTGACCGGGTCCTGGAAGAAGGCATCGTCCGAGGCGACGATCAGGTCGCAGACCCAGGCCAGCATCAGCCCGCCGGCGATGCAGGCCCCTTGGACCATCGCCACGGTCGGCTTGGCAATGTCGCGCCAGCGGCGGCACATGCCAAGGTACTGTTCCTGCTCGCGGGTGTAGAGCAGTTCGGCCGCCGGGCGGGTTACATGCGGCGGCACCATCAGGCGGTTGTCGAACTGGTGCAGCAGGTCGCGCCCTGGGGTGCCGATATCGTGCCCGGCGCTGAAATGCTTGCCATTGCCGGCCAGCACGATCGCGCGGACCTGATCATCCTGCACCGCGCGGTTGAAGGCGTCGTCCAGCGCATAGGTCATCTGCCCGTTCTGGGCATTGTGGAAGTCGGGCCGGTTCATCGTCACCCAGGCGACGTGGTCGACCACCTCGTAGAGCACCGGCTGGTCGGTCTCGTAGGTGATCTCGGTCGCCTTGGGGGTGACCAGTTCGTGGCCCTTGTCGCTGCTGCTCATGGCGCTTTCCTTGCCGGCGGGTTGTCCTTGATCACGCTGGCGCGAATGTTGTGCGGGTCAAGCCCGGCGATCACCGCCAGTGCCGCTGCATCGGGCAGCGGGGTCTCGCCCGCCACCGCGTCGATCAATTCGAAGCCGGTCGCCTCCTGCACTTCGGCGAAGGTTACGCCCGGGTGCAGCGAGATCACCCGCACCGCGTTATCCGGTCCGGCGAAGTCCATCACGCACAGGTTGGTGACGATGCGGCGCAGATCAACCGCCGAATAGTTGCCCCCGGGCACCCGCCGCGCCGGATTGTAGCCGACGCCCGAGACCATATCGACCTCGCCCGGAACGAACACGCGGGCCGAATGGGCGGGGAAGAAGAAGCTGTTGGGGTGGTAGATGGTATTGCCCGGAAAACCGCGCACCCCCAGCATCTGGGTCTTGGGCTGGGCGTGGCTGCCACCCATGTAGGAGAGGTTGATCTGGCCGAAGCGGTCGATCTGGGTGGGCGTGACCATGGCATGACGCCGCCCGCTCCACACCGCCGCATCGAAGAACCGCGAGAAGGGCAGATAGCCGGCGGCCTTCCGCGCATCATAGGCGCGCGAGCCCAGCGCCACCGGCTGTTCGACCAGATAGGCCTCGCCATCGGTCATCATCAGTTCGGGCGTATGAGTCAGCTTGGCGAGGCCCGCGGCCAGGCGCGGCACCGGGCCGACCCCGGTCGCCACGATCTCGCCATTGCCGCGGAACGCTTCGGCGCAGGCGGCAATGCACAGTTCGGCTAGGGTTGCTTCGCTCATCAGAATATCGGCAGGGCCAGCGCCCTCACCGCCTCCACACCGCCTGCTGCGGCAAGATAGTCAGCCTCGCTGGCCCCCACGAAACGTTCGGCCACCGCACTCCATTCGCCGGGATCCTTCGCGGCATCGGCGTAGGCCTTGAAGGCCTTCATGTCCCAGCCGTAATGCGGCGGCATCGAGCTGGGGTGGGCCCCGCCGGGCAATTCCACTACGCCCGAGATGAAGCAGCGCTCGACGATCTGGGCCTGCGCCGTGGCGGCGTGGGCATCCTCCATCGCCGGGACCAGTTCTTCAGTTGAAACATATGTTTTGGCGGCGGCGCGGGCGAACCATTCGTCGTAATAGACATCCGGCCCGAAGACCTGGACATTGCCGCGCCAGTCGGCCCGGTTGACGTGAAGCAGCGCGGCATCGAGCTTCAGCGCCGGCATGGCCACCAGCACCTCGCCATCATC
>JAFECL010000042.1:0-2039 GCA_018242165.1 Pseudomonadota bacterium
GCACTGGCAAGGCCGGGGTCACAGCGTGCGCAGAATCGCCGCGCGTTCCTTGCCCTTCCAGCCCAGCGCCGCCTTCAGCAGGGCGGCGCGCACCGCGCAGCGGGCGTGGTCCGGGCCTTCGCCCTGCATCGCCTTGGCCACCTGCGCCTCGGACAGGCGGGTTTCGGCCATGACCTTGCCGATGATCGCCCCCGGCACCATCGCGCCGGTGCTGGCGACATGCTGGGGGGCGGTCAGCCGGCCCTCCTCGGCCAGGCTGGCGGCCAGTGCCCGCTCGGCATCGCGCACCTCGGTGGTCAGCACCGCCGTGCCGGGAATGGTGCCGGTGCGCAGGAATTCCCCGCACATCCCGGGCGGGCCGGCCAGCACCGCGCGCATGCCCGCCAGCCGCTGGCGCATCACCCGATCGAACATCGCGCCGCCCTGGGGGCGGAGGGCGGCATAGGTGCGCTGGCGGGCGAGTTCGACGATCAGGTTGGCGACCTGCGCATCGCCGTTGGCCAAGCCTTTCTTGTTCAGCGCATTCGCGCCGATGGTATCGGCCAGATCGGGCTGGTGGCCAAGCAACCAGGCCATGTCATGGCCCACGCCCAAAGCCTCCTGCGCCGCCTGATTGGCGATCAGCGCGGTGGCGGGGTCGGCACTGGCCCTCGCCGCCGGGCTGCGCAGCTCATAGTCGGCATTTTGCGGGGAGTCGGCGTCCGGTGCCGTTGGGAGGTTCTTCTCGAATGTTGCACCGATCCACAGCACGATGGCCGGAAACAACAAAATCATGAAGACGGCTTTCGACAGCTGCTTGAGCGCAAGGGCCCAGCTGGGCTGGGTTTGGACGGCCCTGTCCGGCGAAAGCAATTGTTCGACTTCTGGAAAACCCTTCCGGATGACTGTCAGCATTCGCTTCTGGTCGGCTAGTTTTGACCGACGCGGCTGCCACCACCGGGGCTGACCGGGCTTTGTCAAGTCGCTCCAAGCCTTGTGATAGACATGCCCCGGAACCTGCACATCGGTGATGAACTGATAGCCCGCCAGCCGCGCGTTGACCCAGGCTAGGTCTTCGCTTTCGCCCAGCCGCCCGGCCTGGGCCTGCCAGCCGAACGCCGCCGCCGCTTCGCCCAGCAGCGGGGCGCAGCGCGGCCAGCTGCGGCGCATCAGGTGCAGCAGCCACTGGTCGATCCGCTGGTGCAGCGCCAGATCACCCCGCGCCGCATCGCGCAGCACCGTCCGCAGGCAGGCCTGTGCGGTGGCAAGCTCGGCCGGGTCGAGCGGAATTTCGCTTTCCTCGCCCGCGCCGGCCAGCAGGGTGAACAGCTGCCGGTCGGCGCGCTGGACCGGGCTGACCGGGCCATCCGGCGCGATCACCGGCACCACGCCTAGCGGGTTGGCGCGTGGCAGCGGCAGGGCCATGCCCCGGCCCAGATCGGGGCCGGCGGCCGGCATGGCGGGCGGCGGGGCAAGCCCATCGGGCGGGCGCGCGGTCAGCGGCGGAGCACCCGGGGTGGGCGCCGGGGCCACCAGCCGGGTGCCGGCATAGGCCCATGGTTCCGGCGGCGGCGCGGCCCCGGCGTCGGGCGCCACGGCGGGGTCATCCGGCGCGGCGCTGGCTCCGGGCGGCATGGCGGCCATACGGGCCAGCCGCAGCGCGGTGTCGCGCGCCTCGCGCAGCCGGGCATAGCCGGCGGGATCGGCATCGAGATCCATGGCCTTCAGCCGCTCGGCATAGGCGCGGCGGATCGCCGGGGTGTCGGCCGGACCATCGAGGCCCAGTTGGCGCCAGATCTCGCGGCCTCTCACAGCACCGGCCTCGCCTCGATGGCATCAAGGTTGCTCAGCAGTTGCGCGCGCCCGTCGGCGATCCGGCGCGGGTCCTGACTGTCGAGCGCCCCGGCGAACTCGGTCAGCCAATGGCCGACCATCTGGCGCTCGTCGCCGATCAGGTCTTCGAACAGGCGGTTGGCGCGGGCGATCAGCGCGACATTTTCCGCCGCCTCGCGCGGGTGAAATTTCAGCCTGGCCAGCGCCGCGCGCCGCGCCTCAAGCTC
>JAFECL010000042.1:2125-7246 GCA_018242165.1 Pseudomonadota bacterium
CTGTCGTAGGAAAAGCGCACCTCGACGCCCACCGTGCCCGCCGGGCGGGGCGGCACCGGGACCGAGACCATGCCCAGCTTGATGTTCCCGGCCACTTCGCGCGCTTCGCCCTGATAGACCCCGAATTCGACCTTCTGCTGATTGTCGGCAACCGTGGTGTAGATGCCCATCCGGCTGACGGGGACGGGCGTATTGCGTTCGATGATCGGCGAGAACAGGCCGCTGTGCCGCCCGCCGTGGGCATCGCGCTCGCTGGTGTCGACCCCCAGGGTAAAGGGGCAGACATCGGTAATCCGCACTTCATCAAGCGCCTGATCGCCGGCCAGCAGCCCGGCCTGCACCGCCGCGCCCAGCGCCACGGCATGGTCGGGGTGGATCGAGGTGTTGGGAAAGCGGGCGAACAGCCGGGTGATCGCGCGGCGCACCACCGGCATCCGCGTTGCCCCGCCCACCAGCACCACTTCGGAGAGGTCGGCCGCCGCCATGCCGCAATCGCGCAGCGAGCGCACCACGGGATCGCGCAGGCGGTTCAGCAGCGGCTCGACAATGGCTTCGAAATCGCTTTCGGTGATGCTGGCGGTCAGCTGTTCCTCGCCCAGCGTGACCGTGAAATCGGCCGAGGGGCCGGTCGACAGCCGGCGCCGGGCGGCTTCGGCCGCGCGCACCAGCATCGCTTCGCGCTGGGCCTGCGGCAGTGTGGCCAGCCGCCCTTGCGGGTCAAGCCGGGGCAGCACCGCCTGGGCCAGCGCGAGGTTGAAATCATCGCCGCCCAGCCGGTTGTCGCCGGCCGAGGCGCGGACCTCGACGATCCCCTCGAACATCTCGACGATCGAAACGTCGAAGGTGCCGCCGCCCAGGTCGAAGACCAGGAAGGGTTCGCGGTCGCCCTTGTCGGCCAGCCCGAAGGCCAGCGCGGCGGCGGTGGGTTCGTTGATCAGCCGGCGCACCTCAAGCCCGGCCAGTTCGCCGGCGCGGCGGGTGGCCTTGCGCTGGCGGTCGTTGAAATAGGCGGGAACGGTGATCACCACCGTGTCGGGGTGCTGCCCGGTATGGGCCACTACATCGTCGCGCAGCGCCCGCAGGATCAGCGCCGAAAGGTCTTCGGCGCGGAAGCTGCGCCCGGCCAGCTTGACGGTCTGGCTGGTGCCCATCAGCCGCTTGAAGCTGGTGGCGGTATCGGCGGGGTGCGTCGCCCGCCGGTCCAGCGCGGCCTGACCGACGTGGGTGGTGCCATCGGGTTCGACACTGATCGCCGAAGGGGTCAGCAGGTCTCCCAGCGGGTTGGGCACCAGTTCGGCGACACCATCGCGCCAGATCGCCACCGCGCTGTTGGTCGTGCCCAGATCAATTCCGACCAGCATGCGCATTCCTTCGCCGTTACCCGCCGCCTGGCGCCCGCCGCGCCGCCGAACCCATTGGACGGGCAGCATAAATGAGCATGGTGATTAGGCAATATGCGATGCTGGCCGGCTGCGGCATTGCGGAATTTGCCGGCGCCCCCTAGGCGTCGCGCCATGACCAAGCGCATTGCCTTCCTCGCCTGTCCGGAAACCCTGCCGGGCTCGCCCACCCGCCGCCCCGATGCCTTCGAGCACGATCTCTATCTCGATGCGCTGAACGCCGGGCTGGCCGGGCACGATGCCGTGGCCGAGGGCGTCGACTGGCGCGCGCCGCTCGACCAGCTGGCCGGCTATCACTTCGCGCTGCTCGGCACGCCGTGGGACTATACCGAGGCCAAGGACGAATTCCTCGGCCGGCTGGGCGAGCTGGAAGCGGCGGGCGTGGTGGTCGGCAATCCGCTGGCGATGGTGCGGTGGAACGCCGACAAGCTGTACCTGGCGGAGCTGGACCGGCTGGGCGTGCCCTCGATCCCGACCCTGTGGCCCGACAGCGCCGGCGCCGCCGAGATCCAGGCAGCCTTCGCCCATTTCGGCTGCGACCGGGTGGTGGCCAAGCGGCGGGTGGGCGCCGGGGCGATCGGGCAAAGCTCGTTCACGCGGGGCGAGGCGGTGCCGGCCGGCTGGCGGATCGACCAGCCGACGATGATCCAGCCCTTCCTGCCCGCGATCCAGAGCGAGGGCGAACTGAGCTTCATCTTCATCGACGGGGCCTTCAGCCATGCCCTGATCAAGCGCCCCTCGGGCGGAGACTATCGCATCCAGTCGCTCTACGGCGGGGTCGAGGTGCCGCTGCAACCCGCCGCGCCCGATCTGGCCGCCGCGCAGGCGGTGGTGGCGCGCCTGCCCTTCGCGCAGGCGCCGCTCTACGCCCGGATCGACATGGTCCGCCGCGAGGATGGCGTGCTGGCGCTGATCGAGGCCGAGCTGATCGAACCCTACCTCTACCCCGAACAGGGCCCCGGCTTCGGCGCGCGGCTGGCCGGGGCGATCATGGCGCGGCTGGGCTGACGCAGTCGGGGTTTGCGCAACGGCGGATGGCGCCCTAGTCTCGCCCCCGTGACGGGGGAGGGGCAGGCAATGCGACACACCATCAGCACCACGGGCCGGCGGGCCCTGCTGGCCGGGGCCATGGCCACGGCACTGATCGCCGCGCCGGCCCGGGCCGGTGCCCCGGCGCCGGCCACCGCTGCGGCGGTTCCGGCGGGCGAGGAGATCATTCACGACGTGACCAGCGCGGCGCAGGTGCCGGGGCCGGGGCCGGGGCCAGCATCACCGCGCGGGGCCGAGGCCGCCGGGCCGTTCCAGCGGCTGGTGATCACCAACGTGATGGTGATCGACGGCACCGGGGCGCCGCCCTACGGCCCGGTCAGCATCGAGATCGCCGGCGACCGCATCGTGCGCATCGCCGATATCGGCGGCACCCGTTCGATGGGTGGCGGGGTGGCGGCGGCTGGCCCCGGTACGCGGGTGATCGACGGGCAGGGCGGCTATGTCCTGCCCGGCTTCATCGATACCCACGAACATATCGGCACCCCGATCCACCTCTACGGCGGCCAGCTGACCGATCCCGACTATGTGCTCAAGCTGCTGCTGGCCCACGGCGTTACCACGGTGCGCGACGTGGGGTCGATGCTGGGCCTGAAATGGACCACCGACCTGCGCCAGCAAGGGGCGGCGGGCACGATCACCGCCCCGCGCGTCGTTGCCTATGCCCTGTTCCCCGAACGCACCGCCACGCCCGAGGCGGCGCGCGAATGGGTGCGCGCGGCGCGGCGCAACGGGGCCGACGGGGTCAAGTTCCTGGGCGCCGCGCCCGAGGTCTTCGCCGCCGCGATCGATGAGGTCAACAAGCTGGGGATGGGCTCGGCCTATCACCATTCGCAGCTTTCGGTCACCCGCCAGAACGCGGTCGACAGCGCCGAACTGGGCCTGCAGAGCATCGAGCACTGGTATGGCCTGCCCGAGGCGATGTTCGAGGATCGCACGGTCCAGACCTATCCCACCGCCTACAACTACAACGACGAGCAGGACCGCTTCGGGCAGGCCGGGCGGCTGTGGCAGCAGGCCGCCGCGCCCGGCTCGCCCCGCTGGAAGGAGACCATCGCCCGCCTGCTCAAGACCGGGGTGACGCTCGACCCGACTTTCGTGGTCTATGAGGCGGCACGCGATCTTTCCCGCGTCCAGCACCTCGAATGGCACGATGCCTATACCATGCCCTACATGATGAAGAGCTGGGCACCCAACCCGCGCGCCCACGGCTCGTTCTTCTTCGACTGGACCAGCGAGGACGAGATCGCCTGGCGCAACAATTACCGGCTGTGGATGCGCTTCGTGAACGACTACAAGAACGCCGGCGGCAATGTCGGGGTCGGGGCCGACAGCGGCTTCATCTACGCGACCTATGGCTTCGCCTACATCCGCGAGTTCGAACTGCTGCAGGAGGCCGGGTTCCACCCTCTGGAGGTGGTCCGCGCCGCCACCCTCAACGGGGCGCGGCTGCTGAAGCTGGACCGCGACCTGGGGACCATTTCGGTCGGCAAGCTGGCCGACCTGGTGGTGGTGGCGGAAAACCCGCTGCGCGATTTCAAGGTGCTCTACGCCACCGGCCACCCCTATCTTGACCGCGCCAGCGGCAAGATGGCGACCACCACCGGCATCCGCTACACGATCAAGGCCGGGGTGGTGTTCGACGCAGGCCTGCTGCGCCAGCAGGTGCGCGAGATGGTGGCGGCGAAAAAGGCGAAATAGCCGGGGAGGCGGGCGGCCGCGGGGCCGCCCGCTCGCCTCAGGCCGCTTCCTTCTTCCGGCTGGCCTTCTTGCGCTCGTGCGGGTCCAGAATGGCCTTGCGCAGGCGGATGGTCTTGGGCGTCACCTCGACCATCTCGTCGTCGTCGATATAGGCGATGGCCTGTTCCAGCGTCATGATCCGCGGCGGGGTCAGGCGGATGGCATCGTCCTTTCCGGTCGAGCGGAAGTTGGTCAGCTGCTTCGACTTCATCGGGTTGACTTCAAGATCCTCGGGCTTGGCGTTTTCGCCGATGATCATGCCCTCGTAGATCTTGTCCTGCGGCGAAACGAACAGCACGCCGCGCTCTTCCAGGCTGTTCAGCGCATAGCCGACCGCCTCGCCAGTGCCGTTCGAGATCAGCACGCCATTGGCCCGGCCCTCGATCGCGCCCTTGTGCGGGCCATACTTTTCGAACAGCCGGTTCATGATCCCGGTGCCGCGCGTGTCGGACAGGAATTCGCCGTGATAGCCGATCAGGCCACGGCTGGGGGCGCTGAAGGTGATCCGGGTCTTGCCGCCGCCGCTGGGGCGCATGTCGGTCATCTCGGCCTTGCGGTTGGCCATCTTCTCGACCACCGTGCCGGCATATTCGTCGTCGACGTCGATCACGACGGTTTCATAGGGTTCCTCGCGGCCTTCCGGCCCGTCGCGCAGCAGGACGCGCGGGCGGCTGATGCCCAGCTCGAAGCCCTCGCGGCGCATCGTCTCGATCAGCACGCCCAGCTGCAGTTCGCCGCGCCCGGCCACCTCGAAGCTGTCCTTGTCGGCGCTTTCGGTGATGCGGATGGCGACGTTGCTCTCGCCCTCGCGCTCCAGCCGGTCGCGGATCATCCGGCTGGTGACCTTGCTGCCCTCGCGCCCGGCAAAGGGGCTGTCGTTGACCGAAAAGCGCATCGACAGGGTCGGCGGGTCGATCGGCTGGGCCTTGATCGG
>JAFECL010000043.1:0-2127 GCA_018242165.1 Pseudomonadota bacterium
TACATCATGATCCTGCCGGGCTTCGGCATCATCAGCCAGATCATCAGCACCTTCTCGAAGAAGCCGGTGTTCGGTTATCTCGGCATGGCCTACGCCATGGTCGCGATCGGCGTCGTCGGCTTCGTCGTCTGGGCGCACCACATGTACACCACCGGCATGACGGTGGACGTCAAGATGTACTTCACCGCCGCCACCATGGTGATCGCGGTGCCCACCGGCATCAAGATCTTCAGCTGGATCGCGACGATGTGGGGCGGCTCGATCGAGTTCAAGAGCCCGATGGTCTGGGCGATCGGCTTTATCTTCCTGTTCACCGTCGGCGGTGTGACCGGGGTGGTGCTCGCCAATGGCGGGATCGACGACAACCTGCAGGACACCTACTACGTGGTCGGCCACTTCCACTATGTGCTGTCGCTGGGCGCCGTCACCTCGCTGTTCGCCGGGTTCTACTACTGGTTCCCGAAGATGAGCGGGCGGATGCATTCCGAATTCCTCTCGCACCTGCATTTCTGGGTGTTCTTCGTCGGCGTGAACATGATCTTCTTCCCGATGCACTTCCTCGGGCTGCAGGGCATGCCGCGCCGCTATCCGGACTATGCGCCGGCCTATGCCCACTGGAACCATGTCGCCTCGCTGGGCTACGTGGTGATGGGTGCGTCGATGCTGATCTGGTTCGTCAACATCATCTACGCCTTCACCGCCGGCAAGAAGGCCGAAGGCAACTATTGGGGCGAGGGCGCCAATACCCTCGAATGGACCCTGTCCAGCCCGCCGCCGTTCCACCAGTTCGAAACCCTGCCGGTGATCGAGGATACCGACCACCACTGAGTTTCGCCGCTGGCGACACCAGAAGGGCCCCGGGGGAAACCCCGGGGCCCTTTGCATTGATGTCCGGCGCGCCTATAGCGCCAGCCGTGACTCACCCCCCCGCCCCTGCCCTGCCGCTCCCCGCCGACTGGCGCGACTTCTTCGCCCTGACCAAGCCCCGGGTGATGAGCCTGGTGATCTTCACCGGCCTGTGCGGGCTGCTGGCGGCGCCGGGCCACATCAACCCGGTGCTGGGCTTCACCACCGTGCTGTGCATCGCGGTTGCGGCAGGCGGCGCGGCGGCGCTGAACCAGTGGTGGGAGGCCGACATCGATGCGCTGATGAAGCGCACGCGCGAGCGCCCGATTCCGGCCGGGCGGATGGACCGCACCAATGCCCGCGACTTCGGCGTGGCCCTGTCTGCCGCGGCGGTGCTGGTGATGGGGCTGGCGGTGGGCTGGCTGGCGGCGGCGATCCTGGCCGTGTCGGTGATCTATTATGCGCTGGTCTACACCGTCTGGCTCAAGCCGCGCACCCCGCAGAACATCGTCATCGGCGGTGGCGCCGGGGCCTTCCCGCCGATGATCGGCTGGGTCGCGGTCACCGGCCAGATCACCCTGATGCCGGTGCTGCTGTTCCTGATCATCTTCTGCTGGACCCCACCGCACTTCTGGGCACTCGCGCTGTTCGTCCAGACCGATTATGCCAAGGCCGGCATCCCGATGCTGCCGGTGGTGGCAGGCGCGGCGGCAACCCGGCGGCAGATCCTGCTCTACAGCCTGGTGCTCGCCCCGCTGACCCTGCTGCCCTGGTGGATCGGCGGCACCGGCGCGCTTTATGGCTGGGTGGCGGCGGGGCTGTCGGGGCTGTTCGTGGCGCTGGCCTTCCGGGTCGGGCTGCGGCAGGCCGGACCCGACGATGCGATGAAGCCGGAAAAGCAGCTGTTTGCTTATTCGGTGCTGTACCTTTTCGCGCTGTTTGCAGCGCTGGTTGCCGACCACCTGATGCTTGCGAGGTAAGCGATGAGTGACCCCCTGCCCCCGATCCGCCCCGACAGCGACCCGCTGGCCGAACGCGCCCGGATCATCCGCGAACGCAACCGGATGCTGGCGCTGGTGCTGGTCGGCTTCGTGGTGCTGTTCTTCGCCATCACCCTGGTCAAGGTGAAGTTCTGATGGGGGGGACTGCGCCGCTTCCCGCCCCGCGCCGCAGCCTGCGCACCGCCTTTTTCGCCGCCGCCTTTGCCGCCGCCATGCTGGGTCTGGGCTTTGCCTCGGCGCCGCTTTACCGCCTGTTCTGCCAGGCCACCGGGTTCAACGG
>JAFECL010000043.1:2181-5072 GCA_018242165.1 Pseudomonadota bacterium
AGAACACCATCCAGGTGCCGCTGGGCCAACGGACCCTGGCCTTTTTCGAGGCCGAGAACCTGACCGACACGCCGGTTACCGGCCAGGCCAGCTACAATATCGAGCCCGAACAGGCGGCGCCCTATTTTCTCAAGATCCAGTGCTTCTGCTTCACCCGCCAGACCTTGCAGCCCCACCAGAAGGTGCGGATGCCGGTCACCTTCTTCGTCGATCCGAAGATCCTGACCGATGCCGACGCCAAGGACGTGCAGCAGATCACCCTCAGCTATACCTTCCACCCGCTGCCCGCCGGTGCAAAGTAGGCGATAAGGCACTGGACCGGGGCGCCAGCGCCGGTTAAGGGGCGGACAAATGCGGGCCGCGTCGCCGGCCCATGGGCCATTAGTGGGGAGCCGATCATGGCTGGTGCGAAGAATCACGATTACCACATCCTGCCGCCCGACATCATGCCGCTGGTCTGCACGGTGGGCGCGCTGACCTTCACCAGCGGCATGGTGCTGAAGATGCACGACATGGCCGGCGGCAAGGTCGTGCCCTGGCTGGGCATGGCGATCCTGCTGGCGGGCATGTTCCAGTGGTTCACCAAGATCGTGCGCGAGGCGCATGCCGGCGATCATACCCCGGTGGTGCAGCTGCACCAGCGCTATGGCATGATCCTGTTCATCGCCTCNNGTGATGTTCTTCGTCGGCTGGTTCTGGGCCTTCTTTGATTTCTCGCTGTTCCCCAGCGAAATGGCCAAGGTCGTCGGCGGGCACTGGCCGCCCAAGGGCCTCGAGGCCGTGCTCGACGCGTGGGACCTGCCGCTGATCAACACCCTGATCCTGCTCTGCTCGGGCACCACCGTCACCTGGGCGCACCACTGCCTGATCCACGGTGACCGCGACGGGCTGAAAAAGGGCCTGTGGGCGACGATCCTGCTGGGCATGCTGTTCACCAGCCTCCAGGCGTTCGAATATGCCCACGCGCCCTTCGCCTTCGGCAAGAACACCTATGGTTCGGCCTTCTACATGGCCACCGGCTTCCACGGCTTCCACGTGATCGTCGGCACCATCTTCCTCGCCGTCTGCCTCAAGCGCGCCTACAATGGCGACTTCACCCCCAAGCAGCACTTCGGCTTCGAAGCCGCCGCCTGGTACTGGCACTTCGTCGACGTCGTCTGGTTGTTCCTGTTCCTGTGCATCTACATCTGGGGCAACTGGGGCTTCCCGGTCGACTGAGTTATGATGGGCGAACCTTCGCCTGACGCAGCGGGGCAGCCGGGAATCGTTCCGGCTGCCCTGTTTGCTTTGTGCCCGCGTTGCGGCGCCAAGGGGCTGTTTGCCGGGCTGGCCCAGTTCGCCCCCAGGTGCCCGGCCTGCGGGCTCGACTATGCCAGCTTCAACGTTGGCGATGGCCCAGCCGCCTTCCTGACCATGATCGTCGGCGCGATTGCGGTGATCGTCGCGCTGTGGCTGCACTTCAGCCTGGCCGCGCCGATCTGGGTGATCTTCATGGTGCTGGTGCCGCTGGTCGGCGGGCTGGTGGTCTGGGGCCTGCGCGCCGGCAAGGCCGCGCTGCTCGCCGCCGAATACCAGCGCCGCGCCAGCGAGGCCGGCGCAAAGGATGTCCGCCCCGAATGACCGCGCGGCGCATTCCGTTGCTCCCCACCCTGCTGGTGCTGGCGGCGGTAGGGATCATGATCCGCCTGGGCCTGTGGCAGCTTGACCGGCTGCACCAGAAAGAGGCCCTGCTGGCCTATTATGCCCGTGGGCAGGCCAATCCGGCCGAGGTACCCTTCCCCACCGCCATGGCCGGGCAAGCCCTGCTCTACCGCCACAGCCGGCTGACCTGCAGCCGGGTGCTGGCCACCAGCGACGTGGCCGGCCGCAATGCGGCGGGCGAGGCCGGGCTGGCCCGCATGGTCCGGTGCGAAACCCCGGGCGGCACGGCGATGGTGACGCTGGGCTGGGCCAGGGCGCCGGGGCCGCTGGTCTTCAGCGGGGGCGAAGTAGTCGGGATCATCGCCCCGGGCGGGCCAGAGGGCGTCAAGCTGGTCGCCGATCCGCCGCTGGGCGGTCTGGCCGCCAATGCCCGCCCCGACCCGCGCGAGATCCCCAACAACCACCTTTCCTATGCGGTGCAGTGGTTCCTCTTCGCCGCCACCGCCGTGGTGATCTATGCGCTGGCACTGCGCGGGCGGTGGCGAGTCGCTGTTTGAGTGTTGCCCCATCGGGGCAACCGGGCACCACCCACCCCGCCTCCCCACCCGACCCCCATTAGGGTATCCCTAAGTTATGGGGGTCGGGTGGGGAGGCGGGGTGGGTGGTGCCCGTCTCCGCCAATGCGGAGAACACAATAAGAGACTTCCGCATTCGCGCATCGAATCGCTGCATGAGGGGGCGAAGCGCCTTGCCCGGCGCGGCGCGCAAGGCTAACCGCCGCCTTCATGGACTATGTCAGCACCCGTGGCAGCGCCCCGGCGCTCACCTTCGCCGAGGCGACCCTGGCCGGCCTGGCCAACGATGGCGGCCTGTATGTGCCGCGCGCATGGCCCCGCTTCAGCGAGGCCGAGATCGCCGCGATGGCCGGCCTGCCCTATGCCGAACTGGCTCAGCGGGTGATCCAGCCCTTCGTGGGCGATTGCCTGACGCCGGAGCGGCTGCTCGAGCTGACCACCGCAGCCTATGGCCGCTTTTCCCACGCCGCTGTCACCCCGCTGAAGCAGCTGGATCAGCAGCACTGGCTGCTCGAATTGTTCCACGGCCCCACGCTGGCCTTCAAGGATGTGGCGCTGCAACTGCTGGGCCTGCTGTTCGAGGAATTCCTCGGCCGCACCGGCCAGAACCTGACCATCGTCGGGGCGACCAGCGGCGATACCGGTTCGGCCGCAATCGACGCGGTGGCGGGGCGC
>JAFECL010000043.1:5135-21546 GCA_018242165.1 Pseudomonadota bacterium
CAGATGACCACGGTGCTGGCGCCCAACGTCCACAACATCGCGATCGAGGGCAGCTTTGACGATGCCCAGGCCATGGTGAAGCGGATGTTCAACGATGCCGCGATCACCAGCCGCTTTGCCATCGGCGCGGTCAATTCGATCAACTGGGCGCGGCTGTGCGCGCAGGTGGTCTATTACTTTGCCGCCGCCGTCCAGCTGGGCGCGCCGCACCGCAAGGTGGCCTTTGCCGTGCCCACCGGCAATTTCGGCGACGTCTTCGCCGGCTATGTCGCGGCGCAGATGGGCCTGCCGGTCGAGCGCCTGATCGTTGCCACCAACATCAACGACATCCTGCACCGCGCGCTGTCGGCCGGCGACTATTCCGCCGGCACCGTCACCCCCACTGCTGCGCCGAGCATGGACATCCAGGTCTCGTCGAATTTCGAACGCCTGCTGTTCGATCTCAATGGCCGCGACGGCGCTGCCCTCGCCGCCCAGATGGCGGGCTTCGAAGCGACCAGGGCGATGCAGCTGAGCAACCGGCAGCGGGAAGGCGCCGCCGCGCTGTTCTCCAGCGCCCGGGTCGATCCCGACCAGATGGCCGCGGCGATCAGCTGGGGCTGGGACCAGTGCGGCGAACTGCTCGATCCGCACACCGCCATCGGCCTTCATGCCGCGCGCGACGCCGGGATCGCGCCCGAGGTTCCGGTGGTGACCCTGGCCACCGCCCACCCCGCCAAGTTCCGCGACGCGGTCGAGCAGGCCAGTGGCCACCGCCCGGCGCTGCCGGCGCGGATCGGCGACCTGTTCCAGCGCGAGGAACGCTGCGACGCCCTGCCGGGCACCTATCAGGCCGTGGCCGACTACGTCACCGCGCGCGCCACGCCGAAAGCCTGATGGCCAGCCTGGTCCTCCAGCCGCAGCTGCTCGCCGGCGCGGGGTGGGGGGACTATGCCCTGATCGACAGCGGCCACGGGCGCAAGCTGGAGGCCTATGGCCCGCACCGCTTCATCCGCCCCGAGGGGCAGGCGCTGTGGCAGCCCCGGCTGGCCGACTGGGCAGCCGATGGTGAATTCGTGCCCGGCGCCGACGAGGATGGCGGCGGGCGCTGGGTGTTCAGCCGGCCGGTGCCGCAGGGTGGCTGGCCGCTGGCCTGGAACGAGGTGCGCTTCACCGCGCAATGCACCCCCTTCCGCCACCTTGGCTTCTTTCCCGACATGGCCCCGGTGTGGGACTGGATGGGGGCCATGCTGGCCGGGCGCGAGGATGCCACCACGCTGAACCTGTTCGGCTATACCGGGGTGGGCACCCTGGCGCTGTCGGGCCACGGCCCGGTGACTCACGTGGATGCCAGCAAGAAATCGGTCGCCCAGGCGCGGGCCAATGCGGCGCTGTCCGGCATGGAAGATCGCCCGATCCGCTGGCTGGTCGACGATGCGGCCAAGTTCGCCGCGCGCGAAGTGCGGCGCGGCAAGCGTTACGACGGGATCATCCTCGATCCGCCCAAGTTCGGACGCGGGCCCGAGGGCGAGGTCTGGCGGCTGGAGGAACACCTCCCGGCGCTGGTGGCCGATTGCCGACGCCTGCTGGACGCCAACAGCCGCTTCCTGTTCCTGACGGTCTATGCCGTGCGGATGAGCAGCCTGGCGCTGGCCGGCCTGCTGGACGAGGCCTTTGCCGGCCTGCCCGGCCAAATCGAACACGGCGATCTGGCGGTGCGCGAGGCAGGCGATAGTGCCCGGCTGCTCCCCACCGCGATCTTCGCGCGCTGGAGCAATCCGGAGTAAGAGGCCCCATGACCGATTCGCTGACCCTCGAGCTGGCCCATTTCGAAGCCGACGTGCTGACCGGGATCTATTCGGAAGAGACCGGCCGCCCCCAGCCGCTGCGCTTCACCATCGCGGTGAAGCTGAAGCCGGCGCCGCGCTATCTGCCCGATACGCCGCTGGCCGCGAGCAAGAACTACATGGACCTGAAGCACGCCGCGACCAGGGCCCTGCCCGAAGGCGTGCATTTCACCCTGATCGAGGCCGTGGCCGACCATATCTGCGAAACGCTGTTCCTGCAGGACGAGCGGGTCGAGGCGGTCAGCGTCAAGATCGTCAAGCTGGCGATTGCCGAACGCGGCGAGGAAATCGGCATGACCCTGACGCGCGAGCGCCGCTGATGCCCGCGCTGGCCGTGGCCGACCTGCCCGAGGCGCCGCTGGCGGCAGCGGCGCGGTTCCACGCCCATCACCTGCCGCTGATCGAAGCCGCGCTACCCGACGAAGGTGCGCTGACCCTGATCTTCGCCCCCGCCGGGCACGAGCATCGCGGCTGGCGGCTGGCGGCGGTGCAATCGCTGGCCCGGGCCCATGCCCCGCTGCGGATCAACGCGGTGGAAAGCAGCGGCGCGGCAGCCGAAGAGCTGGCCCGCTGGCTGGACACCGCACCGGCGGTGACCGGGCAGGTGATCGAGGCCGATGGCGCCGCCACCGCCGCCGTGCTAACCTAGCGCCATGTCCCCTGCCCCGCTCATCGATCAGTTCCAGCGCAGGATCACCTATCTGCGCCTGTCGGTGACCGACCGCTGTGATCTGCGCTGCACCTATTGCATGCCCGAACGCCAGCGCTTCCTGCCCAAGGCCGAAGTGCTGAGCCTGGAGGAGCTGCACCGGCTGGCGCTGGGCTTCATCGCCCGGGGCGTGACCAAGATCCGCCTGACCGGGGGCGAGCCGCTGGGCCGGCGCGACATGATCGAGCTGGTCCAGGCGCTGGGCCGCAAGCTGGGTGACGGGCTGGAGGAACTGACCCTTACCACCAATGGCACCCGGCTGGCGGAATTCGCCGCGCCGCTGTTCGAGGCAGGGGTGCGGCGGGTGAACGTCTCGCTCGACACGCTCGACCGGGACACCTTCACCAGGCTGGCCCGGCGCGATCAGCTGCCCGCCGTGCTGGAAGGGATCGCCGCCGCGCGCGCCGCCGGGCTGGCGGTGAAGCTCAATACCGTGGCGCTGAAAGGCGTGAACGAGGACGAGATCCCCGCGCTGATTGCGTGGGCCCATGGCCAGGGGCTGGAACTGACCCTGATCGAGGTGATGCCGCTGGGCGAGGTGGAGGAAGACCGGTTTGACCACTACCTGCCGCTGACCACGGTGCGCGCCGCGCTCGAGCAGCGCTTTACCCTTACCGACGATCCACACCGTTCGGGCGGGCCGGCACGCTATGTGCGGGTGGCGGAGACCGGCGGGCGGCTGGGCTTCATCACGCCCCTGACCAGCAATTTCTGCGATGGCTGCAACCGGGTGCGGATCACCACCACCGGGCAGCTTTACGCCTGCCTGGGTGGCACCGAACAGGTGGACCTGCGCGCCGCCCTGCGCGCGCCCGACCCCGACACGGCGCTGGCCGAAGCGCTGGATACGGCTATGCGGATCAAGCCGCTGCGCCACCATTTCCGCATCGATGCGGCTGGCCAGGCCCCGGCGCTGGCCCGCCACATGTCGGTCACCGGCGGCTGAGCATGGCCCGGCTGGTGTTCCTCGGGCGGCTGGAAGACCTGGCCGGGGCCGCCGAACGCCCGGTTGCCGCGGGGCCGCTGGCAGACCTGCTGGCCGGGCTGGAACCGGCACTGGCCGAAGCGCTGCAGGCCCGCAAGGTGCGGCTGGCACTGAACGGCACGCTGGTGGAGCGTGACGGGCTGGTGCTGGCGGAGGGCGACGAACTGGCCTTCCTGCCACCCGTCAGCGGAGGCTGAGATGGCCGCTGACGTCCGCCTCGCGACCGAACCCTTCGACCCCTCCGCGGAAATCGGCACCTTCGCCCGCGCCCATGAGGCAGCGGGCGGCGTGGTCAGCTTCCTCGGCCAGGTCCGCGCCGGCGAAGGGGTCGAGGCGCTGGAGCTCAAGCATTACGAGCCGCTGACCCTGCCGGGGATGCGCGCATTGGCCGAAACGACCATGGCCCGCTGGCCGCTGGCCGGCCTGCTGATTCTCCACCGCAGCGGGATGATGCAACCGGGCGAGCCGATCGTGCTGGTCTGCGCCGCCGCCCGCCACCGCCGCGACGCCTTCGCCGCCGCCGATTACGCGATGGACCACCTGAAAAGCGATTCGTGGTTCTGGAAGCGTGAGCGCCGGGGTGGCGCGTGGCACTGGATCGAGCCGCGCGCCGAAGACCACGCCGATCTGGCCCGCTGGGGCTAGTTCGAAGGCGCCATCCGTTTCGCCAGCGCGGCATCCTCTTCAGCCAGCAGCGCCAGCGCCTGGGCCCGCACAGCGGCCAGCAGCACGGCAGCCGGACGCAGCGGCGCCCCCTCGCCCGCCGCGCCATCCTCGGCGGCATGAGCGACCCGGTCGGCGGTGTAGAGCGCCTCGACATCGGCGACGCGGCTGGAGGTGACGCCCCGCGCCGCCTCGAGCTGGCCCAGCGCGGTATCGGCCCCGCCTGTCCCGGTCTTGAGCCGGGCATCGAGCGTGGCGAAGGTGGCATGGGCGGCGCGCACGGCGTCGAGCAGCGCGGCTGCCTTGCCCTGCAGATCGGACGGCATGGGGGCCGGCGCAGGCGGTGCCGGCGGCGCGGGTGGCACCGCCAGGGTGATTCGCTCGACCGGGCGCTGGGCCAGGCTGGGATAGCCATGGCTGGTGCCGCACCCGGCCAGCAACAGGGCGGGAAGCGCGATACATGGTTTGATCGGCAGGCGAGGTAACCGCATGGCCCGCCCATAGCACGGCCGGGGCCGCGCGCCAGCGCCCCACGCAGCGAAAAACCTGCCCCGCGCCGCCCTTGGCCAGATTGACAGGCCGCCCCCCTTCGACTAGGGGCCACCCTTCTTCCAGCCCCCGCCCCGTGCGGGATGGCTGGCGTATTGCCGGGCGAATCGGGATCGATCCACACGGCGGTGCGTACAGGCGCAGTTTGATTGGATAGGTATCATGTTCGCAGTGGTGCGTACGGGCGGCAAGCAGTACCGGGTTGCCGCCGGAGACAAGATCGCGGTCGAAAAGCTGGCGGGTGAAGCCGGCGAGAAGATCACGCTGGGCGATGTCCTGCTGGCTGGTGACGGCGGTCAGGTCGCCGACGCCAAGGGTGTGGTGGTCTCGGCCGAGATCATCGCCCAGGCGAAGAGCGAGAAGGTGATCGTCTTCAAGAAGCGCCGCCGGCACAACTATCGCCGCCGCAACGGCCACCGCCAGCAGATGACCCTGCTGCGGATCCTGGCCGTGGGTGCCGAAGGCGCCAAGCCGGCCAAGAAGGCCGCCGCCAAGAAGGCTGATGCTGCTCCCGAAGCGGCCGCCGAGTAAGTTCGAAGGAATCTGATCCATGGCACACAAGAAAGCAGGCGGCTCGTCGCGTAACGGTCGCGATTCGGAAGGCCGGCGCCTGGGCGTGAAGAAGTTCGGCGGCCAGGAAGTGGTCGGCGGCAACATCATCATCCGCCAGCGCGGCACCCGCGTCTATGCCGGCGCCAATGTCGGCATGGGCAAGGATCACACCCTGTTCGCCCTTTCGGCGGGCCGCGTGCGATTCCACGCCGGCAAACTCGGCCGCAAGTACGTGTCGGTCGATATGGCTGCCGAAGCCGCCGAATAACCGGATGGTCGCTAAAGGGCCATCCTTGACGGGATGGCCCCGCCGGAGCTGATCCGGCCGAATGAGGGAGAGGGGCCCGCCCGTCTCCCTCTTTCCATATCTCCCTCCCGCCGCCGTTCCGCCACGCTTCGTCGCGGGGTTCGGCCTGGTTCATCGGCCTGTCATCTGCCCTGCCTAGGGGCTGGGTGGCGGGGCCGGAATGGAGGGATTTGTGATGTTTTTCCGCAGCCAGCGGCTGTTCCTGCGCCCGATCTGGCCCGAGGATGCCGGGGCGATCCACGCCGCAGTGAGCGAGGCGGTGGCGCGCAACCTTGCCCAGGTGCCGTGGCCCTATCGCCCCGAGGATGCCGCATGGTTCGCCGGGCAGCCGCACAACCCGTGGTTCCCCGAACTGCTGGTTACCCGTCCGGATGCCCCCGGCGGGCCGCAGCTGCTGGGCTGCATCGGGCTGATTGCTCCGCGCGATGCCGGCGCCGATGCCGAGCTGGGTTACTGGCTGGCTGAGGCGCACTGGGGCCGCGGCTATGCCACCGAGGCGGGCCGCGGCGTGCTGGCGATGGCCCAGGCGCTGGGCTATCGGCGGATCGCCGCGCACCACTTTGCCGACAATCCCGCCTCGGGCCGGGTGCTGGCCCGGCTGGGGTTCCGTCGGGTGGGCGATGCCATGCTGACCTCGCGCGCACGCGGCGGCGAGGTGGCAGCGGCACGCTTCACGCTGGACCTTGCCGCGCCTCAGAACGGTGATGACAGCGGTGGCGACATGCGCCGCGCGGCGTAGGATTATGCGTGTTGCCCATTGGGGCAACCGGGCACCACCCGCCCCGCCTCCCCACCCGACCCCCATAATCTAGGATTACCCTAATGGGCGTCGGGTGGGGAGGCAGGGTGGGTGGTGTCCGGTTCGCGGCGTCAGCCGCGAACACCAGACCAGGACTCCGGAGCGAGTGGTGTCCGCGCTTGCGCGAGCACGCGACTCCAACAACCCTTCCCTCAGAACCCGGCGGCGGCCAGTTCCTTCGCGGCGCCGGCGATCAGGCTGCGATCGTCGTGCTGCCACGGGTGAAAGCCCGGCATGAAATAGGCCACCCAGGCCGGCACGATCTTGCGCAGCACGCCGGGCGTGCCGAACAGGTACCACGCCAGCCTGGCCTTCACTCGCCAGCCCTTGCGGCCATCCTGCGCCAGCAGGTCAAGCGTATCGACCCAGCGGTTGCGGATGAAGTTGATGGTGATCACCATCATCATGGTCGATTTGAGCCGCCAGCGCTTCCACCGGCTCCAGTCGCGGGTGGCATGGAGCCAGGTGTCGAAGGCGACGCCCTTGTGCTCCACTTCCTCGATCGCGTGCCAGCGCCACATCGCCGCAACCACCGGATCGGCATCCTTGAAGTGCTGCGGGTTGGCGAGGAATTCGTGCGCCATCATCGCGGTATAGTGCTCCAGCGCGATGGTCGCGGCGAGATTGACGATCGGCGGGCGCTCGCGGATCATCGCCATGATCTGCTCAAGCCGGGCATCGATCCGCGACAGGTCGCAGCCCGCATCCGCCGCCGCCTTGTTGAAGACGATATGCTCGCGGGTGTGGTTGATCTCCTGCTTGACGAAGGCGCGGATCTCTTCCTCCAGCTTGGGCGGCGTACCCTCGCGATGGGCCTTCACCGCCTCGATGAACATCGCCTCGCCACGCGGGAACGTGGCCGAGAGGGCAATGAACCAGGCGCTGGCCACCGGATCGTCCTTGATCCACCAGCGGCTGGTGCCGGCACCGCGCAGAAAGCGCAGATCACGCGGGACGATCGCCAGGTCGGACGGGGTGGCGGTTTGCGGCGCAGCGGTGTAGTCGTGCGCGAGGGGGGCGGTGCTGGACATGAGCCCGAACATAAGGTAATTAACACTCGTGTCAATAAGGAAACGTCTCAGCCACGAGGAAAGCCGGCTGGCCGCGCTTGAGGCGGCCCGCGACCTGCTGATCGAACTGGGCCCGCAGGCCGTCACGCTGAAGGCCGTGGCGGCGCGGATCGGGCGGACTCATGCCAACCTGCTGCACCACTTCGGCTCGGCCGCCGGGTTGCAGAAGGCACTGGCCGAACATCACGCGGTGACGATCTGCGACAAGATCGAGGCAACGATCCGCGCCACCCATTCGGGTGCGGCCAGCCAGCGTGACGTGGTCGATCTGGTGTTCGACGCCTTTGGCAGCCAGGGCGGCGGCGCGCTGGCGACCTGGATGCTGCTGTCGGGCAACGAGGACGCGCTCGATCCGATTTTCGGCTCGATCCACGATCTGGTCGATCACCTGGCCGATCTGGGCGCGGAAAAGTTGCGCCCGATCACCCAGGCAATGGTGCTGATGGCGCTGGGCGATGCGCTGCTGGGCGCGCCGCTGGCCGCCACCCTTGGGCTGAAACGCGATGCGGTGCGCGAGGTTGCCGCCGATCTTGCCGAGCGCGCCAAGGCCGAAGCGGGGATTGGCGCGACGGCTCAGGCCGACTGAAGCCAGGCGGGCAACTGGCCGGCGGCGATATCCTCGACCCGGCGATGGTCGACCGCCAGGCCCAGCTCGGGATAGTCGGCTCGCTGGCGGGCGGGGTCGCTCGCATCCAGCGGCACCACCACCAGCCGGCGGTTGACCTTCTGCCGCCAGTTCATCCGCGCGGTATTTTCCTGTCCGACATAGCAGCCCTTGGTGAACGAGACCCCGTTCAGTTCGGCCGCGTTGCATTCGAGCCACAACAGGTCGGCCAGTTCCGCCGCGCCCTCGCAAACCCCCAGCGCCAGCCGGTGGGCCAGCCAGCCGGCATCGGCGGAGGGGCCTTCATCCACCGGTGCCAGCCAGCGCCAGCCGAGCGCGGACAGGCGCGGATCGGGCCCGGCCCCCGCCACTTCGCCGGCCGACCAGTGGACCGCCAGCGCCGGTTCCGCCGCGATCACGATCTTGCGCCGCAAGCGGTAGGGCGCGAGCCGCTTGGCCAGCATTTCCGCCGCTGCGGCCTCGACATCGAGCAGGAGGTCGGCACCTTCGGCCCAGACCAGGAAATCGGCCACTACCTTGCCCTGCGCGGTCAGCAGCGCCGCCCAGCACGGCAGCGGGCCGGCGACCACGTCATTGGTGACCAGCGCCTGCAGGAAGGCGCGCGGATCCTCGTCCGGCGCCCCGGCAGACAGGCGGATCAGGGCGCGGCGATCGAGCCGCGTCGCCTTGCTCACACCACCCCCTCGGGATGGAGCGCGCAATCATGCGCATCGCCGGTTTCGACCTGGAAGGTGGCGTGGCCGATGCCGAAGCGGCTTTCCAGCCCGCGCGCCAGATCGTGCAGGAAGGGATCGCCGGGGTGGCCGGCAGGCATGGTGAGGTGAGCGGTCAGCGCGGTTTCGGTGGTGCTCATCGGCCAGATGTGCAGGTCATGCACCGCCCCCACCCCGCCCTGTTCGGCAATATAGTCGCGCACCGCGCCCTGATCGATGCCCTCGGGCACCGCCTGCAGCGCCAGCCGCACCGCCTCGCGCAGCAGGCCCCAGCTGCCCCAGCCGATCAGCACCGTGATGATCAGGCTGGTGGCGGGATCGACCCAGTCGGCCCCGGTGCGCCACACCACCGCCCCGGCCAGCACCACCCCGAACGACACCGCCGCATCGGCCATGAGGTGCTGGAAAGCCGCGCGCAGGTTCAGGTCTTCCTTCGCGCCGCGCATGAACAGCGCAGCCGACAGGGCGTTGATCACGATCCCCGCACCGGCCACGGCCATGACCAGCGGCGCGGCCACCGGCTGGGGCTGGGCGAACTGGCGCACCGTTTCGATCAGGATCGCGCCCAGCGCCACCCACAGCAGCGCGGCATTGGCCAGCGCCGCGAGGATCGACGAACCCTTCCAGCCATAGGTGAAGCGGCCGGTGGGCGGACGGGTGGCCAGCCGGTTGGCGCCCCACGCAAGCAGCAGCGACAGCACGTCGGAGAAATTGTGCCCGGCGTCGGCCAGCAGCGCGGTCGAATGGCCCAGCACCCCGGCGGCAACCTGGGCGCAGACCAGCAGCAGGTTCAGCCCCACCGCCACCGCAAAGGCGAGCCCGTGTCCGGCGACCGGGGCATGGTGGTGATGGTGGCCGTGGTGGCCATGCCCGTGCGAATGCCCGTGCCCATGACTATGACCATGCCCATGGTGGTGCCCGTGATGATGCGCGTGGCCGTGATGGTCGTGGTGTCCGTGGCCGTGATGATCGTGGCCCGGGTGGTCGTGCGCCATGCTGCTTCCCGCTTCAGAGGTCTGGTTCGCCCGGATCGGCCCCGGGCTGGCGGGCCCCGGCGTTGCACAAATGCCGCAGCGCAGCAAGATTCCGCCACGCACTTCCGGCGATATTGCCCGCCCCGGCCCAGTGCTACCGGGAAATTTGCCACATTATTTCACCACGCCCACGCCCCTCGGAATATTATTGCCAGCTTCCGCCGGGTTACCCACAGCCTTGCCCGAGACGTCCCGGCTTTGTCACAAACCGCTGTTTAGGAAGGCGCGGTCCTTCGGCTATGGACCGCCACTGCATCCTTGCCGACTCGATTCGCCGCGCGATTCGGGCACGCCGGGGCAAACCACTTTTGGGGGTATCATTATGCGTCATCTGCACCTGTCGGCGCTGGCCGTCAGCTCGATTGCTCTGGCCGCGGCGGTTGCCACGCCCGCCTATGCTCAGGAAACCACTTCGGCGGTCACCGGCCAGGTGACGAGCGACGGTGGCAAGCCGGTCAGCGGCGCCAAGGTCACCGTGGTCCACACCCCCTCGGGCACCCGCGCCACCACCACCACCGATGCCAGCGGCACCTATGCGCTGCGCGGCCTGCGCGTCGGCGGCCCCTATGCGGTGAAGATCGAAGCCAACGGCTTCTCGCCCGAAACGATCGACGGCCTCTCGCTGCAGGTCGGTGAAGCCCTGGCCCTCCCGGTGCAGATGAGCCAGCACGAAATCGTCGTGACCGGGGCCGCCACCAAGGGCTCGCGCGCGCTGGTGACCAGCTCGCAGACCTCCTTCAAGGCTGCCGACATCGCCAACATCGTCTCGGCCCGCCGCGACGTGCGCGACATCGTCCGCCGCGACCTCCTGTCGGGCTATAACGCCAACGTTGGCGGTGTCTCGATCGCCGGTGGCAACATCCGCACCCAGCGCTTCTCGGTCGACGGCGTGCAGATGCAGGACAGCTTCGGCCTCAACTACGGCGGCCTGCCCTCGACCCGCGGCATCGTCTCGATCGAGGCGATCGACCAGCTGACCGTCAAGGCGGCACCGTTCGACATTTCGGAAGGCAACTTCCAGGGCGGCGCGGTCAACGTCGTGCTCAAGTCGGGCACCAACAAGCTGCATGTCACCGCTTTCGGCGACTGGGGTGGGCCCAGCCTGACCGGCTCGCTGACCCGCGACAACCGCGGCGTGCTGGGTGACAACTATGCCGTTGGCAAGTCGACCATCCTCAACTTCACCAACTTCGGCGGCAGCATCTCGGGCCCGCTGATCCGCAACAAGCTGTTCTTCTCGGTGGCCTATGAAAAGCTGACCGAAGGCGCGGCGAACACCTTCGGCGTACAGGGTTCGGGCGCGGCCAACCTGGTTCCCAACCTGACCCAGGCGCAGGTCGACAGCGTGATCAACGTGTTCAACACGGCCGGCTACGACAAGTACAACGTCGGCAACGTTCCTTCGGCGCTGGCCGAAAAGGACAAGAAGCTCTCGGCCAAGCTGGACTGGAACATCACCGATGGCCAGCGCCTCAGCGTGTCGTGGATCCACCACGAGAACGCCCTGCCCAACTTCGCCACCGGCGCGGCCACCGGCAGCAGCAGCACCTCGACTCCCTACATCCAGCTGCAGTCGAACCTTTACCAGCTGACCGAGTTCAACAACGCCTTCTCGGGCCAGCTGAACTCGCAGTGGACCAGCAACTTCTCGACCGAAGCGCGCGTTGCCTACAAGTTCTACCGCCGCGGCCAGGATCCGTTCTTCGGGACCGACTTCGCGCAGATGGCGGTCTGCCTTGATCCGACCAGCCTGGGCGGCAACTACCCGGCCTCGGGCGCGACCCTGTGCTCGACCGGCACGCCGATCGTCCGCATGGGGCCCGATACCCCGCGTCAGGCGAACAAGTTCAACAACCGCCAGCTGACCGTCAGCACCAATGCCCAGCTGAAGCTCGGCACGCACACGCTGAAGATGGAATACGACCACTTCCACACCAACCTCTACAACCTGTTCGTGTTCGGCGGCGGCTCGGTTTCGGCCGGCTCGACCGGCGGCGGCAGCGGCGCGCTCTACTTCGACTCGATCGCCGACTTCACCGCGCGCAATGCCACCGAATACGTGCTGACCAGCACCACCACCGGCAACAAGAACGACGGCTATGTCGACTGGTCGTACAATGTGAACACGCTGGGCCTGCAGGATACCTGGAAGCCGAGCACCCAGCTGACGATCAACGGCGGCGTCCGCATCGACCTCTACGATGGTGACAAGTCGATCGCGCTCAACCAGAACTTCGTCAACCGCTATGCCACGCTCTATCCGGGGCTGACCAACACCGCGACCCTCAATGGCCGCTACAAGGTCCAGCCGCGCATCGGCTTCAACTGGGCGGCCAAGCCGGATCTGCGGATCTCGGGCGGCGTCGGCCTCTTCGCCGGCGGCCTGTCGGACGTGTTCCTGTCGAACAACTTCTCGAACAGCGGCGCGGCGATCAATGCCACCGGGGCGACGATCACCTCGATCGACATCCTGCGTGACCCGACCAAGGCCGGCGGCTGCCAGGATCGCAACAACCCGACCGTGATTGTCCCGGCGGCGGTCTGCGCCGCGGCGCTGAACGGCGTGACCGGCGGCTCGGTGCCGGGCGCTGTCACCGCCTACCTGACCGGCAACGCCGGCGTCGCCGCCAACGCGCTGACCAACTCGCTTGATCCCAAGTTCAAGCTGCCGGCGCAGTGGAAGTACAACCTGTCGGCCAACTGGCGCCCGGACCTCACCCGCTTCCACCTGGGCGATGGCTGGACCTTCCGTGCCGACGCGCTTTACTCGAAGGCCCAGCAGGCGATCCGCTGGACCGACCTGCGCGCCCAGCCGCTGATCGGCACTGCCGGGGCCTCGCTCGGGGTGGTCCAGGTCGCGCCCGACGGGCGTGCCCGCTACGGCGGCAATGTCGGCGGTGCTGCCCCGGGCGGCAACTACGACATGCAGCTGACCAACACCACGCAGGGCCGGGCGATCGTCTGGGCGCTGGGGGCCAACAAGACCTTCCGCGACCTCGACGTCAGCGCTTCGTACACCCACCAGGACGTCAAGGACGTCTCGGGCGTGCTGACCAGCTCGACCGTGTCGAGCGCCTACTCGATCCCGACCTCGAACCCCAATTCGGGCGGTGACTATGGCCGCTCGGTGTTCGAGGTTACCCACACCATCCGCGCCACCCTGAACTTCCACCACAAGTTCTTTGGTGACAACGACACCCGGTTCGGGATCAACTGGGAACTGCGTTCGGGCCAGCCCTTCTCGATCACCATGTTCGACAATGGCTCGGTCGGTGGCCGCGCTGCGGTGTTCGGCACGGCGCTGAACACCAGCTCGCACCTGTTCTACGTGCCGAACTTCAGCCTGACCCCGGTCACCAATGCCTCGACCACCCAGGGTGTCGCCGGCACGCTGACCCAGTATGGCAACGTGATCTTCGCCGATGCCGCCACGCTGGCCTCGGTGCAGGCGCTGGTCAACGGGACCTCGCTGAGCAAGTATCAGGGCCAGATCGCCCCGAAGAACAGCTTCACCGGCCCGTGGTACAACAAGGTTGACCTGAACTTCGCGCAGCAGCTGCCCTTCTTCCATGGCAGCAAGATCACCGCGCTGTTCGGGATCGAGAACTTCCTCAACCTGCTCAACCGCAACTGGGGCACCTATCAGGACTTTGGCGGCAGCCAGAGCGTGGTGCGTGTCGCCTGCCAGACCGCGGCGGCGAGCAGTGCCCAGACCTGCCCGGCCTATGTCTACTCGGTCTACTCGGCCCCGAAGACCACCGTCGGTCAGGCGCGCAACTCGCTCTACGCGATCCGCGCGGGCGTGCGCTTCGACTTCTAAGCGAAGCGTCAGGGCTCAAACGCGAAGGGGCGCCGGTAACGGCGCCCCTTTTCGTTGGTCCTTCGCCCTGGCTGGTTCAGTCGTAGACGCAGGAATCGAGTTCGCCGTTGCGCACCACCCGGCCGCGCGCGGCGATCGAATTGCCGTGGCGGCGGGTAAAGCCGGCAGGGTCAACCACCTCGCGCCGCTTGGGCGCCGGCAGCGCGGCGGCGATCCGCGCGGCCTCGATCTGGGAGAGGTGTGCAGCAGAGTGGCCGTAATAGCGCTGCGCCGCCGCCTCGACCCCATAGGTGCCCACCCCGGTCTCGGCGACGTTGAGATAGACCTCCATGATCCGCCGCTTGGGCCACAGGGCCTCGATCAGCACGGTGTACCAGGTCTCCAGCGCCTTGCGGGCATAGCGGGTCCAGCCGGTGCCTTGCCACAGGAAGGCATTCTTGGCGGTCTGCTGGCTGATCGTGCTGCCGCCCCGCAGCCGCCCGCCGTTGACGTTGCGCTTCAGCGCGAATTCGATCCCGGCCTTGTCAAAGCCGTGGTGCTGGCAGAACCGCCCGTCCTCACCCGCGATAACCGCGTCGACCATGCTGCGGTCGATCCGCGAGAGCGGAGTCCAGTCCTTGTCGAAGCCATTGCGGTCGATGATCATGGTCAGTGTGACCGGCGGCGGCACCACCCGGTAGACCATCACCCAGCCGACCGAGAGCACGACGAACCACAGGCACCCCGCGCCCAGCGCCCAGCTGGCACGGAACAGCCAGCCATGCCGGCCGGGCGGAGCGCGGAAACCGAAGAAGCGACGCATCGGCGCCCAGCCTAACGGGAAAGGTGGGGGAAAGGGAAGCGGGCAATTGCACCCGCCCCCTGCCCCGCTTGCCCGATCAGGCCGCGCTGAGCAGTTTGCGCTCGCCGGCGATCTTCTGCATCGCCGCCTGCAGCTTTTCGAAGGCCCGGACCTCGATCTGGCGGACCCGCTCGCGGCTGACGTTGTAAAGCTGGCTCAGCTCTTCCAGCGTCTTGGGCTCATCGACCAGCCGGCGCTGGAACAGGATCTCGCGCTCGCGCTCGTTAAGCCCCTGCATCGCCTCGGCCAGCAGCGCGTGGCGCCAGTGAGCTTCCTGGGCATTGGCCACCACTTCATCCTGCAGGGCATCGTCATCGGCCAGCAGGTCCTGCCACTGGCCCTCGCCCTCGGCGTTGAGGCTGACATTGAGGCTGGCGTCGCCACCCTGCATCATCCGCCGGTTCATGCTGACCACCTCGGCCTCGGAAACGCCGAGGTCGGTGGCGATCTTCTTCACGTCGTCGGGGTGAAGGTCGGTATCCTCGTAGGCGTCGAGGTTCTTCTTCATCCGCTTGAGGTTGAAGAACAGCTTCTTCTGCGCGGCGGTGGTGCCGATCTTGACCAGGCTCCAGCTGCGCAGGATGAATTCCTGGATGCTCGCCTTGATCCACCACATCGCATAGGTGGCGAGGCGGAAGCCGCGATCGGCCTCGAATTTCTTCACCCCCTGCATCAGGCCGATATTGCCCTCGGCGATCAGTTCCGACACCGGCAGGCCATAGCCGCGATAGCCCATCGCGATCTTGGCGACGAGGCGCAGGTGGCTGGTCACCAGCTGCTTGGCGGCATCGGGGTCGCCGTGTTCGGCATAGCGCTTGGCGAGCATATATTCCTGCTCGGCGGTCAGTACCGGAAACTTGCGGATTTCAGCGAGATAGCGGTTGAGGCCGGCCTCACCGCCCGCTGGCGACAACGCCGGCAGATTGCTCTCTCTGGTCATGGCACTCGGATCCTTTTCAGCGTCGACGCACCTGGGCGGACCCTGACAGGCATCCGCGATGGTGGCCACATGGGATTCGCTCATAGCACGATAGGTCAGCTTTTGTCGCGCAGTTCCTCCAGCAGCGCCGAGAAGTCGGCCGGCAGCGGGCTGGCAAAAGCCAGCCGCTCGCCCGACAGGGGGTGGATGAAGCCCAGCGACGCGGCGTGCAGCGCCTGCCGCCGAAAGCCAAGCTGGTGAAGCAGCGCGCGCAGCGCCTTGGGGTCGTGGCCATAGAGCGGATCGCCCAATAGCGCATGGCCGATTGACGCCATGTGAACGCGCACCTGGTGGGTGCGCCCGGTTTCCAGCCGGCATTCGACCAGGCTGGCCGGGCCGAGCCGCTCCAGCGTGGCGTAATGGGTTACCGCATGCTTGCCGCGGGTCTCGCCCACCAGGGCCATCTTCTTGCGGTTGGCATCGCTGCGCCCGATCCGGGCCGAAACGGTGCCGCTGGCCGGCTGCGGTGCCCCGCCAACCAGCGCGCGATAGGTCCGCTCGATGCTGTGCGCGGCAAATTGCGCCGCCAGCCCTTCGTGCGCGGCATCGCTTTTCGCCACCACCAAAAGGCCAGAGGTATCCTTGTCGATGCGGTGGACGATCCCCGGCCGGGCCACCCCGCCGATCCCGGACAGCTGGCCGGCGCAATGGTGCAGCAGCGCGTTGACCAGCGTGCCGTCAAGGTTGCCGGCGGCAGGATGGACCACCAGCCCGGCGGGCTTGTCGACCACCAGCAGGTGCGCGTCCTCAAAGATGATCGCCAGCGGGATATCCTGGGCCTGCGCCTCGGCCGGCGCGGCGGCGGGAACGGCAATCTCATAGGCCGTCCCCTCGGCGACCTTGAGCGAGGGCTGGTCGACTGGCCGCCCGGCCAGCCGTACCCGCCCCTCGCCGAGCAGGGCCTGCACCCGCGCGCGCGACAGGCCGCTCGCCTCGGCC
>JAFECL010000044.1 GCA_018242165.1 Pseudomonadota bacterium
GTGCGACGAAGTGGCGATCATCGCCGGGGGCAAGGTGCCGTTCGCCGGCCCGGTCGATGTCGCGCGCGACCGGATTCGCCCGCAGGTGCGGCTCGAAACCGCCGAGGAAGATGGCCCGTGGCGCGCCGCGCTGCCCGCCGATGCCCGGCGCGAGGGGCGGCCGTGGCTGTTTTCGCTGCCCGAAAGCGGGGTCGAACCGCTGCTGCGCGCGCTGATCGAGGGCAATGCGGGGATCCTCTCGCTGTCGATCGAGCGCGCCGGGCTGCACGACGCCTTTGTCGCCATCGCTGGCGAGGCGGCGGCGCGGGCACTTGCCGAAGGCAATGGTGAAGAGGGGGCACGCTGATGACCGGGAACACTTCGGGCGGGCGGCTTTCGACCCTGGCGGCGGCGGCGGTGATCGCCCGCCGCGATTTCTTCGCGATCCTGCTCAGCCGCAGTTTCGTCTTCTTTCTGCTTGGCCCGCTGTTCCCGCTGGTGGTCGGCGCCCTGGCCGGCGGGGTGGGCGCCAAGGTGCAGGCCAGCGTCAGCCGCGCCAGCATCGGCCTGGTGATGACCGCGCCTGATGCCGAAAAGATGATCGCCGCCGATCTGGCGCTGAAGCCCCATCTGGGCGGCGCCATGCCCGAACTGGTGGTGCTGAAGCGGCTGGCGCCGGGCGAAAGCGCCGATCCCGCCGCGCTGCTCAAGACCCCGGGGGCGAACCTTGCCGCCGTGGTCAGCGGCACCCCGGCGGCCCCGCGGCTGACGGGCCCGAAAGAGCGGATCGAATATCTCGAAGGCCCGCTGGCGCTGGTTGCGGCGCAGGCGCTGGGCCAGGGCGCCAGTGCCTATCCGCCGGTCGCGCTGGCCCCCACCGCGACCAGCACGGTCGATACCCGCCATGGCCGGGTGCTGACCGCGCAGGCCGCACAGACCCTGCTGTTCCTGCTGATCATGCTGCTGGCCGGCATGGTCATGTCGAACCTGGTCGAGGAAAAGGCCAACAAGATCATCGAGATCCTCGCCGCGGCCATCCCGATGGACGCGGTGTTCCTGGGCAAGCTGTTCGCCATGCTGGCGGTCAGCCTGGTGGGCATCGCCGTCTGGGGCCTGACCTTCGCAGTGGCCCAGCTGGTCACCGGGCACGGCATGCCGGTGCTCGATCCGCCGGCGGTGGGCTGGGCGGCGTTCATTGCGCTGGGGATCGTCTATTTCGCCATGGGCTATCTGCTGCTGGGCGCGGTGTTCCTGACCATCGGCGCCATGGCGACCACGGTGCGCGAGGTGCAGACCCTGTCGATGCCGGCGACGATGATGCAGCTGCTGGTCTTCTTCGTCGCCTCGTTCGCGGTGGCCAAGCCCGGCGGCGCGGTCGAGCTGGGGGCGGCGATCTTTCCCTTCAGCTCGCCCTTCGTGATGCTGGCCCGCGCCGCGACCGACGAGGCGCTGTGGACCCACGCCGTCGCGCTGGGCTGGCAGATGCTGTGCGTTGCCCTGTTCGTGCGGGTTGGCGCGCGGCTGTTCCGCAGCCGGGTGATGAAGAGCGGCCCGGCGGGGGGGAAGAAGAAACGCGGCTGGCTGTTTCGTCGCGCGGCCGCTTGAGGTGAAACCTGCGACAGGATAATGGCGAACTGGGGGGCAAGGAGACGCCCATGTTCACCCGCCGCCGCCTGATCGCCGGAGCCACCGTTACCGCCGCGCTGTTCACCGGAACCGCGCTGGCCAGCCCCTTTCCGCTGACCCTGCCTGAGGCCGAATGGCGCCGCCGGCTGACGGCGGAACAGTTCCGCGTGCTGCGCCAGAAGGCGACCGAATATCCCGGCACCTCGCCCTTGCTGAAGGAACACCGCAAGGGCCGCTTCGTTTGCGCCGCCGATGGCAATCCGCTGTTCGATGCCGCCACCAAGTACGAAAGCGGCACCGGCTGGCCCAGCTTCTGGAAGCCGCTGCCCGGCGCGGTGGGCACCAGCACCGACTGGGAGGTGGGCTATCCCCGCACCGAAGTGCACTGCAGCCGCTGTGGCGGGCATCTGGGCCATGTGTTCGATGACGGGCCCAAGCCCACCGGCAAGCGCTATTGCATGAACGGCGTGGCGCTGAAATTCGTGCCCGCCTAGCGCACCGCGTAGACCTTCAGCGCCCCGGCGAAGCCCCGCACCGGCTCCAGCCAGCCCGGCGCCTTGCCGGCCTGCAGCGCGGCGGCCAGGCTGTCGCCCCGGCGGCTGGCGAGCACCGCCAGTTCGGGATCGGCGGTGCAGGCCACCAGATAGGCGGCGCGATTGGCGCGGACCACGGTCCGGGCCTGTGCCGGATCGCCGCTGAACGCCTCGATCACCTCGCGCATCTTGGCACCGTTACGATGGTACGAACCCATCACCACCCGGTGCCGGGTGCGCACCAGGATCTCGGGCGCGGGGTTGAAGGGGGTGAACAGCGTGGCGGGCGGCAATGCGGCCAGCGCCCCATAGTCGCAGCCGCCAGCCGGCATGGCGACGCCGGTAACGGTGGCCCCGGCCAGCCCGGGGGCGGCTGCCGAAAGCTGCGCGGCGCCGGCCGTGACCAGCAGCGGGGTCGACAACCCCAGCACCGCCAGCGTCGCGACGATGCGCGGGGCGGCCTGGGCGAGGCTGCGTGCCCAGGGCATGGCATGGCGCACCAGCAGGGCGGAGAACGGCACCGTCAGCAGCTGCGCCGTAACCCCGGCCCGCATCAGCAGCAGCGACAGCGCCGCGCCGGCCAGCGCCAGCAGCGCCGGTTCGGCCCAGGCGGTGCCCCGGCCACTGCGCCGGGCGAGCATCCAGCCCGCCAGCACCAGCACCGGCGTCCACAGCAACATCGCCACGGTCTTGGGTTCCTGCGCCCGGATGCCGAGGCCTTCGGGGATCTTGTCGAGCCAGTAGGCCTTCACCAGCGGATCGAGGCCGTGGAACGGATTGACCGCGCAGGGCCCCAGCGCCGGCAGCACGATCGCCAGCGCGACCAGCCCGACGGGGGCCAGCGCCAGCACCCGCCCCAGCGGCTGGCCCTGCCCCGGCAGGCGCGGCAGCAAGGCGGCCAGCGCCGCCGCCGCCGCGAAGGCGGCAATATGTGGCCAGCCGATCACGTCGCAGGCCGGATGGATCAGGGCAGCGGGCCGGGTCGCCAGCGTTGCCGCCAGCGTGGTGGCGGCCAGGGCGGCGAGAAACGGCGCAAGGTGGGCCTGGCGCGCGGCGACCCAGCGCCAGCCGAGCAAGGCCGCAAGGCCGGCGGCAAGCGCCAGCCCTTCGAGCGAAATCGCCAGCCCCAGCGCCGCCGCCAGCCCGGCCCGCGCCGCGCCACGGCCATCGCGCCGTTGGCTTTCAGCCAGCGCCCACAGCGTGGCGATCGCCTGCCAGCCGTGGTGGTCGATCCGCAGTGGCATGAAGGTGGAAGTGAGCAGCGGGAACAGCGGCACCAGCCCGGCCCCGGCCAGCTGCGCCCAGCGATCCTCGCCAAGGTTACGCAGCAGCCGGGCGACCAGCGCCATGGCCAGCAGCAATTGCCCCAGCGGCACAAGGCTTAGCGCGATCCGGGCCCCGGTTTCGGCGCCGAACAGCGCGGTCAGCGGCATCAGCAGCGCCGCGATCGGCAGATCGACCAGCCGCGACCAATGCATGTCGGCCCCCAGCGGGGCGTCCATCCGGTACTGGCGGACATCCCACCATGATTGCCCGGCCAGCCAGTCGCGCACTTGCAGCAGGCGCATGAAATCGTCGGGATCACCCGGGTTCAGCGCGATGATCCGGTGCAGCGCCAGCGCCAGCAAGGTCAGGCTCCAGCCGGCCCAGACCAGCAGCAATGCCCGCCCTGCCGGCCGGTTCACGCGAAGACCACCCGCTGGCGCAGCAGCCAGGTTGCGGCAAAGCTGACTGCCACCGCCGCCAGCTTGGCAAGGCGCGGATCAAGCCCGGCGGCAGCCCCGGCGCCGACCACCATGGTGGTGAGGGCAAGGCCAATCAGGGCCGAACCGACGAACAGCGCCTTTTGCCGGGTGCGCCCCGCCCCGCGCGCCGCGACCTGATCGGCAAAGACCGCCCGGCTGGACAGCAGCCAGTGCGCGACGATGCCCAGGCCATAGCCCAGTGCCGAAGCCGGCGCCGGCGGCAGGCCCAGCCGCAGCAGGATCAGAAAACAGCCCATGTCGGCCGCCAGCGCGGCCACGCTGGCCAGCAGGTAGCGCGGCAGGGTCGCGCCCAGCAACCGGTCGAGGGGCGCGGCGGCCAGCATCAGGCGGCGCGGCGGTCGGCCAGCCGTTCGGGCACCGCACGGACCGAGGCGAGCGCGGCAGCCTGATCGGCGCTGGGCCGGGCCGGCAGCGCGGCGTCGGCCCCTTCGGCCCCGGCCTCGTGGTATTCGGCATCCTCGTTGACGCACCAGACGTCGTAGATCCGGGCTTCGGCCAGGATGTTCTCGACGCTGAGCATCGCGGTCATCATCGCGTGGTCCTGGTTGTTGTAGCGGTGCATGCCGTTGCGGCCGACCAGGTGCAGGCTGGGGTAGAGCCCCTCCAGCTCGGCGCGCAGCGCGGCGACATTGGCGGCATAGTCCTCGTCATAGACCGGATAGGCCTTTTCCTGCCGCACCACCGCGCCACCGATCACCTGTTCGGCGTTGACCAGCCCGAGCAGCTCCATCTCGCGGGTGGCGAGTGCGATCAGCTCGTCGTTGGCCATCGACCACAGCCCGTCGCCCTCGAAGCAGAAGTATTCGAGGCCGACGCAGGCGACCGAGGGATCGGGCACCATTTCGGGCGACCACGAGCGGAAGTTCTGGATCCGCCCGACCTTCACCTTGGGATCGTGGATGTAGATCCAGTTGTCGGGGAACAGATCGTCGCTGCGGATCTTGAGCGCAACGGTCAGGAAATCACGATACTTCAGCGCCCGCGCCTCCAGCCCGGCCTGCGGCAGCGGATGCAGCCGGGTGGCGAGCTCGCGCATCGGGGCCGAGGAAATGGCGTGGCGGGCATGGATCACCCGTTCGCCGCCGGGATGGGTCGCGGCCAGGCGCCAGCCGCCCTGGCCATCGCTGGCCAGCTGCTTCAGCACGTGGCCCATCAGCACCTCGCCCCGCCCGCTTTCGACGATCCGGTCGCGCGCGGCGTCCCACATCATCCCCGGGCCGAGCCGCGGATAGCGGAAACTTTCGAGCAGCGTCTTGGTCTGCATCCCGTCGTTGGGCCGCTTGTTGAGGCCAAGGCTGCGCTTCAGCCCATCGACCACCGCGCCCCACAGCGACAGGCCCTTGATCCGCTGGGCGGCCCAGTCGGCGCTCATTTCGTCGCAGGGCATGCCCCAGACCTTCTCGGTATAGGTCTTGAAGAAGATCCCGTAGAGCTTCGCGCCGAACTGGTTGATCGTCCAGTCCTCGAAGCTCTTCACCTGCCGGCGCGGGAACAGCTTGGCCATGGCGAAGCTGGCCATGCACAGCGTGCTGCGGACAAGCCCCAGGTTGCCCAGCGCCTCGAAGGCGCGCAGCGGATAGGAGTAGAACTTGCCCTCGTAATAGATCCGGCTCATCCGGGGGCGTTCGATGAAATCGTGCGGCAGGATCTCGTTCCACAGATCGACCACAGCCGCGCTTTTCGAAAAGAAACGGTGCCCGCCGATATCGAAGCGATAGCCCTCGTGCTCCACCGTGCGGCTGATCCCGCCGACATAGCGCGGGTCTTTCTCGATCACCGCCACCGTCAGGCCGGCCTTGGTCAGCAGATAGCCCGCCGTCAGCCCCGCCGGACCGGCACCGATGATCGCGACATCGACCGTGTCGCCCACCCCGTTGCGCCCCGTCTGTTCCATAAGCCCCCCGCCTGGCAGGCCCCCAACGGGCCCTTGCCGGGAAGTGAAGGAAAATGCCTAAGCAATGGTTAAAAGGTGGTGTGCTTGACCTTGCCGGGCGGCCCCCGCATGGTCGCCGCGCAGACACGGGGGCGCGGTGTGAACGAGGCAGCAGGGCAGAACGGCGATGGCACGGCGGGGCGGCGGCTGATCCTGGCCAGCCTGGTCGTGCTGGTCGGCCTGTTCGCCGCGGGGCTGGGCCAGCCCAACAACCTCACCCGGGTGCTGCTGGTGCTGCAAGACCGCTGGCTGCTGCTGTTCGATTGCGCGGTGCTGCTGGGCCTGCTGATCGCGCGGCAACGGATCGGGGCTGCGGGCGCGGGGCGGCTGGCGCGGATCGACCGGCGGGCGGTGTGGGGCCTGGCGCTGCTGCTGGTCGCGCTCACCTGGGCGGGGCACTGGCTGGTGCTGTCGGGCTACAACCTGTCGCGCGACGAGCAGATGGCCGATTTCGATGCCTGGATCTTCGCCCACGGGCACCTGGCCTGGCCGCTGCCGGCCGTCTGGCGGCGCGATGCCGCGATGCTCAACCTGCTGTTCACCCCGCCGGTCACCCACCCTGTCGCATGGATGTCGGCCTACCTGCCGGGCAATGCCCTGCTGCGCGCGTTGTTCGGCACCCTGACCGGGCCGCTGCTGTCGGGCGCGGCGCTGCTGCTGGTCTGGCAGGTTGCGCGCCGGCTGTGGCCCGGCGATGCCGCGACCGACGGCGGGTTTGACCGGGCCAGTGCCGGGGTTGCGGTGGTGCTTCTGGCACTGTCGGGCCAGCTGCTGTTCGCGGGGATGAGCGCCTATGCCATGCCGGCGCATCTGGCGCTGAACCTTGGCTGGCTGGCGCTGTTCCTGAAAGACAGCCGCCGCGCCGATCTGGGCGCGATCCTGATCGGAGCGCTTGCCACCGGGCTGCACCAGCCGGTGTTCCACCCGATGTTCGTTGCCCCCTTCATGGCCCTGCTGCTGGCCCGGCGGCAATGGGGCCGGCTGGCGCTCTATGGCACGGCCTATGCCGCGATCGGGCTGTTCTGGCTCGCCTGGCCGCGCTGGACCCTGGCGCTGGTGCTGGGCCCGGATTCGGTGCTCGACCCGCAGGTTGCAGGCTATGTCTCGCGGATGCGCTGGCTGCTGGCCTCGAACAACGATCATCTGGCGATGATGGGGGCTAACCTGCTGCGCTTCGTCACCTGGCAGCACGTGCTGTTCCTGCCGCTGCTGCTGGCCGGGCTGACCGGCGCGCGCCGCGATCCCCTGGCGCTGGCCCTGGCCGGCGGGCTGGTGCTGCCGCTGGCTTTCTTCGCGCTGCTGATGCCGTTCCAGGGCCATGGCTTTGGCTATCGCTACCTCCACGGCGCACTTGGCAACGCGGTGCTGCTGGCGGTGATGGGCTGGCGGCGGCTGGCCCGGGCTGAGCCGCGCTGGCACGGCTGGTTCGTCATCGCCAGCCTTGCCAGCCTGGTTGGCGCGCTGCCGTTGCAGGCCCGCTTCGCGCACGATCTCTATGCGCCCTATGCCCTGCTCAGCCAGCGGCTTTCGGCCAGCGGCGCGGACTATGCCGTGGTGGGCGAGGGCGATGCGCCGCTGGTGCTCGATCTGGTGGCGAACCGCCCCGATCTGGGCAACCGCCCGCTGCGGCTGGTCGACGGCGAGATCGACGATGCCGACCTGCTGGCGGCACGGATCTGCCCGGGCGGGCATAGCGTGGCGCTGCCCGCAGGCAGCTTCTACCAACCCGTCGAGGCGCTGTTCGGGGTTGCCCCCACTGGCGAGGCCGACGCGCGGCTGGCCGAGCAGACCAAGGCCTTCGCCGATGCCGGCTGCCGGGTGATGGTGCTGCGCTAAAGGCGCGCGTGCAGGATGTAGCCGAAGCTGAGCAACGGAAAGCACCATTCCACGGCGCGGATCGCCGGTTCACTCGCGCGCGCCGCCAGCTGCTTCACCCCGGTGGAACCGAGGATCATCTCGGTCGCGTAGAACCGATAGGGCACCAGCTGATAGTCGCCGATCCCGGCACGGCGGCACAGGGTGTGCAGCACCTTGGCGGTGAACAGGTGGATATGGTCGGGGTGCTGCGCCTCGCGCCCGATCATGCCCATCAGGGTGTTGGCGAAGGCGAGGCCATTGGGGGTGGAGAGCACCAGCTCGCGCCCGGGAAAGCGATCCTTCATCGCCGCCATGAAGGCGATCGGGCTGTCGACATGTTCGATGAATTCGCCCGCAACAATCACCTCGATCGCCGCGTCGTCCAGCCCCGGCGGATGCGGATCAAGCCCGTTGCCCCGATGGATCCGGCTGTTCGGCCCGGTAACCAGCCCCTCGGCCGGCAGCCGTTCCGACAGGTCCACGCCCGTAACGCTGGCCGCGACCTGCCCGATCCGCCCGTGCAGCCAGTGGTTGGTGTCGCGCTTGGCCAGCGCTGTCTCGTCAAGGCAGCCGATGTCGAGGACATGGCGTCCCCGGCAGATGCCGGCGATATGGTCCAGCCGGTCGACCGGACGCGGCACCCGCAGCTTTTCCAGCGTATCGTAGCTCAGCTCAACCATGGTCCGGCCCGTTTCGCAGCAGGCGGCGCAGAATCGCAAGGCGCGCCGCCAGATAGTTGTAGATCACCATCACCAGCGTCGCCGCCGGCGCCACCGCCCACATCGGCCAGCCCAGACCGCTCTTGAACAGCCAGATCGCCGCGAAGGCCAGCGGAATGCCCAGCGCCACCCCGCCCATGAACCGGGCATAGCCGGCCAGCGAACGCGTGGCGCGAAAGGTGTAGCGAACGTGGAGCAGATAGCCGAGGCTGCCGGTAATCGCCCACGACCAGGCCAGCACGCCGGCATAGCCGAACCCCGCCCGGTCGGCCGCGATCAGCACCGCGTTGTTGACCAGCGCGGTGATCACCGCGCTGCCCAGATAGCGTACCGGTTCGCGGCTGGTGGCAGTTTCGATCATCGTGCCACCCGGATCGCGTAATTGTGCGCCCAGGGGGCGATCCGCACGGTGCGGCCCAGCGCCGCCTCGCCAAACACCGCGCCCAGCGCGGCACGGGCCTCGGGCACGGTCAGGTAGGCGATACGGTCGCCGGTCAGCCAGCGATCGGCGCTGTAGGTCGCGGCATGGATCGGGCTCCAGCGCCGCTCCCAGTCCTTGAAGGCCAGCACGCCACCCGGCGCCAGCAGGTCGCGCGCGGCGCCCAGCAACGATGGCCGCAGCGCCAGCGGCACGTGGTGCAGCACATCGGTCAGCACCACCAGGTCGAAATGGCCGGGCAGTTCGGCGGCGAGGTCTTCGGCATAGGCGATGCGGAAGCTGACCCGGTCGGCCGGTCCGGCATAGAGCCGGCCGATATTGGCGGCGATGTCGACTGCCAGGATCTCGGCCTCGGGGAACAGGCGCGCCAGCCGCTCGGTCGAATAGCCCTCGCCGCAGCCCAGTTCGAGAATCCGCCGTGCCCCCGGGGCCCAGTCGCGGACCATGGCCATCCAGTCGTCGAGGTTGAAGAAGATCGCCCGCCAGGCCTCGGCGACCTGCCGTTCGTATGGCCCGAAGGCCCGCCGCACCACGGCCCCCAGCGCCATTGCTACATCCCCCCGGTCAGAGCCAGCCGCAGCCGCGGCCAGACCCGTTCGCCCAGCCGCGATTCGTGCCAGTAACGGGCCAGGCCCAGCGGTCCCAGCGCGGCAAGGCCCAGCGCCGCCCCCGCGAGTTCACCGGGCCGGCCGGCCGAGGCGGCGGCCAGCGCGCAGTTGATCCGGGCCGAGGCCCGCGCCCGCCGCGCCACCGCCGGGGGCACCGGCGCCAGGCCCGGCAGATGGCGATCGAGCACCGCCGCGTGCTGCTGGGCCATGGCACCTGCCTGCAGCCGCCCGTGCATGGTCAGCGAGCCGCCGTGGAGGCGGAAGGCGGTCGTTGCCGCCGGACGCACCGCCATGTCGCCCTGGCCCAGCAGCCTGAGGTAAAGGTCCCAGTCGGCGGTGTACCACAGCGCCTCGTCCATCCCGCCGGATTGCAGCCAGGCTTCGCGGCGGATCAGCGGGCTGGGGATGGCGATGGAATTCTGGACCAGCAGGGCCAGCCCCGCATCGCGCGCCGCCACCCGCCCCGCGGCAAAGGGCAGGCCCCAGGTGCCGACCAGCCGCCCGGCATCGTCGGCAAAGTGCGAGGGGGCGGTGCTGAAGGCCACATCGGGATAGTCGCGCATCGCCGCATTCAGCGCGGCAAGGTGGCCGGGCAGCCACAGATCGTCCTGGTGGAGCATGGCGACCCATGGCCCGCGTGCTTCGGCCACGCCCAGATTGGTCTTGGCCGGCCACGGGGCCATGTCGAGCCGATCCTGCCAGACGATAGTGAGCCGATCGGCGAACTGGCCGGCCACGGCCCGCGCCGCGCCACCATCGTCGAAGGAATTGTAGAGCCGGAACTCGACCTCAGGCCCGGGGGCCTCGGCGGCGGCACTGGCCAGCGTCGCGCCCAGATAATGCGCGCCCTGGTGGACCGGCATGACAACGCTGAGGCGGATACTCATGCCCGCGGCTCATTGCCCATCGTCGGCCAGGCCCTCGAAGAACCGTGCCTCGTGCCCGCCGATGATCGACAGCAGGAAGCCGCCCAGCGCATTCTGCACCCCCAGCGTCAGCAGCATGGTGCCCATTGCCGGGGGCAGCAGCGAGGCCGCGCCCTGGAAATCGCGGCGCACCCAGCCGATCGCCACCATGGCAAGGATGCCCACCCCGGCCCCGGCCAGCGCGACCCCGGTGATCAGCATCGATTCAAGGCTGGCAATCCGCGCGGCAATCCGCGTCACCCCGGTTGGCTGGCGATAGCCGGCGCGGATCGAATAGAGATGGCCGGCCAGCGCCATCAGCAGGGCCTCGTGCCCCACGGCGACCAGCGTTGCGCCCAGCAGGGTCCAGTAGGGGCCGATCATCGGCAGCACGCCGGGTCGCATCCACCCGGTCAGGGCCCCGCCCATGATGCCGATCCCGGCCAGCAGCGCCAGCAGCGCCGGCACCCCGAAAATCCATGTCGGGCTGAGCATCAGCAGATAGCGCAGGTGGCGCCAGCCATCGCGCCACGGCCGCAGGTGCGGCGCGCGTTCGCGCAGGTCGGGCGAGAGGGTGGCGGGCACCTGGTCGATCTTGAGGTTCAGCAGGCTGGCCTTGACCACCATCTCGCTGGCGAATTCCATGCCGCTGGACGACAGGCCGCACTGGGTGAAGGCCGCCTTGGTGATCGCCCGGATCCCGCAATGGGCATCCTCGATCCCCGAGCGGAAGAACAGGTTGAGGATCCCGGTCAGCACCGGATTGCCGATATAGCGGTTCTTCCACGGCATGGCGCCGGGCGCGATCCCGCCGGCAAAGCGGCTGCCCATGCACAGGTCCGCGCCCTGCGCCAGCCGGCCGATCATCGCCACGCCATCGGTGAAATCGTAGGAGCCGTCGGCATCGCCCATCAGCAGGAAACGGCCATGGGCGCCTTCGCACCCGCCGATCAGCGCCGCGCCATAGCCGCGCCGCGCCACCGGCACGACCCGCGCGCCCAGGCTTTCCGACAGCGCCTGGCTGCCATCGGTGCTGCCATTGTCGGCAATCACGATCTCGCCCGAGAGGCCGTATTCCTTCTCGATCAGCGCCAGCGCCGCCTTGGCGTTGGTGATGCAATGGGTCAGGCTGCCCACCTCGTTGAGGCAGGGCATGATGATCGAGACATCGGGGGCGCCGGCGATTTGCGGCGCGGGGCTGGGTACGCTCACCTGGATGCGGCCTCTTGTGGCGAGGGTTCAAGCCAGACCCTCTAGGCGCGCCGCCCGCCGCCGTCCAGCGGCGATGCCGTCTTTGGGCTCANNCCAGACCACCAGCGCGGCAATCGCCATCACCACCGCGCTGAGCAGGTAGGCGTGGTTGGCGGCCAGCGTCACCGCCTCGCGGTCGACCATGCCCGACAGCATCATCGTGCTGGCCTCGGGGCTCATCCCCAGCGCGGCCATGCCGCTTTGCGCCGGGCCGGGCTGCAGCGCCCCGGCCAGCACGGTGCGGGCCAGCGCGGCATGGTCGCTCCAGGCGGTGATGATCAGCGAGGTCGAGATGGCAATCGCCATGGTGCGGGCAAAGTTCTGCATCCCGGCGGCCGAGGCGGTCTGGTCCTGCGGCACGGTGTTCTGCAGCAGCACGGTCAGCGAGATGATCATGAAGGGCATGCCCAGCCCCTGCAGCGCCATTGGCCAGGCAAAGGATCCGAAGTCGGCCGAACTGGTCCAGCCGGCACGCAGGGCCATGGCCAGCGCCATCCAGGCGATCCCCGCGCTGGCCAGCCGGCGCGGATCGGTGCGAGTGACCAGCCGCGCCACCAGCGGCGCCATCACCACCGAGCTGGCCGCCGGGATCGCCCCGATCAGCCCGGCCTGGAAAGCGGTGTAGCCCATCGTCGCCTGCAGCCACTGCGGCACGATCACCACCCCGGAAAAGAACGCGCCAAAGGCCATGCACAACGCCAGCAACGCCGCGCCAAAGCCATCGAAACGGAACACGCGCAGGTCGACCACCGGATGCTCTTCGGTCAGCTCCCAGATCACGAAAACCACGAAGCCCACCGCCGCCAGCAAGGCCAGCACCACGATCAGCGCATCGCCGAACCAGTCGCGATCATGGCCGGTGTCAAGCATGATCTGCAGGCAGCCGATCCAGAAGATCAGCAACCCCAGCCCGACCCGGTCGATCGGCACGCGCTGGCGCGGGGTTTCCGCCTTGCGCAGCAGGGCATAGCCGGCCAGGCTGGCCAGCAGCGCCAGCGGCACGTTGATCAGGAAGATCCAGTGCCAGGTCCAGCCATCGGTGATGTAGCCGCCCAGGATTGGCCCCAGCGCCGGGGCAAGGGTGACGGTCATCGCCCACAGGCCCATCGCCATCGCCCGCTTTTCCGGGCGGAAGACCCGCACCGTCAGGGTCTGCGACATCGGCATGATCGGGCCGCCGCACAGCCCCTGCCCGATCCGGCAGGCGACGATCATCCCCAGCGTCTGCGACAGGCCGCACAGCAGCGAGAACAGGCCAAAGCCCAGGATCGCGATCAGGAAGACCCGCACCACCCCGTAACGCTGCGCCAGCCAGCCGGTCAGCGGCACCACGACGGCTTCGGCCACCGCGTAGGAGGTGATGATCCAGGTGCCCTGATCGAGCGAAATGCCGAGGTTGCCGGCGATCGCCGGGATCGAGACATTGGCGATGGTGATGTCGAGCACCACCATGAAGTTCGAAAAGGCCAGCACGATCCCGGCAAGCAGCCGCCGCCGGTCGCTCATCTCGATCAGGTCTGGCGCGGCCGAAGCCATGTCAGTTGCCCGACAGGTCGATGGTCACTTCGCTCGACATGCCGACGCGCAGCGGATGCTCGGCCAGCTCCTTCGGATCGAGCTCGATCCGCACCGGCAGGCGCTGGACCACCTTGATCCAGTTGCCGGTGGCATTCTGCGCCGGGATCACCGCCAGCGCCGCCCCGGTGCCACCGCCCAGCCCGGCGACCCGGCCGTGATAGGTGACGCTGGAACCATAGATGTCGGCCACCACCTCGGCCGGCATGCCAACCTTCACCCGGCGCAGCTGGCGCTCCTTGAAGTTGGCATCGACATAGACCTGGTCGATCGGAACGATGGTCATCACCGGCACCCCGGCCGCGACCCGCTGGCCGACCTGGACCTGGCGCCGGGTTACCACCCCGCCGATCGGGGCGCGGATCACCGTGCGATCCATGTCGAGCCGCGCGGCATCGAGCCGGGCCTTGGCCGCCAGCACGCCGGGGTCGCTCTCTTCGGACAGGCCACGCACCAGCGCATCGTTGGCGGCGTGCTGCCCTTCGGCCGAACGGGTGGCCGCGCGGGCCTGGGCCACGGCGGCGCGCGCCGCCGCCAGCGCCGCCTGCGCCGAGGCGAAGCCACGCCGCGCCGCGGTCAGTTCCTCGCCCGAGACGGCACCGCTGCCGGCCAGCCCCTCGCGGCGCGAGAGATCGAGCCGGGCCTTGTCGAAATCGGCCTGGGCCGCCGCCAGCTGCGCCTCGGCCCGGGTTGCGTCCGCCGCCCGCGCGCCGATCTGGGCGGCGAGCGAATCGCCATTGGCCACCGCCTGGCGGAAGCGGCGCCGCGCCGCCGCCAGATCGGCCTCGGCCTGGGCCAGGGCAATGCGCGCATTGGCGGGATCGAGTTCGACCAGCACGTCGCCCGCCTTGACCACCTGGGTGTCGCGGACGTGGACGGCGGTGACGGTGGCCGTCAGCACCGGGGTAACCTGCGCCATCTCGGCATTGACATAGGCATCGTCGGTGCTGGTGTGGTTGCGCCCGAACAGCAGGTACCAGGCCAGCGCCAGCAGCGCGGCCACTCCCATCGCCAGCGCCAGCCGCGTCAGCCACTGCTTGCGCGCCGCCGCCCGGCCAAGGCGCAGTGCCTCGGCGTCCAGCTCGGCCGGTTCGGTGGAAACATCGCTCATCGTGGGGTTCCTTCGGACTTGGCCGGCGCGGCAAAGCCACCGCCCAGGGCGCGGATCAGCGCGATATCGGCGCCGCGTGCCGCGGCACCGAGCGCGGCGGCGGCGATGCGCGCCTGCAGCCAGCGTTCTTCGGCGGAAAGCACTTCAAGGTTCGAGGCGAGGCCGGCGCGGGCCCGGCCCCGGGCCAGTTCGAGCGCCGAGGCGGCGGCGCGCAGCCCCTCGGCCGAAGCGTCGCGCTGGACGGCCAAGCCGGCGTGATTGGCCACCGCATCGGCGGCCTGCTGATAGGCGGCAAGCACGGTACGGTTATAGTCGGCCACCGCGCCGGCATAATCGGCCTGGGCACCGCGATACTGGGCGATCCGCGCGCCGGCATGGAACAGCGGCAGGTTGAGCGCCGGGCCGACCGAACCGAAGGTCGAGGCCGCCTGGAACAGCTTCTCCACCCCGACCGATTGCAGGCCAACGAGAGCATCGAGCCGCAGCGAGGGGAAGAAATCGGCCCGTGCCACCCGAACGCGCGCGGCGGCGGCGGTGACCCGGGCGCGGGCCACGGCAATGTCGGCGCGGCGGCCCAGCAGATCGGTGGACGCGCCGGCCGGCAGCGCGGCCGGGATCGCCGCGGCGGCGGGCACCAGCGCCTCGGTCCGGTCCGGCCCGGCACCCAGCAGGGCGGCCAGTTGGTGGCGGCGCAAGGCCACGGCGGCATCGGCGGCGGCGCGGTCGGTCCGGGCGCTGGCCAGCAGCGCCTCGGCATTGTTGACCCCGGCATGGTTTTCCAGCCCGGCCGCCTCGCGCTGGCGCATCAGCGTCAGCATGGTGGCACGGTTGGTCTCGATCGCGCCGCGCAGCTCCGCCACCGCCAGCTGCCCGCCAAGATCGGCATAGGCCCCGGCAATCGCGGTAGCCAGCGCCAGCCGCGCGGCGCGGGCATCGGCACCGGCGGCCCGGGCTTCGGCCCGGGCGGCGGCCAGTGCCGAGCGGTTGCGCCCCCACAGATCGGGATCGAAGCCCAGCGAGGCCGCGACCTGCGCCTGATCGTCCCAGCCGTGCGGCAGGAAGGCGACGAATTGCGCGGGATAGCCAAGGTTGAGGCTCTGCCGCCCCAATCCGACCCCGCCCTTGCCATCAAGGCTGGGCCACAGGCCCGCCCCGGCAGCACGCGCCAAGGCCCCGGCCCGGGCCATGCGCGCCTCGGCCACGGCAAGGTCGGGCGAATGGGCCAGCCCTTCCTCGATCAGCGCCGCCAGCTGCGGATCGCCGGCGCGCCACCAGCCCTCTTCGGGCCAGGCCCCGGTGCCATCGGGCAGGCTGTGCGCCGCGGCCGGTGCACCCGGCAGCTGGGCCCGGCTTTCGCGCCCCGGAATCCCGGCGCAACCGGAAAGCGCCAGCAAGGCCAGGCCGATGGCCGCCGACCGCGTGCTGTAGCGAAGGAAACCGCGCTTCACGATGCTTGCATCCCTGTCAGCGCCATTGCCTTTGGGCGATTGCGCTCATGCAGCCGCGCATATCGGTCCGGCCCCCGCTTGGCCAGCTAAAGATTGTGCAGCGCACCAAAGTTCAGGGGCTGAGGTGCGGAAGGTCGGCTGTTCTGGCCTAGAGCCTGTAGGCCTTTTTGGCGAAATCGTGTGCGAGGCCTTTGGCGAGGTCGTGGGCTTCCCAATCGGCGATGCGGTGTTCGGCGACGAGGCGGGCGAGGAAGCTGCAGTCGATGCGGCGGGCCATGTCGTGGCGGGCGGGGATCGAGAGGAAGGCGCGGGTATCGTCGTTGAAGCCGACGGTGTTGTAGAAGCCGGCGGTTTCGGTGGTCATCTCGCGGAAGCGGCGCATGCCTTCGGGGCTGTCGTGGAACCACCAGGCCGGGCCCAGCCTGAGGCACGGATAGTGCCCGGCCAGCGGCGCCAGCTCGCGCGCATAGGTGCTCTCGTCGAGGGTGAAGAGGATCAGGCTGAGGCCCGCCTCGTTGCCGAACCGGCCGAGCAGCGGCCGCAGCGCGTGGACGTAATCGGTGCGGGTCGGGATATCGGCGCCCTTGTCGCGGCCGAACCGTTCGAACAGCTGCGCATTGTGGTTGCGCATGCTGCCCGGGTGCAGCTGCATCACCAGCCCGTCGTCCAGGCTCATCGCCGCCATCTCGGTCAGCATCTGGGCGCGGAACAGCTCGGCCTCGGCCGGGGTGGCCCGGCCCGCCACCACCGTGGCGAACAGCGCCGCCGCCTCGGCCGGGGGCAGATCGGCGGTCTGCGCGGTGGGGTGGCCGTGATCGGTGCTGGTCGCGCCGTGGGCCTTGAAGAAGGCGCGGCGCTGGCGGTGCGCGGCGAGATAGCCCGGCCAGCTGTGGCAATCCTCGCCGGTCAGCTCGGCCAGGCGCGCGAGGTTGGCGGAGAAGCCTTCAAACTCCGGGTCGATCACCGGATCGGGGCGATAGGCGGTCACCACCCGCCCGGCCCAGCGGCCCGCGGCATTGTCGGCCATGATCGCGGCGTGATGCTCGAGGCTGTCGAGCGGGCTCTCGGTGGTGGCGATCACCGCAATGTTGAAGCGATCGAACAGCGCGCGCGGGCGGAAGCCCGGCGTTGCCAGCGCGGCGGTGATCGTCTCGTAATAGTGATCCGCCGTCTCGGGGCAGAGCATCTCGGCAAAGCCGAAGACCTCGGCGAACACCCAGTCGAGCCACATCCGGCTCGGCGTGCCGCGATAGAGGTGCCAGTGCGCCGCCAGGATCCGCCAGGCCGCGCGCGGATCGTAGCTGGCCTTGGCCGGCCCGATCCCCAGATCCTCCAGCCGCACCCCCTGCGAATAGAGCATCCGGAACAGGTAATGATCCGGCCGCAGCAACAGATCAGCCGCATCGCCAAACGCCGCATCCCCCGCAAACCACGCCGGATCGGTATGGCCATGCGGGCTGATGATCGGCAGCCCCGCAACCCCCGCATAAAGCTCACGCGCAAGCCCGCGCGTCACACCATCCGCCGGAAACATACGGTCTGGGTGAAGAAA
>JAFECL010000045.1 GCA_018242165.1 Pseudomonadota bacterium
TGGTGCCCAGAAGAGGACTCGAACCTCCACGCCCTTTCGAGCGCCGCCACCTGAAGACGGTGCGTCTACCAATTCCGCCATCTGGGCACGGAGCGCACCGCCAAGTCGCGGCACGCCGGGTAGGAGCGCGCCGATAGCGGGGTGCGGGGGCGGTTGTCAACGCGGATTATCGGTGGCGGGCAAGAGTCTTGATATCTGGCCATTGCCTGCGGGCGGGGGGCTGTGCCAAGGGCCTCGGGCGAGCAGCGCATCAGGAAGGGAGCGGACAGATGGCGGAATCGGCATTGCAGGGCCAGCTGGTGGTGCTTTTCGGCGGCAGCGGCTTTGTCGGGCGGCATCTTGCCCAGCATCTGCTGGCGCGCGGCGCGCGCCTGCGGATCGCCTGCCGCCATCCCGAGCGTGCCTTCGCGGTCAAACCGCTGGGGAATCTTGGCACGGTGCAATTCGTCGCCTGCGACATGGCCAAGCCGCATACGGTGGCGGCGGCGCTGGCCGGGGCCGATGCGGCGGTGAACCTTGTTGGCGCCTTTGCCGGCGCGCTGGATGCGGTGCAGGGCAGGGGCCTAGCCGCGCTGGCCGGGGCCGCCGGCGAGGCGGGGCTGAAGGCGCTGGTGCATATTTCCGCGATCGGCGCCGATGCGGACAGCGAGATTGCCTATGCCCGTACCAAGGCCGAGGGCGAGGCGGCGGTGCTGGGCGCCTTCCCGGGCGCGACGGTGCTGCGCCCCTCGGTCATCTTCGGGCCCGATGACCAGTTTCTCAACATGTTCGGCGGACTGGCGGCGATGCCCGTCCTGCCGGTGTTCGGCCCCGCGGCGCGGTTCCAGCCGGTGTTCGTCGACGATGTGGCCGAGGCGGTGGCGGCGGCGCTGGCCGATCCCGCCTGCCACGGCGGCAAGACCTACGAACTGGCCGGGCCCGAGGTGCTGACCATGCTGGAACTGAACCGGCGGGTCGCCACGGCCGCCGGTCGGCAACCGTTGCTGGCGCCGTTGCCCGACGCCGTTTCGGGGCTGTTTGCGGCGCTGACCGGCTGGCTGCCCGGGGCCCCGCTGAGCCGGGCGCAGTGGAAGTTGCTGAAGGCCGGCAATGTCGCCAGCGGCGCGCTGCCCGGGCTGAAAGACCTGGGCGTGCAACCGCGCCCGATGGGGCTGTTCCTCGATCGCTGGATGACCCGGTTCCGCGCTCACGGGCGGTTCGGGAAGAAGGCCTCGGCCTAGTCCCTTGTTTGGCCGCGTTTTCCGAGTCGCCGGGTGATGTGACCCGGCTCGAAAACGCTCTAGCCGTCAACCTCGGCGTAGTGCGGCGGCGGCTGGATCACCTCCATCCGTTCCGACAGCAACGGGCGGAAGCTCGGGCGGCTCTTGAACACGGCATACCAGCCGCGCGCCTGGTCATGCCCCGACCAGTCGATCCCGCCGAGGTAGTCCGCCACCGAGATCTGCGCGGCGGCGGCCAGATCGGCCAGGCTCATCTGCGGGCCGGCCAGCCACGGGCGATGATCGATCAGGTAGTCGAGATAGTAGAGGTGTTCGTGGGCCAGCCGCATCGCCTCGCGCAGCGCGCGCGAATCGGGCGATTGGCGCAGCACTAGCCGCTTGGTCATCCGTTCGTAGAGCAGGGGCGCGGTGACATCGTGGAAGAAGTTCTCGTCAAACAGCGCGACCAGCCGGCGGATCTCGGCCCGGCCGGCGGCCGTGCCGTTGATCATCGGCGCGCGTTCGACCGTTTCCTCAAGGTATTCGCTGATCGCCCGGCTGTCGCACAGCGTCAGGCCCTTTTCGGGATCGTGCAGCACCGGGGTGCGCCCGGCGGGGTTGAGATGGAGGAACTCGTCACGCACGTCCCACGGGTTTTCGCGCCACAATTCGTAGCCGATGCCCTTTTCGCTCATCAGCAGGCGCAACTTGCGGCTGAAGGGGCACAGGGGGAACTGGAAGAGCTGCCACATGCCCACCCCCATGCCCGAGCGGCGATTGGTTCGTCCACCCGCGCAGATGCGCAGGGCGCGCGAAATCAGGTGGAAAAGTGGGAGGTGGCGCCGTCGTTGGCGAGCAGGACACTGTCATCGCGCCCCAGCACCCACAGGCTGAGCCCGGCGGCGCGCGCGCGTTCGACCGCGAGGCTGGTGGGCAGCGAGACGGTGACCAGGCTGGTGGCCCCGGCACGCACCGCCTTTTCGACAATCTCGTAGCTGCAGCGCGCGCTGGACAGCACGAACCCCGGCGTCAGCGGCTGGCCCGCGCGGACCATGGCGCCGACCAGCTTGTCGAGGGCATTGTGCCGCCCGACATCCTCGCGCGCGCAGGTGATCCGCCCCCTGGCATCGGCGTGGGCGGCGGCATGGGCGGCGCCGGTCTGCCGGGTCAGGGGCTGATGGTCGCGCAGGGCACCCAGCGCGGCGAAGACGGCGGCAGGGGCCAGCGGGGCATGGGGGGCCACCGGGGGCAGCGGCACGGCCAGCGCCTCGAGGTTCTCGATCCCGCACAGGCCGCAGCTCGATTCGGCGACGCGGGCGCGGACCCGCTCGTCGATCCGGGCGGCACCGGGGCCAGTCAGGGCAGCGCGGACGATCCAGCCCTCCGGCACTTCGGCGACGTCGACCGGGCCGATCTGGGTGAGGTTCTCGGCCAGCCCCTCGTTCAGGGCAAAGCCGGTGGCGAAATCCTCGAGGTCTTCCGGGGTCGCCATCATGACCGCATAGGTCACGCCGTTGAATTCAAGCGCGACCGGCGCCTCGCCGACCCATTCGCGGGTGGCGGCATGGCGCGCACCATCGGGCGTCACCGCCACCAGACGCGCGCCATCGCTCACAGTTAGTCCGTCACCCGCATCAGCCCGCACAGCTTGTTGCCATCCGGGTCGCGCAGATAGGCGAGGTAGAGCTTCATGCCCGCACCCTCGCGGATCCCCGGCGGGTCTTCGCAGGTGGTGCCGCCGGCGGCCACACCGGCATCGTGCCAGGCGTCGATCAGTTCGGGGGTGTCGATGGCAAAGCCGATCGTGCCGCCGTTAGCCGGGGTGGCCGGTTCACCGTTGATCGGCACCGCCACCATGTAGAGCCCGCCGTTGTGGCTGTAGATCAGGCGGTTGTGGGCGGCATCATGCATCCCCGGCTTGCCGCCGATCGCGGCAAAGGTGGCATCGTAGAATTTTTTCGACCGTTCCAGGTCGTTGCTGCCGACGAAGATATGGCTGAACATGGACGTTCTCCTCTGGTGGATCAGGATTCGGGCGCGAACTGGATTTCGGCATGGGCGCGCAGGCGTTCGACCAGCGCCGTGCCAAGGATCGCGCCGGGGGTGCCGATCCCGCCGGGGGCATCGCTGGCCAGCAAGGCGATCCCGGTTTCGGCGATCATCCGGCTGGTCGAGCCATAGCCCGGATCATAGCGGCCCTTGACCCCGTAATGCAGCGTGCGGCCATCGGGCCATTCGCCCACGAACAGCACGTCGTAGAAGCCCGCCTCACGTTCTTCCGGGCTCGGCCCCTCGCCGGGCTTGGGCGGCTTGGCGCCAAAGGGGTTGCGCAGCAGCTCGGCGATGGCGTGGGCGGCCTTCTGGCCCAGCTCGCCGGCGCTGGTCAGCATCATCTCGTCGTAGCGGAAATCGGCGCCATAGGGGTGGCCAAGCAGGAAATTGGTGCGGTGGACGTTCTTGGTATTGATCGTCGCCATGATGAAGGGTGCGGCCCATTTGCCCAGCGCATCGTCATATTCGGGCATCAGCCCAAGCGGCTGCGCGGGGCCCTCGAACCCGGGCGTGAGGCCGAAGGGGCTGTGCAGCACCGCCAGCAGCGCGGGGTTCTTGGCCACCGTCTTCATCGTCGCGGTCAGGCTGGCCGCGGTGCCGCCCGAAAAGGTGCCCTGCATCGCCCGCACCCGGCCCTTGACGCGCGGCGCCGGGCTGCCGAACCGCGCCATGGCCTCCTGCTGCAGCATCACCACCCCGAGGTCGAAGGGGATCGAATCAAAGCCGCTGGAAAAGCTGATCCGCGCGCCCGATGCCTTGGCCGCCGCATCGTACTGGTCGATCATCTGGCGCATCCACACCGGCTCGCCGCACAGATCGGCATAGTCGGTGCCGGCCGCGGCGCAGGCGGCCAGCACCGGCTCGCCATAGAGCTGGTAGGGGCCGACCGTGGTGATCACCACCCGGGTGCTCTCCGCCATGGCCTTCAGGCTGGCGGCATCGTCGCTGTCGGCCACCACCAGCGGGGTATCGGCCGGCGCGCCGATCAGGTCGCGCACTTCGGCCAGCTTGGCGGCGCTGCGCCCGGCCATCGCCCATTTCGGCGCATCGGCGCGGGCGCCGTAGTGGTGGGCAAGGTATTCCGCCACCAGCCGCCCGGTGTACCCCGTGGCGCCATAGACGACGATGTCGAACTGCCTGTCGGCCTTGGTCATAGCTCTCTCCCGAAGGTCACAGCCTGGGCAGGGTTACCCCGCGCTGGCCCATGTATTTGCCCGCCCGGTCGGCATAGCTGACCTCGCAAGGTTCGTTGCCCTGCAGGAACAGGAACTGGCACGCCCCCTCGTTGGCATAGATCCGGGCCGGCAGGGGCGTGGTATTGCTGAATTCCAGCGTCACATGCCCTTCCCAGCCGGGTTCCAGCGGGGTGACGTTGACGATGATGCCGCAGCGGGCATAGGTGCTCTTGCCCAGGCAGATCACCAGCACATCGCGCGGCACGCGGAAGTATTCGACCGTGCGGGCCAGGGCAAAGCTGTTGGGCGGGATGATGCAGACATCGGTCTCGCGGTCGACGAAGCTTTTCGGGTCGAACAGCTTGGGGTCGACCACCGAGGAATCGACGTTGGTGAAGATCTTGAACTCGGGCGCGACCCGGGCGTCATAGCCGTAGGACGAGAGGCCGTACGAGATGCAGCCATCGCGCCGCTGCGCCTCGACGAAAGGTTCGATCATCCCATGTTCGAGCGCCTGGGTGCGGATCCACTTGTCGGAAAGAATCGCCATGGCGCATGGTGTGGCCGATGGGCCGGCGGGGGGCAAGGGGGAGGCTGCCAGCGCCACACCCCTCGCCCCCGCGTGTCACCACTTCCAGTCGAGCTGCGCGGTCCACGAACGCTGCGGAAAGGGGTGGAACAGGAAGTATTTGTCGTTGCCAAGGTTATCCACGCCCACGGCGGCGGTCAGGCGATCGTTGAAGCGCCATTGGGCCCGCAGATCGACCACGACGTATTTGTAGAACCCCTGGTAGGTGTTGCCGACCGTATCGGTGTTGTCGAGGTTAGCGAAGTTGCGGCTGACAAAGCGCAGGCCCTCGGTCAGGCTGAATCGCGGGGTCGGGTGCCAGGTCAGCACCATGCTGCCCTTCCAGTGCGGCACGCTGGGCAGCAGCTTGCCCACCGCGGCAGGGAAAGCGGCGTCCTTGCTGGTGATCGCATCGGCATAGGTCAGGCTGGCGGCAACATCCCAGTGCGGCACCAGCTCGCGCCGGTCCACCGCCAGTTCCACCCCGCGCGCGCGGGTCCGGTCGACGTTCTGGACGAAGCTGGCGCTGACCAGTGCGCCGCCGCCGGGGGGCGTGAAGCTGCCGGTCTGGCTGATCAGCGCATTGTCGATCACCTCGTTGAACAGCGAAAGCCGGGCGAAACCATGGCCATCGTGATGCTCCAGCGCCAGTTCGGCGCTGCGGGCGCGCTCGGGCAGCAGGTTCGGGTTGGGGTTGGCCAGCAGGGTCCCGACCGTGGTGGTCTGGTAAAGCTCGCCGACCGTCGGCATGCGGAAGGCCTGCCCCAGCGAAGCCCGGGCGCTCCAGCCCCGGCCCAGCTGCGCCTCGAGCGAGGCTTTGGGGCTGAAGCCGGAAAACTGGCGTTCGGGCTGGACGATCGTGCTCTTCACCGTGGCCGTGAGGGTGGCGTTGCTGCCGCCCCAGGCCCGCCACCATTCCTGCCGCCCGCCCAGCGTCAGTGTTACGGCCGGCGCCAGCTTGATTGCATCCTCCACCCAGACTGCCACGGTACGGGTGTTGCCATGCGAAGCCGCGCGGATCTGGCCGGGGGCGGCATTGCCATCGAGCCAGTTGGCCACGGTGGAGGTGGCCGCGTTCAGGGTTTCGCGGTCGGCATGGCTGCCGAAGCTGATCCGCTGGGCACTGCCGATGCTGGCGCTGGCCCGGGCATCGAGCGTGGCCCAGCCGGTGCCATCCTGCCGCGCGGTGGTGCCGACCCCGCCCAGCAGCGCGCCGGGCAGATCGTTGCGGGTGGCAACGAAGCCGGTGCTGGCCGAGGTGGTGATCGCCCCGTTGACCGTGCCCGTATCGGGCGAGGGATTGTTCTGCCAATCGTGGGCATAGTGGTAGGCCGTGCCGATCACCTGCCAGTCGATCCGGGGGCTGCTGCCCGTCAGGCTGAGCACGTGGCTGAAATGCAGGGCGTCGCGGGTATAGGCGGCCGAATTGAAGCCGGCGGTGGTGTTGTTGGCAGTGAGGTAGCTGGGGGAACCACCCGCACCGGCCTGATAGGTTTCGACCGCGCCGGTGGTCGAATCGGTCCAGATGCCCAGAACATAGCTGAGGAAGACGCCCGTGGTGATCTCGGCCCGGGCCTTGAGCTTGAAGGTGTCCTGGACATGATGTTCCAGTCCGCCGGCGCCAAGCACCAGAATCTGCTGACCCAGCTTGTTGAGATCGGCATAGCCGCCGCTGGTTCCGGTCGGGTGGGATGGCGCAGCGGCAACCGTGCCGGTCAGCGTGGTGAAGCTGATAGGTTGCGAGTTGGCCGCCGTATGGGTCACGCTGGCCAGCAGTTGCACCGGCCCGACCCGACCACCGACCGAGCCGGAATACTGCCACGTCGGCAAGGTCCGATGGGTGCCGTAGAGATCGAAGGTCTGCTGGTTGGTCAGCACGGTGGCGCGGGCTTCCAGCTTGTCGGGCATCCGGGTAGTGATGTTCACCACCGTGCCGATGGAATTGCCCGAATAGGCTGCCGAGAAGGGGCCGTAGAGCACCTCGACCCGTTCGACCTCCTCAGGGGTCACCAGCGTCCAGCGCGGGCTGCCATTGCCGTTGTTGTTGCCGATCAGCGCTGACAGCAGCGCGCCATCGGCGAAAATCAGGCTGCGCGCGCTGGCGCCAAGCCCGCTGGTGCGGGTGGCAATCGGGGCGAAATTGTCGCCGATGTGGCGTTTGCGGACCACCAGGCTGGGCAGATACTTGAGCGTATCCTCGACGCTGGCGGCATTGACCTGGGTGGCGATCCGTTCACCTTCAGCCACAGCCCGGGTTGCCGGCTGGGCCGGTTCGGGCCGCGAGGCGGTGACGACGATCTCGCCCGAGCCGCCGTCGTTGTCGGCAGCGAAGGCAGTGGCGGGAACATGAACAAGCAGGGCGCAGGCGAGCGCGCGCAGGGAAACAGACATGGAGGCATTCCTGAACCAGAGGTTTGGGCCACCCGCACGGCGCGGATGGAGCGGGGTTCAGGCGGTGTGCGGCGGGCCCAGTGCCGGCGGGGTGCGGTGCGGCCAGGCCGGCACGCGCGGGGTGCGCGCCGGGGCAAAGCCCAGCGCGAGGATGAAGGCCAGCGCCACGGCCAGCACCAGCGGATCGGCCGCACCGGTCAGCCCGTGGCCCAGCGCGGCAAAGGCGCAGGGGGCATCGGCTTTCGCGGCGCCCTTGTCGTGGTCGCCGCCCTTCAGCGGCACCAGCAGGGTGATGGCACTGCCCTGGTCGGCGCAGATCTTCATCGCCAGCTGGCCGTCGCCGCCGGGCATGAAGCCCGCCGGCACCAGCACCCGGAGCGCGAGCGCCATGGCCAGCAACAGCGCGGCGAGCCGGCGATGGTGCAGGGCAAGGACGCGCAGGCGGGACATGGCCGCCGCCTTAGGCCCGGGCGGCCGCCATGTCATCCCCAAAACAAGCTGATCAGGCCAGTTCCGTCAGCCCCAGCAGCTCGAGCAGCGCAAGCCGCGCCGCCCGTGCCTCGGCCCACAGCGCCGGGATGGTCAGATCGCCGGGCTCGATCCGCGCTGGCCAGTGGCGCTCGATCATCTCGCCGATTGCATCGAGCTTCGCCGCATCGACCATGAAGCGCGGATCGACCGTGGCCGGATCGGCCACCACCCTGAGGCGCAGGCAGGCCGGGCCGCCGCCATTGGCCATCGACTGGCGCACCTCGACCGGCACCAGCTGCCGGATCGGCCCGTTGCCGGCAACCATGCCCTCCAGCCATTGCCAGACACGCTGGTTGTCGCGCGCCTCGGTCGGCAGCACCAGCGCCATCCCGCCGTCGCTGGGCAGGGTCACCAGCTGGGCGTTGAACAGGTAGGAACCGATCGCATCGGCCAGGCTGACCGCACTGGCCGGCACCTCGACCACTTCGGCCCCCGGCAGTCTGGCGCGCAGTTGGGCGTAGAGGCCTTGCGGTTCGGCAAAGGCCTGTTCGTGGGTGAACAGCACCGGGCCGTTGGCCACCGCCACCACATCGTTGTGGAAGGCCCCGGCGGCAATCGCCTCGACCGATTGCTGGGCGAGGATCGTGCGCGCCGGGTCGAGCCGGTGCAGCCGCGCCACCGCCGCGCTGGCCTCGCGGTGCTGGCGCGCCGGGAAGGGCCCGCCGCCCTCGCCATAGACGAACACCTCGACCCCCGGCGCATCGTGCGCGGGGGCGAGGCGCATGTGGTTCGCCGCGCCTTCGTCGCCGAATGGTGCCGGCACCGGCCCGTGCACCGCAAAGGCTGCCGGATCGGCAAAGGCCAGCCGCAACTGGGCCAGCGTGCCCGGCCATTCGTGGCTGCGATGCGGCATGGTGACGAGGTTGGCGACCGTCAGGTGGCAGCGGTGATCGGCGGTGTCGGGCGCCGGACTGACCGTGGCGGCATTAGCCGCCCACATCGGCGAAGCCGAGAGGGCATTGGCCAGCAGGCCGGCATCGGCCGCTTCCGGATCGGTGCCCAGGCTGGTCAGCCAGGCGCCATCGGGCCGGTCGTGCGGCAGCAGCACGCCCTGGGTCAGGCCAAGGGCCAGGCAGGCGCGCATCTTGGCCACCCCCTGCAAGGCCGCCTCGCGCGGGAAGGCCGGCGATCCGGCATTGCGGGTGGCGGCAAGATTGCCAAGGCTCAGCCCGGCGAAATTGTGCGTCGGGCCAACGATACCGTCGAAATTGATTTCCTGCAGCATGGCGAAAATAGCCTTAATTCATGATTTTACCGCGCAGCATAAAGGATCGTGTCGCCGGGGCCGAGGGCGAGCCGCGCTGCCGCCCCAGCCTCCAGCACCACGCCCCCGTCAACCGCCAGAACCTTGGCCCAGGCGGTGCGGAAACTGCCCAGCCGCCCGGCGGCGACCAGCGCCAGCGGAGCATCGCAAAGCGCGTCGTCACCCCGGCTTTCGACCACCGGCGCCGACTGCGCCTGGCGGATCGTGGCGATCTGGTCGGTGTCGATCGTCACCGTCGGCCCGCCATCGAAGATGTCGATGTAGTGTTCGTAGCGAAAGCCTTCCTTTTCCAGCATGGCCAGCGCCGCCCGGCCCGACTGGTGCGGCACCCCCATCACGGCGCGCGCGGCGTCGGGCAGCAGGGCGGTGTAGATCGGGTGCTTGGGCATCAGGTCGGCGATGAACTGGTTGCCGTTGACCGCATTGAAGGCGTCGGCCTCGCGAAAGCTCATCCCGAAAAAGCGCGCGCCCAGCCCATCCCAGAACGGCGAATGCCCGGCATCGTCGACCGCGCCGCGCAATTCGGCGATGGTCCGCGCGGCAAAACGGGCGCGGTGCAACGCCATGAACAGGTAACGGCCGCGCGCCAGCAGCGCGCCTGAGCCCCCGGCGCGTTCGGCCGGATCGAGGTAGAGCCCACCCACCTCGCTGGCCCCGTCAAGGTCGGTCGACAGGGTCAGCGTTTCGGCGCGGAAGGTCTTGCCCAGCTCCTTGCTGGTCTGGGTGATCGCGCCAAGCCGGTAGGAATAGAACGGCCAGGTGGCGCCGATCCGCCCGAAAATCTGGCAGGTGCCGCACACCTTGCCATTGGCGTTTTCCAGCACGAAGAAGAACAGGTCATCCTCGACATGGTCGCCGGGGCGGGCAAAGGCCGCCTCGGCCCGGGCCAGCTTGGCGGCCAGCGAGGCGCGATCGGCCGGCAGGTTGGTAAAGCCGCCGCCGGTGCCCTTGGCCATGCGGTAGATCGCCTCGAGATCCTCGGCGCGGGCGGCGCGCAGCAGGTAGGTCATGGCACCAGCCCCCCATGTTCGAGGCGATAGAGCGTCAGCGCGGTCAGCCGCGCGCGTTCCGCCAGCGAATCGACCAGCAGGAACTCGTCCGGCGAATGGATCGCCCCGCCCAGCACCCCCATGGTGTCGATCACCGGCACCCCGCAGGCGGCGATATTGTTGCCATCGCAGACCCCGCCGGTATCCTTGCGGGCAAAGGGCTGGCCAAGGTCGGCCGCCGCCTTGCCGACCAGCGCGAACAGCCGCTCCGCCGCCGGATCGAGCACCTTGGGCGGGCGCCCCAGCCCGCCGTGCAGGTGGATCGCCACTTCGTGCGCGGCCGCAACCTCGGCCACCAGCCCGGCCAGCCGCGCCTCGGCCTCGGCGGCAAGTTCGGGGGTTGCCGGGCGCATGTTGAAGCGCAACACCGCCATGTCGGGCACGACATTGTTCGGCCCGCCGCCGTCGATCCGGGCGGGATTGACCGACAGGCCGGGCCGGCGCAGCGCCGCCAGCCGCAGTGCCAGGTCGCTGGCCGCGAGCAGCGCGTTGCGCCCATCCTCGGGGTTGCGCCCGGCGTGGGCGGCACGGCCGCGCACCACCGCCGACCAGTTGCCCGAACCCGGCCGCGCCCCGGCCATCACCCCGCCGGGCAGCGCCGGCTCGTAGGTCAGCGCCGCCAGCTTGCCGGCCGCGAGATCGCGGATCAGCGCGGCGGACGAGAGCGATCCGGTCTCCTCGTCGCTGTTGAGCAGGACGTCGTAGCCAAGCTCTGGCGCGGTGCTTTCGAAGGCGGCAAGGCCCGCCAGCAGCACCGCGATCCCGCCCTTCATGTCCGCCGTGCCGGGGCCGTTGAGTGTGGCCGTATCGAGCCAGCGGCAGGCCTGGAACGGATCGGCGGGGCCGAACACGGTGTCCATATGCCCGGTCAGCAACACGCGGCGCTCGGCCCCGGGGCGCACGCTCAGCACCATGTGCCGCCCGTTGGCCAGCGGCTGGCTGGCCCCATCGGCGCCGATCCGGTCGACCGGGGCGGGATCGTGCCAGGTTACCTCGCCCGGCAGCCGCTCCGCCACCTCGGCGATCATCGCCCCCACCCGCTCCAGCCCGGCGAGATTGCCGGTGCCGCTGTTCACCGCCGCCCAGTCGAGCACCTGCGCCAGCAGCGCATCGCGATCGGGCCTGGCGACCAGCGCGGCTTCGGCGGGGGTCAGCGTGGTCATGGCCGCAGCCAGCCGGCGATGGTGCCGCTGTTGCCGGCGGGGCTGGCGGCCTCGAAACTGGCCATCGGCCAGGCGCAGTAATCGGCGGCGTAGTAGGCCCCCGGGCGATGGTTGCCCGAATCGCCCAGCCCGCCGAAGGGCATGGTGCCCGCCGCGCCAGTGGTCGGGCGGTTGCGGTTGACCACCCCGGCGCGAACCTCGAGCGTGAAGCGCTGCCACAGCGCATCATCGCCGCTGACCAACCCCGCCGAGAGCCCATAGCGGGTGGCGTTGGCGGTGTGGATCGCGGCATCGAAGTTCGGCACCCGGATCACCTGGAGGACGGGCGCGAAGATTTCCTCGTCCGGCACGGCCAGCCCGGTCACGTCGAGCATCGCCGGGGTAACGAAGGCGGCGCGGCGCCCGGGGACGCCGGTGAAGGGCCGGATCACCCGCGCGCCCATGTCGAGCAAGGTGGCCACCCCCTTATGGGCGCCCTCGGCCGCGGCATCGCCGATCAGCGGGCCCATGAAGGGTTCGGGGCTGTCGTTCCAGGCGCCGACGACCAGCCGGTCGGCCAATCCGGCCACCGCCTCGACCACGGCATCGCCAAAGCTCCCTTCGGGGACAATCAGCCGGCGGGCGCAGGAGCAGCGCTGGCCGCTGGTGATGAAAGCACTCTGCACCACCACCGAGGCGGCCTCGGCAACATCGCCATCCCAGACCACCAGCGGGTTGTTGCCACCCAGTTCCAGCGCCAGCATGACATGCGGGCGATCGATGAACAGGCGGCGGAAATGCGCGCCGGCCGCCCCGCTGCCGGTGAACAGCAGCCCGTCGATCTCGCCGTCAACCAGCGCCGCGCCGGTCTCGCGCCCGCCCTGGACCAGTTCGAGCACCCCCTCGGGCAGGCCGGCGGCGCGCCATGCCGCCACCATCGCCGCACCCACCGCCGGGCACAGTTCGCTGGGCTTGAACACCACGGTATTGCCCGCCAGCAGCGCCGGAATGATGTGGCCATTGGGCAGGTGGCCGGGGAAGTTGTAAGGCCCCAGCACCGCCATCACCCCGTGCGGGCGATGGCGCAGCACCGCCTCGCCAAAGGGCATCTGGCTGCGCTTTTCGCCCGCCCGCTCGGCCTGCGCGGCGATCGAGGCGGCAACCTTGGCAACCATGCTGCCCGCCTCGCCCTTGCCTTCCCAGGCGGCCTTGCCGGTTTCGCGGCAGATCAGCGCGGCAAGGTCGGCGGCGCGGGTCTTGAGCTCCTCGCCATAGGCGCGGACCACGGCCAGCCGCTCCTCCAGCGGGCGCGTGGCCCAGCCCGGCAAGGCGGCACGGGCGCGGGCCAGCGCGGCGGAAACTTCGGCGGGGCCGGCAGCGGCGCCTTCCCAGACCACGGCACCGGTGGCGGGATCGATCGATTGGAATGTCTGCGTCATGCCGGCCATTTTAGGCGTGGCAAATGGCCTTGCCCACCCCCGGCTGAACGCAAAAGCGGTTGGTAAGTTTCAGACACCACCCACCCCGCCTCCGTCCGAGGGGCACGGAAATGTCCGGGGGACATTTCCGCCGAGGGGCCGACCCCCATAACCTAGGATGGTATCCTATGGGGGTCGGGTGGGGAGGCGGGGTGGGTGGTGACCGGTTGCCCCAATGGGCAACACTCAGACAGCTTAGTGCCCCGCCTGCGGCCCGCGCTGGAGGCCCGAGGCGGCAAGTTGCGCGTCGATCTCGGCCAGCAGGCGCTCCAGCCCCGCCTCGCTGGTGCTTTCGGCCCGCGCCACCAGCACGTCCTGGGTGTTGCTGGCACGCAGCAGCCACCAGCCGTCGGCCGTGCTGACGCGCACCCCGTCGATCCCGTCAACTTCCGCGCCTGCCGCTGCCAGCCGGGCCTTGACCTCGTCGACCACGGCGAATTTGCGGCTTTCATCGACCTGGAAACGCAGTTCGGGCGTGTTCATCAGCGCCGGCATGGCCCCGCGCAGTTCGGTCACGCTGCGCCCCAGGTTCAGGCTGGCGGCGATCAGCCGCACGGCAGCGTAAAGCGCATCGTCGAAGCCGTAGTACTGGTGCGCGAAGAAGACGTGGCCGCTCATCTCGCCGGCCAGCGGCGCGCCAGTCTCCTTCATTTTGGACTTAATCAGACTGTGCCCGGTCTTCCACATCAGCGGCTGGCCGCCCAGCACCGAAACCCGCTCGAACAGCGCGCGGCTGGCCTTCACGTCGGCGATAATCGTGGCCCCGGGCGCCTCGCGCAGCACATCTTCGGCATAGATCATCAGCAGCTGATCACCCCAGATCACCCGCCCCTGGCCGTCGATCGCCCCGATCCGATCGCCATCGCCATCGAAAGCGATCCCGAAATCGAGCTTCTTCGCCGCGACCAGATCCCGCAGATCTGCGAGGTTTTTCTCCTCCGTCGGATCGGGATGGTGGTTCGGAAAATGGCCGTCGACTTCGGTAAACAGCAGGTGATGTTCCCCCGGCAGCCGGGCGGCGAGCGCTTCGAGCGCGGGGCCGGTGGCGCCGTTGCCGGCATCCCAGCCGATCCGCAGCCGCCCGAGCGCCTGCTGATCGAGCCCCTCCAGCGGGGCGAGCAGCCGCGCGACATATTCTTCGAGGATCTCGTGGTGCCGGCTGGTGCCCGGCTTATCCGCCGCCACCCAAGCCCCCGCCGCAGCCATGGTGCCAAGCTGCTGGATCTGGCCGCCGAAAAATGGGCGACCCTGAAAGACCATCTTGAAGCCATTGTAATTGGCGGGATTGTGGCTGCCAGTTATCTGAATGCCGCCGTGCACCTCTGGCATTGAGGCTTCGGCGTAGTAGAGCATCGGGGTCGGGCCCATGCCGACCCGAACCACGCTGATCCCCACCTCGTTCAGCCCCTCGACCAGCGCCGCTTCCAGCACTGGCGAGCTCAGCCGCCCGTCATAGCCCACCGCCGCGCAGCTGCCCCCGTCGGCCGCCAGCATGGTGCCGAAACAGCGCCCGATCGCCCGCGCATCCTCCGCCCCCAGCGTTTCGCCGATAATCCCCCGGATGTCGTATTCGCGCAGGACCGTGGGGTGGAAGTGGTGCGACATGGAAGCTCCTGAAACTGTTCCGCGATCAGGCCCGCAAGGGCGCTTTCAGCCCGGTTTGTCAAGCCCGGCCAGCAGCAGGTCGCGCGCCGCATCGGCCTGGTGGACCTGTTCGGCACTGCCGCCGCGATCGGGGTGGACCCGGGTGATCAGCAGGCGGTGCGCGGCAAGGATCTCGTCGCGCCCGGCGCCGGGGGCCAGGCCCAGCAGGCGCCGCGCGGCGGCAACCGGGGCTGGCGGCAGCGCGGTCCACGCCCGCCACAGCTCCCACGGCCAGCGCCCCGCCAGCGCCTTGCAGCCAAGCGCAACCACCAGCGCGAGCCAGACCAGCTTGCCCACGCCGGCGCGCCGCCTATTCCGCTGCCGCCGGCTCGGCCAGCGGCAGGCCCTGGGCGGGGATCGGCAGGTTGAGCGAGGCGAGCAGCCCGCGCAGTTCCTGCCGGGCGACAAGGTGGCTGGTGCCCAGTTCGCCCAGATGCCCCTTGTCGAGCAGGGTCAGGCCCGAGGGGAACAACTCGCGATAGATCACCCGTTCCGACAGGCCCTGGGCAATGCGGAAGCCAACCCGGCGGGAAAGCTCGGCCAGCGCCTCGTTCAGGCGGCGCATGTTGCGCGCTTCGGTATGGCCGGTGCGGTTGCGTACCACCACCCAGTCCAGCTCGCGCCGGCCCTCCCTGATGGTGGCCATCGCCCGCTTCTTGCGCGCTTCCCACATCAGTTCGGCATAGAACGACAGGCGGCGGACCTTGAAGGTTTCGGCATCGACCTGGCCGATCAGGTCGAAATCGACGAAGCTGTCGTTCAGCGGGGTGACCAGCGTATCGGCCTGGGTGGCGACATGGCGGGCCAGCGGATCATCGCGCCCCGGGGTGTCGAAGACGAGGAAATCGACCCCCGCGCCCAGCTCCGCCACCAGCCGGTCAAGCTCGGCCGCGTCGGTCCCCTCGAACACCGCAAACTGGCACGAAGGCAGGTTGATCCCCCGCCGACGCGCGGTTTCGGCGCGGTTTTCGAAATAGCGGTGCAGCGTGCGCTGGCGCGGATCGAGATCGATCGCCGCCACCCGCGCGCCCTGATAGGCCAGCGCGATCGCCACGTGCACGGCGGTGGTCGATTTGCCGGTGCCGCCCTTTTCATTGGCGAAGACGATGCGATGCGGATGAGTCACGGATCGGGTCAATTCTTTTTGCAGTTGCGAAGAGGAATGCTGACAGGCCGCCCCGCCCCGGCTAGGAGGCGCGGGTGGCGGCCCGGTGCGGCACCATCTATCGGAGGCGGCTACCCGGTGCAAACCATCAATCAGCTTGACGCGCTGGAAGCGGCCCTTGCGCCGCTGCGGGCCGCTGGAAGGCTGGCCCTGGTGCCGACCATGGGTGCGCTGCACGAAGGCCATCTGGCGCTGGTGCGCGAGGCCCGGGCGCGGGCCGAGGCCGTGGTGGTCTCGATCTTCGTCAATCCGCGCCAGTTCGGCCCGGGCGAGGATCTGGCCGCCTATCCCCGCCAGCTGGCGCGCGATGCCGAACTGCTGGCCGCCGAAGGGGTGAACGTGCTGTGGGCGCCCGAGCCGGTGGCCATGTACCCCGCCGGCTATGCCACCAATGTCAGCGTCGGCGGCGTCTCCGAGGGGCTGTGCGGCGGGGCCCGGCCGGGGCATTTCGACGGCGTGGCGACCGTGGTGCTGAAGCTGTTCAACCAGGTCCGGCCCCATGTCGCGCTGTTCGGCGAGAAGGACTGGCAGCAGCTGGCGGTGATTCGCCGCATGGCCCGCGATCTCGATCTGTCACGGCCCGCCGCCGGGGCGATCATCGGCGTGCCGACGGTGCGCGAGGAAGACGGGCTGGCCCGGTCGAGCCGCAACGCCTACCTCTCGGCGGCGGAGCGGGAGCAGGCCAGCGCCCTGCCCCGGGCGATGCGCGCGGCGGTGGCGGCAATCGCGGGCGGAACGCCGGTTGCCAGCGCGCTCGAATCGCTCGGCACCGCGCTGCTGGCCGGCGGCTTTGCCAGCGTCGACTATGCCGAACTGCGCGATGCCGAAACGCTGGCGCCGCTGGCCGCGCTGGCCGGCCGCCCGGCGCGGCTGCTGGTGGCGGCACGGATCGGCCGGGCACGGCTGATCGACAATCTCGCGGTGGGCTGAACGATGCGCCGGCTGATCGGGCTGGCGCTGCTGGCCGCCCCGGGCCTTGCCATGGCCGGCCCGCCGTTCATCACCGACGACCCCGAGCCGACTGACCTTCACAAGTGGGAGATCTACAATTTCGCCGCCGGCACCCGCGAAGGCGGGCAGACCAGCAGCGATCTGGGGGTCGATCTCAACTATGGCGGGGCGAAAGACCTGCAGCTGACCCTCTCGCTGCCCTTTGCGCAGGACCCCGGCAGCCCCCGCGCGCTGGGCGACATCGAGGTGGCGGCGAAATACAAGCTGCTTCATCAGGGCAAGGGCAATTTCGGGCTGGACGTGGCGCTGTTCCCGCGCCTGTTCCTGCCCACCGGGCGGGGCAGCACCCGGGCGCGGCTGCTGCTGCCGGTCTGGGCCCAGCGCGACTGGGGCAAGTGGAGCCTGTTCGGCGGGGGCGGCTATGTGATCAATCCGGGGCCCGGCCAGCGCAATTACTGGCAACAGGGCGCGGTGCTGACGCGGACCATGGCGCCTGGCTGGCAGCTGGGCCTTGAATACTATGGCGCCGGGCCGGCCAGCGTGGGCGACCGGCCGATCCATGGGGTGAACCTTGGCACCGTGGTCCACATCAAGGGGCCGGTGTCGCTGCTGGGTTCGGTGGGCAAGGGCTTGAACCGCGAGCAGACTGTCTTCTACACCTCGCTCAAGCTCGACCTCTAGGACGCCTGCCGATGGCCCATGATTCCTCCGCGCTTACCAAGGTGCCCGCCGTTACCCTGGGCTTCTGGGCGATCAAGGTGCTGGCCACCACGCTCGGCGAAACCGCCGGCGATGCCGTGAGCATGAGCTGGCTGGGCGAAACCACCGCCAGCGCCACCGGATGGGGCTATCTGATCGGCACGGTGATCCTGACCGTGCCGCTGGTGCTGCTGGTGCTGGCCCAGGTCCGCTCCGCCGCCTACAGCCCGGCGCTTTACTGGGCGACGATCATAGCCAGCACCACCGCCGGCACCACCATGGCCGATTTCACCACCCGCAGCCTGTTCGCGCGGATGCTGCATCTCGACCAGACCGCCGCCTATGCCATGGCCGCGCTGTTGCTGCTGGCCATGGTGCTGGCCAGCCTGTGGGTCTGGCGCCGCACGCTGGGCACGGTCAGCGTCGCCTCGGTCGCCAGCCCCCGCGCCGAGATGTTCTACTGGCTGACCATCACCCTGTCGCAGACGCTGGGCACCGCGCTGGGCGACTGGACTGCCGACAGCTTTGGCGAGGCGCAGGTGATGGGGCTGGAATCGGCCTATGTGCTGGGGGCGCTGGTCTTTGCCGGGGTGCTGGCCGGGGTGGCGCTCCTGCACCGCTTCACCCGCATCTCGCCCACCGCGCTGTTCTGGGCGGCCTTCATCCTGACCCGCCCGCTGGGGGCGACGGTGGGCGATTTCCTGACCAAGCCGCTCGGCCACGGCGGGCTCGACCTGGCCCGGCCGATGGCCAGCCTGGTGCTGATGGGGCTGATTATCGCCGGCCTGGCCCTCAATCGCCGGCGTAAAGCGTGACGATCGCCGCCAGCCGCTGACGCAACGCCTCGGCCCCTTCGGGCGCGGTGTGGCCCAGCCGGGCGACCGTAAGATCGGCCGAGGGCACCACCATCACCGCCTGCCCGTCAACCCCCTTGCAGGCCACGACATCGCCCAGGCCCCGCCCCGGCACCATCGCCGGCAAGCCATCGGCACCACGCCGGTTGCGCCACAGCCCGGCGCCATAGGCGGGGTTACGCGGGCCGGGGGTGGCCATGAAGCGAATCCATTCGCGCGGCACCACCTGCGCGCCACGCACCGATCCGCCGTTACGCAGGAATTCGCCCAGCCGTGCCCAGTCGCGCGCGGTGGCGTGAATCGCGCTGCCACCCAGCATGGTGCCGGCGGGGTCGAACTCGGCCATGGCCGACCGCATTCCCAGCGGTTCGAGCAGGCGGGTGCGCAGATAGTCGGCCACCAGCCGGCGCCGCACCGCGGGATCGCGGCTGTCGCTCAGCGCCCGGGCGGCCAGATCGGCCAGGATCACACCCGTCGCGGTCGAATAGCGCCATTGCCGCCCCGGCTCGGCCTCGAGCGGCTGGGCCTCGGCATAGGCGGCCATGTCGTCGCGCCCGTCGAGATAGAGCATCCGCACCGTATCGGCCCCGTGCGGAGGGCTGGCGCTTTCGACATGGCGCAGGCCCGAACGCATCTGGAGCAGCTGGCGCAGCGTGATCTCGCCGCGTGGGTCGCCGGGGCGCTGCCAGGCCGGCACCGGGGCGCCCAGGTCCATCCGCAGCCGCCCGTCGGCCACCAGCAGGCCGACCAGCGCAGTGGTGACGCATTGCGACAGCCCACCCCCCGGCAGCCGGGTTTCGTGGCTGATGCCCGGCCGATAGCGTTCGGCCACCAGCTCGCCGCCGTGCAGCACCAGCAGCGCCTGGGTCTCGCCAGCCTCGGTATCGCCGAACAGTTCGTCGATCGCGCGGGCCAGCGCCTCGCGCGGGGCGCCGGGGCGGGCGCCCACCGCCGCGAGGGCGGCCGGACTGAGCGGGGGCGGAGCAGCACTGCCGCCATGGCAGCCGATCAGGGCTGGCAGGGCCAGCAGCGGCAGGATAAGGCGGGCGCGACGCAACACGCGATCTCCATGCTCAAGGCCGCTTCGTATGGCAACCGCAAAGCCGATCCCCACCGCTGCCCCGGCCCGCCGGCCGGTCTGGCGGCGCGTGGCCGTGGCCATGCTGGGGCTGCTGGTGCTTGCCCTGACACTGGGCTGGGGCCCCCTGCACCAGCGGGCCCGGCGCGTGGCCGCGACCGCCGCGCGCGAGGTGTGCGCCTGCCGCCACATCAGCGGCCGCGCGCTGGGCGATTGCCGCAAGGACCTGGGCCCCGGTCAGGCCACCCTGTGGCTGAGCGAGGATGCCAGTGGCCGTGCCGTAACCGCGCGCGTCCTGCCTTTCGCCAGCGAAACCGCCACATATCTGGATGGTGCCGGGTGCCAGCTGGGGCCGTGGCGTGAGTGACGGCGCTTTCCCGCCTTGGCGGGGCAGGCCTCACCCCCTATAGCCCGGGCCGGCTGTTGCGGGTGTGGCGGAACCGGTAGACGCAACGGACTTAAAATCCGTCGGGCCTTGCCCGTGGGGGTTCAAGTCCCCCCGCCCGCACCAGCCGCCAACCGTGCCATGGCCCAGCGCGCCGCATCGGCCACAGCCGGATCGGGATCGTCCCGCAACGCGGCCACCGCCCCGGCCAGCGCGGGGTCGCCGCTGTTGCCGGCGGCATAGAGACAATTCCGCACCATCCGGTCGCGCCCGATCCGTTTGATCGGCGATCCGGCGAACAGCTGGCGGAATCCCGCGTCATCCAGTGCCAGCAGCTCGGCCAGGCGCGGCGCGGCCAGTTCGGCGCG
>JAFECL010000046.1:0-7281 GCA_018242165.1 Pseudomonadota bacterium
GAGCACATCGCGGTGGTGTGAAAGCGGTTGTAGATCAGCCCGCGCGCCGCCAGCCGATCGAGATTGGGGGTGGGCACCGGGCCGCCGAAGGTGCTGGCCGCGCCGAACCCGACATCGTCGGTCAGCACCACCAGTACGTTGGGGGCGCCGGCGGGGGCACGGCGGGCGCGGGCGAGGTCGGGGGTGGAACTGGCATAGGATTCACCGATCGTGCCATGAAAGGCCGGCGGCGGCAGGGGCAGGGCGGGGCCCGTGGGGGCGTGGCGGGCGGGCAGCTCGTCGGCCCGGGCCGCCGGAAAGGTCAGGCCGCCCAACGCTACGGCCAAGGCCAGTCGCGAAATCCTGCGCATCGCCCGCATCGCTGCTCTCCCCATCTTGTTGCGCGGGACTATGGATCGCGGCGGCGCGGCGTGGCAAGAACCGCATGCGACAGACAATGCCCCGATCCAGCCCGCCCCCACCCGGTCAAGCTCTGCCTGACATGCGCGCCGTGCCGGGCGGCACCTTCACCATGGGCTCGCTGGCCTTCTACCCGGAGGAAGGGCCGCTGCGGCGCGTAAAGGTGGCGCCGTTCCTGATGGACGCGGGGCCGGTCACCAACGCACAGTTCGCCATGTTCGTCGCCGCCACGGGCCATGTCACCCACGCCGAGATTGCGCCGGACCCCGCCGCCTATCCGGGCATGGACCCGGCGCTGGCGGTGCCGGGATCGCTGGTTTTCACCCCCACCCCCGGCCCGGTGGCGCTGGACGATGCCAGGCAATGGTGGGCCTGGGTGCCGGGCGCCTGCTGGCGGGCGCCGCTGGGGCCGGGTTCCTCGGCGGCTGATCTGCCCGACCACCCGGTGGTGCACGTCACCCATGGCGATGCCGCCGCCTATGCCCGCTGGGCTGGCAAGCGCCTGCCGACCGAGGCCGAGTTTGAATGGGCGGCGCGCGGCGGGCTGGAGGGGGCCGAATATGCCTGGGGCGATGAGCTGGCGCCCGGCGGCCGGCTGATGGCCAACACCTGGCAAGGGGCATTCCCTCACGCCAACAGCCTGGCCGATGGCTGGCTGCGGACCAGCCCGGCGGGCAGCTTTCCCGCCAACCCCTATGGCCTCTACGACCTGATCGGCAATGTCTGGGAACTGTGCGAGGATTGGTGGAGCCTGCCCGGCGAAGGGCAGGGGGAACGCCGCCGCAAGGCGCCCTGTTGCACCATCGACAACCCGCGCGGCGGGTTCCGCGCCAGGAGCCACGATCCCGCCGAACCGGGGGTGCCGCGCAAGGTAATCAAGGGCGGCTCGCACCTCTGCGCGCCCAGCTATTGCCAGCGCTATCGCCCCGCCGCACGCCACCCGCAGGCGCTCGATTCCTCGACCAGCCATGTCGGCTTCCGCTGCGTCCTGTAAGCGCAAGGTTGCTTTTTGCTGCGTTGCACACTATAAAGGGCCCGTCGCCGGCGGGAAAAATCCGCTCCGGGCAGCGTGAGGGGCCGTTTTTCAGCCGCCCGCCCGGACCTGCGACCTTTGTAACGTCACCGATGCTTCCTTCGTCACGCAGGGTCGCTTCACAACGCACCCTGCCGCGCGGGCTAGCCCCTGCGCCGGCGAATGAAAGTTGATTCCATGTCCTATTTCTCCGACCTCGGCCTCGCCGAACCGATCCTGCGCGCGCTCGACGCCAAGGGCTATGCCGATCCGACGCCGATCCAGCGTCAGGCGATCCCGGCGCTGCTCGAAGGACGCGACCTGCTCGGCATCGCCCAGACCGGTACCGGCAAGACCGCGGCCTTTTCGCTGCCCGCGCTGCACCGCCTCGCCGCCGATCCGCAGCCGCGCCGCAACGCCGCCTGCCGGATGCTGGTCCTTTCGCCCACCCGCGAACTGGCGGCGCAGATCGCCGACAATATCCGCCACTATGGCAAGTTCCTGAACCTCAACGTCCAGTGCATCTTCGGCGGCGTGCCGGTGGGCAAGCAGGCCCGCGCGCTGGTGCCGGGCTGCGACGTGCTGGTGGCTACCCCCGGCCGCCTGCTCGACCTGATCGACCAGCGCGCGCTGACCTTGCGCCATGTCGAGATCTTCGTGCTCGACGAGGCTGACCAGATGATGGATCTGGGTTTCATCCACGCCCTGCGCCGGGTCGCCGCGCTGTTGCCGCAGGCGCGGCAGAGCCTGTTCTTCTCGGCCACCATGCCGCAGGCGATTGCCGAGCTGGGCAAGGCCTTCATCAAGAACCCGGTGAAGGTGGAAGTGACCCCGCAGGCCACCACCGCCGAGAAGGTCGACCAGCGGGTTACCTTCCTCAACCAGGCCGAAAAGCAGGCGCTGCTCAGCCTGTCGCTGCGCGCCGGGCTGGCCGACAGCAGCATCGAGCTGGCGCTGGTCTTCACCCGCACCAAGCACGGGGCCGACCGGGTGGTGCGCCATCTGGTCACCGCCGGGGTCAACGCCGCCGCGATCCACGGCAACAAGAGCCAGGCTCAGCGTACCGCAGCGATCCAGGGCTTCCGCAAGGGCACGATCCGGGTGCTGGTGGCCACCGACATCGCCGCGCGGGGGATCGACATCCCCGGCGTTTCCCACGTGTTCAACTTCGAAATGCCCAACGTGCCGGAACAGTACGTCCACCGCATCGGCCGCACCGCGCGGGCCGGGGCCGACGGCGTGGCGATCAGCTTCGTTGCGCCCGACGAGAAACCCTATCTGCGCGACATCGAAAAGCTGACCGGGGTCAAGCTGGCGCCGCAGTCGCTGCCCGAAGACTTCCTGCGCGAAGCCGCGCGGCTGCCCGCTCCGGCGCGCCGCCCGGCGGGCGAGCAGGCCGAACGCCCCGCCGGTGGGCGTGGTCGTGACGGGCAGGGACGTGACGGACAGGGCCGGGGCGGCCAGCGCCACGGCGAGCGCGGCCGGCCCGAACGTGGCCCCCGCCAGCGCGCCGAGCATGACCGCGCCCGGGCTGAGGCCCGCGCCGCCGATCCGCGCCGCGACATGCCGCGTGGCGATCGTCCCGAGCGGACCGGCAGCGACCAGCCGCGCCGCGCCGAGGGTGCGCGCCACGAAGCACCGCGCCGCGACGACCGCCGCGGCGAAGGCCAGCGCCGCGATGGTCAGCCCGGTGGTGGCCAGCGGCATGGCCAGCAAGGCGCCCGTCCGCAGGGGCAGCACGGCGGCCAGCGCCCCGGCGGCCAGGGTGGCCAGCGTCAGGGCGGCAATCGCGGGGGCGGGCAGTACCGCTCGCGTTGACCCGGTCAGGCCGGGGCCAGCTGCAAAGCCAGCGCCTCGGCCACCCGGATGCCGTCGACCGCTGCCGACAGGATCCCTCCGGCATAGCCCGCGCCTTCACCGGCGGGGTAGAGGCCGGGGGTATTGATGCTCTGGAAATCGGCGCCGCGGCGGATGCGGATCGGGCTTGAGGTGCGGCTCTCCACTGCGGTCATCACCGCGTCGGGGTGGTCATAGCCCTTGATCTGCCGCCCGAACACCGGCAGCGCCTCGCGCAGCGCCTCTACCACGAAGTCCGGCAGGCAATCGGCGATCGAGCCCGGTTTTACCCCCGGCTGATAGCTCGGCACCACGCTGCCCAGTTCGGTCGAGGGGCGCCCCGCCAGGAAATCGCCTACCCTCTGGGCCGGGGCGCGATAGTCGCCGCCGCCCGCCTTGAAGGCCATTTCCTCCCAGTGGCGCTGGAAGGCGATGCCGGCCAGTGGCCCGCCGGGATAGTCGCGCTCGGGGCTGATATCGACCACCAGCCCCGAATTGGCGTTGAATTCGGCGCGCGAATACTGGCTCATCCCGTTGGTGACGACGCGGCCTTCCTCGCTGGCCGCGGCCACCACCCGCCCGCCCGGGCACATGCAGAACGAATAGACCGCGCGGCCGTTGCCGGCCTGATGGGCCAGGGCATAGGCCGCCGGGCCCAGCCGCTTGTCGCCGGCGTACGCGCCATAGCGGGCGCGGTCGATCCAGCCCTGCGGGTGCTCGATCCGCACCCCGATGGCAAAGGGCTTGGCCTCGACGAACACGCCGGCATCGTGCGCCGCCTGAAAGGTATCGCGCGCCGAATGGCCGGGGGCGAGGATGACGTGGCTGGCCTCGAGCAAGCTGCCATCCGACAGGCGCAGCCCCGACAGGCGGCGGGTGCCGTTGCTTTCCGCCACCTCGAACCCGTCGACCCGGGTGCCGAAACGGTATTCGCCGCCCAGCTTTTCGATCGTCTCGCGGATGCTCATCACCATGGTCACAAGGCGAAAGGTGCCGATGTGGGGGTGCGCCTCGGTCAGGATTTCCTCTGGCGCGCCGGCGGCGACGAATTCGGTCAGCACCTTGCGACCCAGGTGGCGCGGATCCTTGATCCGGCTGTAGAGCTTGCCGTCCGAGAATGTGCCCGCACCGCCTTCGCCGAACTGGACATTGCTTTCGGGCGTCAGCTGGTGGCGGCGCCACAGCGCCCAGGTATCCTTGGTCCGCTCGCGCACCGCCTTGCCGCGTTCGACGATGATCGGCCGGAACCCCATCTGCGCCAGCACCAGCGCGGCCAGCAGCCCGCAGGGCCCGGCGCCGATCACCACCGGGCGCGGGCCGGACCAGCCCGCCGGCGCGCGGGTGACGAATTTGTAGCTGGTGTCGGGCGTCGGGCGGACATGGCTGTCGCCGGCATGGGCGGCCAGCACCGCAGCCTCGTCCGCCAGCACCACGTCCACGGCATAGACCAGCTTGATCGCCCGCTGGTTGCGCGCATCGTTGCCGCGCCGGGCCACGCTGAAGCGCAGCAGCTGGTCGGCGGCAATGCCCAGCCGGGCGCAGATCGCCGCCTCCAGCTCCGCAGGGCTGTGGTCAAGCGGCAGGGCAAGGTCGGAAAGGCGCAGCATGATCGCGGCCCTTAGAGCATCGCGCCAAAAAGTGGGAACCGGTTTTTGGCGCCTCGGCGATGCGTTAACAAGGGATCTTGCCTCAGCCCTCGGGCAACAGGCCGGGCAGCAGCGGGCTGGCCCCGGCGAGGCGGGCGCCATCCAGCGCCACCCCTTCGAGCCGCAACAGCCGGCGCTTGGTGTCGAGGCCGCCCGGCGCCGAAAAGCCGTGCAGCGCGCCATCGGCGGCCATCACCCGGTGGCATGGCACCACCACCGGCCAGGGGTTCTTCGCCATGGCGACGCCCACCGCGCGGGCCGCCCCGGCGCCCAGCCCGGCGCGGCGGGCCAGCTCGCCATAGGTTAGCGTATCGCCCACCGGCACCTCGCGCAGCGCGGCGTAGATCGCGCGATCGGCCTCGGATAGCCCGGTGGCATCAAGCGCCAGCACCCGGAAGTCGGCGGGCGCGCCGTCAAGGTAGCCGGCCAGCAGCGCGGCGGCGGCCTGCACCGCGTCGGGCGCCGGATCGGCGGCGTGGTGCGGGGCCGCCGGATCGGGCAGGCGCACCCGGGTCAGGCCGCGCGGGTTCCAGCCCAGCAGCACGGGGCCCCAAGGGGTGGCAAAGGCGGCCTGGCCGGCAGGGGAGGGGGCTTGCATGCCCCAAAGTGCGGCAGGCGCGGGTCTGGCGCAAGGGCGGCGGGCAGCCTATCTTCTGCCCGGCTGGTAACCGCGCGGCGGTGCCGGCCGTAATGGGGGGGACGATGGAGGTTCATGCCATGCCGATGCCCAAGCCTGCCCTGCTGCTGATCCCGCTTGCCGCCCTGGGGGTGGCGCTGGCGCTGCCCGCGCGGGCCACCGCCCCCTTGCCCGAGCCGCCGGCGATGCCCGCCCCCGCCGATGCCAGGCCGCAGGTGGCGGTGCTGGCCGGGGGCTGCTTCTGGGGCATGGAGGGGCTGTTCGAGCATGTCCGGGGGGTGATCTCGGTCCGCGCCGGTTATGCCGGGGGGCGCGCCGAAACCGCCAACTATCCCGCCGTCGGCACCGAGACGACCGGCCACGCCGAAAGTATCCGGATCACTTTCGATCCGCGCCGCATTTCCTATGGCCAGCTGCTGAAGATCTATTTCGCGGTGGCCCACGATCCCACCCAGCTCAACCGCCAGACCCCCGACGAAGGGCCGAGCTATCGCAGCGCGATCTTTCCGCAGAACCCGGCGCAGCGGCAGGTGGCCAGCGCCTATATCGCCATGCTCAACCAGGCCCATGTCTTTGCCCGGCCGATCGCCACGCGGATCGAGAATGGCACCTTCTACCCCGCCGAAGACTATCACCAGCACTTCATGCAGCGGAACCCGCGCCACCCCTACATCCTTGCCTGGGATGTGGCCAAGCTGGCCAAGCTGAAGGCAGCCTATCCCCAGTTCTACCGCGAGGGGTGGAGCTGACCGGCTATTTGCCCCGGCCCAGCGGCACGCCGATCACGAATTTGATCACGGTCTGGTCGCCGGCGGTGCCATAGCCCCGGCCGATCCCGGCGTTGAGATCCCAGCGGCCCAGCCTGGTGTCGAGAGTGAGGTAGGTGGTGTGCTCGCGCTGGGGCAGGTGGCCCAGATCGCGCAGCGGCCCCATGCCGTTATAGCTTTCCACCCCCAGCACCGTCTCCCGGCCCAGCTTGTAGCCCAGCTTGCTGGCGATCTCGAGTTCGACGGGGCCGGGGTTGGGGCCCGAGACGACAAAGTCGATATTGCCGTTGACCGCCGCGATCCATTTGCCGCGCCGCCAGCCGCCGATCAGCTTCAGCTCGCCGTTCCACGGGTTTTCATCGAGCCGGTGGGCAACCCGGCCCAGTTCGAGGTTGGCGCCCCAGTAGAACCCTTCCTCACCATGCGGGGCCAGCCACTTCAGCCGTGCCTTGATCCCATCGGCGCGCAGCGGTTCGCCGGCTCCCACTGTCGCCAGCGGCAGGTAGAGCCCGGCTTCGAAGCCGTGGCCCAGCCCCAGGGAAAATTCGGGCGTCAGGCGCAGGCGGTGGACCGCAAGCTGCTGGCCGGGATAGTCGGGCGTGCGGCTGCCCTCGGCAACGTAATTGGCGTGGACATCGAGCCCGACCTCACCCTTCTCCCCCAGCTCGTCCATATAGACCTGCACCTCTTCGGGCGCGGCGATGGCGGGGGCGGGGAGGGCGAGCAGCAGGGCTTGGATCAGGCGGCGCATTGCCCGCCTAAAGCATGCCGGCGCGGGCGCGTCTAGCCGGGGGGCAGCGGCAGCTGGGTGGTGCGCTTGATCCGGTCGAGCACGATGCTCGAACGCACTCCGGCAACGTCGCCATGGCCCAGCACTTCCTCGTTCATCAGCGCCGAAAAGCTGGCGAGGTCGCGGGTCAGCACCCGCAGCAGGTAGTCGGCATCGCCGGTCAGGGCGCAGCATTCGACCACCTGCGGCAGCGC
>JAFECL010000046.1:7347-8007 GCA_018242165.1 Pseudomonadota bacterium
CTCGTCGAGCAGCGCGACCTGCGCGCGGATCACCCCTTCGGCGTTCAGCCGCTGGATCCGCCGCGAGCATTGCGAGGGCGAGAGGTTGACCCGCTCGGCCAGTTCGGCGTGGCTGAGCGAGGCATCGTGCTGGAGCAGCGCGAGGAGCTTGCGGTCGGTACGGTCCATATGCGGTAATCATGCACTAAATGAGGATTATGTGCAACAAGATGGCATAAAGTTAGCATTGCGCTCCCAACTTCGCGCGGACCTTGCGCGCCGGATGCGCTATCATGCGGCCAAGACGCATGGGGCACAGGCCCCGGCCACCAGGGGAGATGCCCGATGAATGCCCAGGCCATGATCGATCCGCGTACCGGCCTCGAAAACCCGCTGGGGCTCGACGGCTTCGAATTCATCGAGTTCTGCGCGCCCGAGGCCGGGCTGCTCGAACCGGTCTTCGCCGCGATGGGCTTCACCCGTATCGCCCGGCACCGCTCCAAGGCGGTCGAGCTGTGGCGGCAGGGCGATATCAACCTGATCGCCAACTACGAACCGCGCAGCCCCGCCGCCTGGTTCGCCGCCGAGCACGGCCCCAGCGCCTGCGGGATGGGCTGGCGGGTCAAGGATGCGACCAGGGCCTATGCCGAGGCGCTGGAGCGCGGGGCCGAGCCGGTCGAG
>JAFECL010000047.1 GCA_018242165.1 Pseudomonadota bacterium
GCACTTCCTCCACCACGCCGGCCATGATCGCGGGCCGTGGCTGGCGGTGGGATATGGCTGCGGGATTGCCGCGTGGTTCGTGCTGGCCAACCGCTGGCAGTGGCTGGCGCTGCTGGCGGGGTGCCTTGGCGTCGCGCTGCTGGCCGTGGTGGCGATGGCCGCGCATGGCCGGTTTGCCCACCTGCGCCAAGGGCTGATTGCCATGGCTCTGGTGGTTGCGGCGGGCTGTGCCACGGTGTGGGGCAAGAGCACGCTGGTCGGCACCCCGCCCATCGCGCACCCGATGGCGCCCGAGATCGCCGGGCGGGTGCTGGATCGCTATGCCCAGCCGGCGCTGGGGCGGGTGCGGCTGGTGCTGGCGCTGCGCGAACCGCGCACCGATCGGCCGATCCGGGTCCGGCTGACCTTGCCAATCGCCAACGATGTGCTGGGGCTGGCGGAAGGGGCCGTGGTGCGCCTACGCGCCCAGATGATGCCGCCCCGCCCGCCGCAATTGCCGGGCAGCTATGACTTTGCCCGGGCGGCTTGGTTCTCGGGCATATCCGCCACCGGGCGGGTGCTGGGCCGGCCAACCGTGCTGCAACCGGCGCGCGGCGATGCCTGGCTGGCGCGGGTGCAGCACGCCCTGTCGGTCCATGTCCGTGCCCGGCTGGCCGGTTCGCCCGGGGGGATCGCGGCGGCCTTTGCCAGCGGCGACCGGGGCGGGATCGGCGTGGCCGACGATCAGGCGATGCGCGATGCCGGCCTGACCCACCTGCTTTCGGTTTCTGGCCTGCATGTCAGCGCGGTGGTGGGCGGCGCCTTCGCCCTGACCATGGCCGTGCTCGCGCTGGTGCCGGCCCTGGCGCTGCGGCTGCGGCTGCCGCTGGTTGCCGCCGGCGTGGCGGGGGCGGTGGGGGTGGCCTATACCCTGCTGACCGGGGCCGAAGTACCCACGGTGCGTTCGTGCCTGGGGGCCTTGCTGGTGCTGGGTGCGGTGGCGCTGGGGCGGCAGCCGCTCAGCCTGCGGCTCCTGGCGGCAGCGGCACTGGCGGTGATGCTGCTATGGCCCGAATCGGTAGTCAGCCCGGGCTTCCAGATGAGCTTTGGCTCGGTGATCGCGATCATCGCGTTGCATAATTGCGCCCCGGTGCAGGCCTTCCTGGCGCCCCGGCCAGAGCTGGCGCTGGTGCGGGCCGGGCGGCACCTGTTCATGATCCTGCTGACCGGGATGGTGATCGACCTGGCGCTGACGCCGATTGCGCTGTTCCACTTCCACCGCGCCGGGATCTACGGCTCGATCGCCAATGTCATCGCCATTCCGCTGACGACCTTCGTCTCGATGCCGATGATCGCGCTGGCGCTGGTGCTTGATGTGGCCGGGGCGGGATGGCCGGCCTGGTGGGTGGTGGGCAAGTCGCTCGAACTGTTGCTGTCGATTGCCCACTGGACGGCAGCGCAACCCGGGGCGGTAACCTTGCTGCCCGCGATGGGGGCGGGGGCGTTCGGGCTGTTCGTGGCAGGGATGCTGTGGCTGGCGCTGTGGCGCGGGTCGGTCAGGCTGCTGGGGCTGGTGCCGGCGCTGGTGGCGACGCTGATGCTGTCCTCACTGCGTCCGGCCGACCTGCTGATCACCGGCGATGGCCGCAATCTGGGCGTGGTGGACCCGGAACGGGGCGAATTGCTGGTGCTGCGCCCCGGGCGCAGCATGTTCACCCGCGACGCGATGCTGGAACTGACGGGCATGAGCGGGCACGCCGCACCGCTGGAACAATGGCCTGGTGCCCGCTGCAACCACGACTTCTGCCTGATCGAGCTGGCCCGTGGCGGCCGGCCATGGCGGATCCTGGTGGCGCGGGGCGAGGCGATGGTCGCCTATGCCGATCAGGCACGGGCCTGTGCCGGGGTCGACATCGTGGTGGCACCGCACAAGCTGTTCGGCCCATGCCGTCCGGCGATGCTCAAGGCCGACAAGGTGTTGCTGAGCCGGACCGGCGGGATCGCGCTCGATCTCGTCAATCGCCGCGTCGTGACCGTGGAGGACAGCGAGGGCGAACATCCCTGGTGGCGGGCCCCCCACCGCCTGCCGCGCCACCTGGAAGACGACGACTGGCCGACCGACTGGGGGCTGGACCCGCCCGAGGCCTCGCAACCCCGGGCAGGAACGCCAGCCCGGGCTCAGTGATAGCGGCGCAGCAGCCCGGCCAGCTTGCCCTGCACCTGCACCTCGCCGGCGCGGTAGTACTGCGGATCGTAGGCGGCATTGGCCGGATCGAGCCGGACCATCCCGTTCTCGCGCCGCAGGTATTTCAGCGTCGCTTCCTCGCCGCGCACCAGCGCGACCACGATTTCACCATCGCGGGCAACATCGGTGCGGCGGATCAGGGCATAGTCGCCATCCAGAATCCCGGCTTCGACCATCGAATCGCCCGATACCTCCAGCGCGTAATGCTCGCCAGCCCCCAGCAGCGCGGCGGGCACCGGCAGGCTCGACTGGCCTTCCAGCGCCTCGATCGGCACACCAGCGGCGATCCGGCCATGCAGCGGGATCTCGATCACGTCGTTGGCCGGAGCGGGCGGCGCGGCCTTGGCCGGCTGGGCCGGGGCCGGCGCGGCGGCGCGGGCGGCAGGGCGCAGCGACCCCAGCACGTCTTCGGGCTGGCGGAGGATTTCCAGTGCCCGCGCCCGGTTGGGCAGCCGGCGGATGAAACCGCGTTCCTCCAGCGCCGAGATCAGGCGGTGAACCCCCGACTTCGACTTCAGGTCGAGCGCTTCCTTCATTTCCTCGAAACTGGGCGAGACGCCGCTTTCCTCCAGGCGGGCCTGGATGAAGCGGATAAGCTCGTGCTGCTTGCGGGTAAGCATGGGCGAGGGGCCTCCTGCTGCGCGCCGGATGGGCGCGGTTCAACCGTTTTCGTCCGCCGGAACCTTGCCGGTTTCCTGCGATGTTCCGTGAACGAACGCGGAACGTTTAAGCAACGATTCGGGTCAAGTCAAGCAACACCGCCATTTTCGAGGCGATAGGCCAGCACCACCTCTCCGGCGGCGATGGCGGGGGCCTGCGCCGGGCGCTCGATCAGCGCATTGGCCAGCGCGAGCGAGGCCAGCGCGCCGCTGTCGTGCTGATCCGCCGGGGTGACCGAATCGCCTTCGGCCACGGCCCGGACGTATTCGCGCCGGGCAGCAGTGGCGCCCAGCGGGCGGGTCAGGCGCAGCGGCACCGGGCGGGGCAGCGGCTGCACCGCCCCGGCCAGCGCGCGCAGCACCGGCAGCACGAATAGATAGGCGGTGACGAAGCTGGACACCGGGTTGCCGGGCAGCCCGACCACCAGCTGGCGGCCCCGCCGGGCGACCATCAGCGGCTTGCCCGGGCGGATCGCGACCTTCCAGAAATCGAGTTCGGCGCCCCACCGGGCGAGCGCCGGGCGGATCAGGTCGTGATCGCCGACCGAGGCGCCGCCGCTGGTGACCACCACGTCGGCATGGTCGGCCCGGGCCAGCGCTTCGGCCAATGCCGCCATGCTGTCACCCACCGGGCCAAGCCGCTCGATGGTGCCGGCCAAGGGCGCGGCCATGGCGGCGAGCATTGCCCCGTTGCTGGCCGGCAGCTGGTGCGGGGCGCAGGGCTCGCCGGGGCGGACCAGTTCGTCGCCGCTGTCGATGATCGCCAGGCGCGGCAGGCGGTGGACCGGCAGTTCGGCATGGCCCGCGCCGATCGCCAGGGCCAGCTGGGCCGGGCCGATGCGGGTGCCGGCGGGCAACAGTTCGGTTCCCGCGGCATAGTCCAGCCCGGCGCGGCGGATGTGGCGGGCCGGCGGATCGGGCGGGGTGCCGGTGACGGTGATCCGATCGCCGTCGCGGGCCAGATCTTCCTGCATCACTACCGCGCCGGCACCGGCGGGCAGCGCCGCGCCGGTGGCGATCCGCACCGCCTGGCCGGGTTGCAAGGTGCCGCCATAAGGATGGCCAGCGGCGCTTTCGCCCACCACCTGCCACGGGCCGGCCAGACTGCCCGGGGGCACGGCATAACCATCCATGGCCGACAGATCGACGGCGGGCTGGGTGCGCAGGGCAAGCAGGGGCTCGGCCAGGGTGCGGCCGGCGAGCAATTCCACTGCCACCCGCTCAACCGGCAGCGGCGCGGCCAACGCCAGCAGGCGGGCCTGCGCCTCGTCAACCGGCAGCAAGTCGGCCATCAGGCGGGATCGGGGGCGAACCAGTCGCCCGATTTACCGCCCTGCTTTTTCAGCAGCCGCACACCGTCAATCACCATGGCCTTGTCCACTGCCTTGGCCATGTCGTAGATTGTGAGGAGTGCGATGGAACATGCTGTCATCGCTTCCATTTCCACCCCGGTACGGCCGCTGAGGCTGGCCGATGCCTCGACCCGGATCGCACCATCCTCGAAGGTGAAATCGACGGTTACCGCATCGAGGCTGAGCGGATGGCACAGCGGGATCAGTTCGGCCGTGCGCTTGGCGGCCATGATCCCGGCGATCCGCGCCGCCGCCAGCACGTCGCCCTTGGGCACGCCGCCCCCGGCGATGGCAGCGCGGGCCTGCGGGTTCATCCGGATCCGCCCCTCGGCCACGGCCACCCGGCGGGTTTCCGCCTTGCCGCCGACATCGACCATCCGCGCCTTGCCCTGGGCATCGAGGTGGGTCAGCTCAGCCATGGAGCAGGCTCTGCGTCGCCGCCATGAGGTCATCCTGACGCATCAGGGCTTCACCGACCAGGAAGGTCCGCGCCCCGCAGCCCGCCAGCCGTTGCAGATCGGCATGGCTGTTGATCCCGCTCTCGCTGACCAGCAGCGTGCCTTCGGGGGCCTGGTCGGCCAGCCGTTCGGTGGTGGCCAGATCGGTGACGAAGCGCTTGAGATCGCGGTTGTTGACCCCGATCAGGCGCGACTTCAGCGCGTGGGCGCGGGCCATCTCGGCCTCGTTATGCACCTCGACCAGCACGTCCATCCCGGCTTCGCGGGCTGCCGCCTCGATCTCGGCCATCTGCGCATCGGACAGCGCGGCGACGATGATCAGGATCGCATCGGCGCCGATCGCCCGGGCCTCGGCCACCTGCCAGGGGTCGACCATGAAATCCTTGCGCAGCACCGGCAGGTCGCAGGCGGCGCGGGCGGCGACCAGATAATCCTGGTGCCCCTGAAAATAGGGCGCATCGGTCAGCACCGAAAGGCAGGCCGCGCCGCCATCGGCATAAGCGCGGGCGTGGGCCGGCGGGTCGAAGTGGGCACGGATCAGGCCCTTGCTGGGGCTGGCCTTCTTGATCTCGGCAATCAGGGCAAAGCCGCTGGCAGCGCGGGCACGCAAGGCCGCCTCGAAGCCCCGTGGGGCGGATTGGGTGGCGGCGCGGGCGGCAAGATCGGCCAGCGAGGCCAGCGCCTTGCGGGCGGCAACCTCGTCGCGCTTGGTGGCGCATATCTCGGCGAGCTTGTCGGTCATGGTCTCACTCACAGGCCTTGATCCAGCAGTCGAGCAGCGCCTTGGCAAGGCCCTTGTCGATCACCTCGGCGGCCTCTTCCACCCCGGCGCGCCAATCGGCCACCTCGCCCGCCACCAGCAGCGCACCGGCGGCGTTGAACAGCACCGCGTCGCGGTAGGCGCCCGCTTTACCCAGCAGCAGGCGGCGCAGTGCTTCGGCGTTGAAGGCCGCATCGCCACCGCGGATCGCGCTGATCGGCGCGGCGAACAGCCCGGCATCGGCGGCCGAGACCCGGCGCATCAGCACGGTATCGGGCGAGACCTCGGCCAGTTCGTTGCCGCCCGCGAGGCTCAGCTCGTCAAGCCCTTCGTCACCCGAGACGACATAGGCGTGGCTCGTGCCCAGCCGGCGCAGCGCCTCGGCATAGATCGGGACATAGGCCGGGCGGGCGATGCCCAGCAACTGGCGATGGACCCCGGCGGGGTTGGCCAGCGGGCCGATCAGGTTGAAGATCGTCCGCCGCCCCAGCCGGCGCCGCAGCGGGGCGATCCGGGCAAGGGCGGGGTGGTGGGTCTGGGCGAAGAGGAAGGCGATGCCAAGGTCAGCCAGCGTTGCCTCGGCCCATTCGCCGGCATGGGTCAGGTTGAGGCCCAGCGCTTCCAGCGTATCGGCGGCGCCCGACTTGGAACTGGCGGCGCGATTGCCGTGCTTGGCCACCGGCACCCCGCAGGCGGCGACCACCAGCGCAACGGCGGTGGAGACGTTCAGCGTGTGCTGCCCATCGCCGCCGGTGCCGCAGACGTCGATCGCCTCGGGCGGCGCGGTGACCGGCACCATCCGTGCCCGCAAGGCCCGCGCCGCGCCGGCGATTTCGCTGGCCGTCTCGCCCCGGTCCGACAGCGCCAGGAGGAAGTGCCCGGTCTGCTCGTCATCGGCCGCCCCGTCGAGCAGCGCCGAGAAGATCGCCTCGGCCTCGGCCTCGGCGAAGGGCTGCGCGGTTACCGGCGGCAGCGCGCTCATGCCGGCAGCGCGGCGGGCTGGATCCCGCACAGGCCGAGGAAATTGGCCAGCATGGCGTGGCCGTGCTGGGTGGCGATGCTTTCGGGGTGGAACTGCACGCTGTGGATCGGCAGGCTTTCGTGGCGGAAACCCATGACGTGCCCGTCATCACTGCGGGCGTTGACCAGCAGGCAGTCCGGCACATCCTCGACGATCAGCGAGTGATAGCGGGTAGCGGTGAAGGGGCTGGGCAGGCCGGCAAACAGCCCGGTGCCATCGTGGCTGACCGGGCTGGTCTTGCCGTGCATCAGCCCGCCGCGCACCACCCGGCCGCCGAAGTGCTGGCCGATCGACTGGTGGCCCAGGCACACACCCAGCAGCGGCAGCCGCGCCTCGGCACAGGCGCCGACCAGATCGAGGCTGATCCCCGCCTCGTTCGGGGTGCAGGGCCCGGGCGAGATCAGGAAGCCCGCCGCGCCGCTCGACACCGCCTGCCCGGCGGAGAGCGCATCGTTGCGCACCACCTCCACCTCGGCGCCCAGTTCCATCAGGTAGTGGACGAGGTTGAAGGTGAAGCTGTCGTAATTGTCGATGACAAGGATGCGGGAGTTGGCGGCCATAGCCCGCGCGCTCTAATCCTGGGGCGAGGGTTCCGCCAGTAATTTCGCCAGATCCGATTTCCAGAATTTGGCCCAGGTATGGGTGCCGTGGCCCTTGGTCTCGGCGCTGGCGGGGATCAGGATGAAGCGCGCGCGCGGCATCTGCCTGACCTGCTGCTGGGCCAGCCCCAGCTCGGGCGGGTTGATGAAATCGTCCGCCGAGTTGATCCACAGCACCGGCACGGTGATCTTCGCGAGGCCCGGGGCGGGGTTGTAGTTGCGCGAGGAATCGAGCTGGTAGATCTCGTCGTTGGCGTCATTCGCCCCGGCGGCCTGCCGGGCCATCGCCGTGTCCAGCGCCGCCTCGGCCTTGGCGCGGGTGGGATAATCGGCCTGCAGCGCCACCGGGTTGGCCCCGGCGATGATGCTGATAGCGTGGACCATCCGCATCGCCATTTCCGGCTGGGCCTTGTAATTGCCGCCCTGCCACGCCGGATCGGCCTTGATCGCGTCGATGCTCATCTTGCGCCACATCCGGTTGCGCCCGGCAATCTCCACCGCGTTGCAGGCGAAGGGGGCAAGGCGGCGGGCAAAGCCGGGGTAGGTCGTCCCCCAGGTGAAGGCCTGCATGCAGCCCATCGAGGTGCCGATGATCGCCTGCAGGCCCTGCACGCCCAGCCCTTCCTCCAGCATCCGCTTCTGGGCCAGCACCATGTCGGCATAGTCATACTTGGGGAAGGCCATCCGCATCCCGTCGCTGGGCTTGGATGATTTGCCGTGGCCCAGGCTGTCGGGCAGGATCACGTAATGCGTCGCGAGGTCGAGCGGCTGGCCGGGGGCGAACAGTTCATCCGCGAACATCGGGCGCAGAAAGGTCCGGCCGCTGCCGCCGGTGCCGTGCAGCACCATCACGGCATTGTCGATCCGCCCCTTGGCGTCGCGGTGCGGGGTGCCCAGCGTGGCGACGTGGATCTTCACCTCGGCCAGCTTTTCGCCATCGCCGAAGGCAAAGTCCTTCAGCACCACGTCGTGCTCGGTCGCCTGTTTGGCCCAGTCTTCGGCATGAGCGGGCTGGGCGGTGAGGGCGAGGGCCGCAAGGGCGGGGATCAGGGTGCGCATGGAGGGCAGGTTAAGGCGATTGCGGCAACGGTCAAGCGCCCCGCGTCAGCCGGAATGGCGGGCGCAACGTATTGATAAATATGATATCTTCTCGAACTTCACACGTATCGCGCCGTGCGACAGAAGTTTCCCTGAAACTTTTGTCTTGTGAATCAATGGCTTCATTCATGTCAAAGCGCCCCCGGTGCCTGACACTTTGTGCGGGTGTAGGAAAGGGGTTTGCGGCGCCCGGCGGCCGGTGCGCCGCCGATTGGAAATTGCTGCGGCAGAAAAAGTATCGCGGCAAATCATCACGAATTGCAGTCGGGATTTGTTCGTTGACTTTTGTGCAATTTGCGCGCATAGGCCCATGGCTAACGTCGCCTGCGACGGAACTTGACGTCAATATCATTGGCTCTCCTTCCTTTCTCACGCTTCCAGCTCCATCTGCACTTTTGCAGATGGGTCATGCTTTTGTGAAAGGAAGCACCCATGCCGATCGGCACCGTAAAATTCTTTAATTCCGACAAGGGTTTTGGCTTCATTGCGCCCGAAGAGGGCGGCAGCGATGCCTTTGTCCACATCAGCGCGGTGGAACGCGCCGGCTTGCGCACGCTGACAAAGGAACAGCGCGTCAAGTACGAGATGGAGACCGACCACCGCGGCAAGTCTGCGGCCGTCAACCTCGAACTGGCCTGAGCCTTTGGCCAAAGAGGATCTGCTGACCCTCGAAGGCCAGATCGACGAAATCTTCCCCGATGGCCGGTTCGGCGTCATGCTGGAAAACGACCATCGGATCATTGCCTACACCGCGGGCCGGATGCGCAAATACCGTATCCGCACCGTCGTGGGCGATAAGGTGCTCGTCGAAATGACGCCCTATGATCTGGGCAAGGGGCGCATCGTGTTCCGGGACAAGGGGCCCGGAGGCGGTGCGCCCGGTGGCCCCGGGCGGCGGCGGCGCTGAACCGCCGCGCGCAGACTGTACCCTCTGCCGGCCCAGCCATCGCGCGGCCGGCGACATCCCACTCAGACGCCATGCTGCGTCCAGGAATTCCATGCTCAAATTTTTGAAGAACTTTCCCAAATTCGGCCGCAAGGCAGCATTTCTCTCACTTGCACGCCGCGCCGGCCCGGCCGATCCCTCACTGGGCGCAGCGGTCCTGTCACGCCAGGAACTCCAGCGTCTGGTCCTCGAACTGCTGGGCTGAGCGATCAAACGGGGGGCTTCCCCCCACACCGCCAAGGAGCCCGCGTATGTCTGCGACGTGCCAATTCTACCTGTTGCAGGTTGACCAGTGCGCCCGTGCGGCAGCGGGTGCCCAGCTGGACAATCAGCGCGACATCTTCCTGCGGGCGCAGGCGGCATGGCAATCGCTGGCCGATCGCGAGCTTGGCAACAAGCTGGCCCGCGAACAGCGCGAGGCGGAACGGGCAGAGCAGGCGCTGATCAGCGTCTGATCTGGCTCGCGGTCTCGCGGGCCTACTGCCCGAAGCCCGCTTCGCCGGCCACCCGCACGGCTTCGCGCGCGGCGGCGAACAGGGCGCCTGACTTGGCCTGGCACTCGGCCTGTTCGTAGGCCGGGTCTGAATCCGCGACGATCCCGGCGCCGGCCTGGACGTGCATGACGCCATCCTTGACCACCGCCGTGCGCAAGACGATGCAGCTGTCGAGGTTGCCGTCGGCGCCGAAATAGCCCACCCCGCCGGCATAGGCGCCGCGCGTTTCAGGCTCCAGCTCGGCGATGATCTCGCAGGCCCGCACCTTGGGGGCGCCCGAGACAGTGCCGGCGGGAAAGCCGGCGAACAGCGCATCCAGCGCATCGCGGCGCGGCGCATCGAGCTGCCCCACCACGTTCGAGACGATGTGCATGACGTGGCTGTAGCGTTCGATGGTATAGCTGTCGGTGACGCGCACGGTGCCCTTCGCCGCCACCCGGCCGACATCGTTGCGGCCCAGATCGAGCAGCATCAGGTGTTCGGCGCGTTCCTTGGGGTCGGCCAGCAGNNCGGATCGTCACCTCGCCATCGCGCACCCGTACCAGGATCTCGGGGCTGGAGCCGACCACGGCAAAGCCCGGCAGATCGAGGAAATAGAGGAAGGGCGAGGGGTTCACCCGGCGCAGCGCGCGGTACAGCGCCAGCGGCGGCAGGGCGAAGGGGGCGGTGAAGCGCTGGGCCAGCACCACCTGGAAGATGTCGCCGGCGGTGATGTAGTCCTTGGCCTTCAGCACCATCGCCCGATAGGCCTCGGGAGCCAGCACCGGGCTGGGCTCCGGCACGGGCAGATCGGTGCGGGTAACCTCGGCCGGCACCGGTTCGGCCAGCCGCCGCAGGGCGGCGTCGATCCGCTCGGCGGCGGCCTCGATCGCCTGATCGGGGCTGGCCGGGCCGCCCGGCCACAGCGGGGCAATCGCGAACAGCTCGTCGCTCAGCCGGTCGAACACCAGCACCAGCGTGGGGCGGACGAACAGCATGTCGGGCAGTTCGAGCGCGCTTTGCGGGGCGCGCGGCAGCCGTTCGACCAGCCCGATGGTTTCATAGCCGAAATAGCCGACCAGGCAGGCCAGCACCGGCGGCAGCGCGGCGGGCACGTCGATCCGGCAGGCCTGGACCAGCGCGCGCAGTTCGCCCAGCGCATCGCCGGGCAGGGCGGTGAACTCGGCGCGGTCGTGCCGCCACTGGCGGTTGACCTCGGCCCGGGGCCCCTCGGCGCGGAACACCAGGTCAGGGTCCAGCCCCAGCAGGCTGTAGCGCCCGCGCACCTCGCCACCCTGCACCGATTCGAGCAGGAAATCGCCGCGCCCGGGCACGATCAGGCGGGCAGCGGCGCCCACCGGGGTCTCGCAATCGGCGATCAGCCGGCGCCAGACCAGCGCCGGCCGGCCAGCGGCCAGCGCGGCGCGGGCCGCCGGCGCATTGTCCGGGGCGCCGCCCACCTTACTGCGCGCCGGTGCCGGACAGCTGGGCGATCACCGCCTTGATCCCGGCCTGGTTGCGCTTCACGCCCACTTCGGTGCGGATCGCGCGGCGCAGCTGCTCGACATATTCGCGGCCGACCAGCTTGCCCATTTCGGGGGTAATCGCGGCCAGCAGCGGATCGCCGGCGGGAACGTTGCCCGGCACCACCTTGTCCAGCCGCACCACCAGCCAGCCCGAATTGCGCGGCGCCGGCATGATCTTGACCGTGCCCGGGGCCATGGCGAACAGCAGGCCGACGGCGGGGGGCACGCGCTCGCCCATCATCGCCATCTGCTCGCGGCTCATCGTCACCGGGCTCAGCGCCGGCAGGGGCACGTTCAGCGCACGGGTGGCGGTGCCCAGATCGGTGCCCTTCTTGGCGGCGGCCAGCACCTGCAGTGCGGCCACCCTGGCCTTGGCCATGCCCTGTTCCAGCCGGATCGCGGCGGCGACATCGTTCTGCACCTCGGCCAGCGGGGCCGGGGCGGCGGGGGTGATCTGGCTGACGTCGAAGATCAGCAGGGTCTTGCCCGCCTCGATCTCGCTGATCTGCGGCTTGCTCTCGCTTTCCATGGCAAAGGCAGCCTGCAGCGCGCGGGCCAGTTCCTTCGGCGCGCTTTCGCCGGGTTTGCCATAGACCTTGCCATCGGCGGTGAGCGGCGCGGTCTGCTGGAGGGTGACGCCGATTTCCTTCGCCGCATCCGACAGCGCGCCGCCCTTGCCGAATTCCTCGTCGATCCGGGTGGCATAGTCGGTCAGCGCCTTGCGGCGGTTCTCGGCGGTCAGCGCGGTGACGATCTCGCCCCGCGCCTGATCGAGGCTGCGCCCGGCCTTGTGGTCGATCGCGGTCACTTCCACCAGCGTCCAGCCCAGCGCGCCCTTGACCGGCCCGACGCGGGCGCCCCGCGCGGCGGCGAAGACGGCGTCGGCCAGCTGGCTCGAGGCCTGCTGGCCATAGGCCTCGCGGGTCAGCGGGCCCAGCGTTGCGGTCGACAGGCCCTTGGCCCGGGCGGCGGCATCGAGCGAGCCACCGCGCGCGACTTCGGCGGCGATGGCCCGCGCGGCGGCCTCGGTCGGCAGGATCAGCTGGACCAGCTTGCGGCTCTCGCTCGCGGCATACTTGGCCTTGTCGGCCTGATAGCGCGCGGCAATCGCGGCCTCGGTGGGGGCGGGAACGTTCTTGACCACATCGGCCGAGAAGGTCGCCCAGCGGATCACCCGGCGCTCGGGGCGCATGAATTCGGCCTTGTGGGCGCCGTACCAGGCTAGGATCTCGCCATTGCCGGGCAGCGTCTTGGCGGCAAAGACCGCCGAGGGCAGCGCGGCGAACACCCCGCTGCGCTGTTCCTTCAGCATCGCGGCGTAACGCATGGTCAGGTCGTTCGGCGCCGTGGCGGCAAAGGCCGCCGGGGTCAGCACCTGGCGCGAGATCAGCCCCTGGCCGATATCCTGGCGCACTTCGGCGTCGGTCATCTGGCGCTGGGCCAGCAGCTGGCGGTAGGCGCTTTCGCTGAACTTGCCGTCCAGCCCCTGCAGCGCCGGCGCCTTGGCCAGTTCGCTGTCGATCAGCCGCTTGCCGGCAACGATCCCGTGGTTGTCGCCGAAGACCCCGGTGGCGCTGCCGTCAAGCAGCTGTTCGAGCACCTGATCGAGCCCGCCCTGGGCCAGGAAGCTCTTCATCGTCATCTGCGGATTGTCGCGCCGCGCGGCTTCGACCGAGAAAGTGGCCGCCTTGATCAGTTCCGAGGTGCTGATCTTGGTCCGCCCGATGCTGGCCACCCGGTCACCCCCGGCCACACCACCAAAGCTGCCGCTGCTGGCGATGTCCGCCCCGGCAAAGGCCAGCCCGATCAGGCCCACGAAACCCAGCGTGACCGCGACGCCGGTGCCGGTCTTGAAGAAATTGCGGAAGAACTGGAGCATGGACCCTCGAATTGTGCTGAACGCCGGGAAAAGCCGGCTTTGGCCCGGGGCTTTACGGCGCAAGGCGGCTCAGGGCAAGGCTCTGGCGGGGCCGGGCGGGGTGGTTTTCCCGCAGGCTTTTCCCCGGCCGGCTTTTGACAAGCACGGTGGCGCTGGCCTAGGCGCGGGGCAGGGGGCGGAGGCGGAGCGGATTCGCCGTGCCCTGGCACTTGCAGGAACGGATCACCATGGCGTTGCGGCCCCTTATCGTTGGCAACTGGAAGATGAACGGCACCCGCGCCACCCTGGCCGAGGCCCGGGCGATCGACCGTGCCGCTGCCCGCCATCCGGCGGTCGAGGTAGGGCTGGCCCCCTCGTTCACCCTGGTGATGGCCATGGCCGAGGCGGCGCAGGATATCGCCGTGGGCGGGCAGGATTGCCATGTGAAGCCCTCAGGCGCCTTTACCGGCGACGTTGCCGCCGCCCAGCTGGCCGATGCCGGGGCCAGCTTCGCGATCGTCGGCCATTCCGAGCGCCGCGCGCTGCATGGCGAAAGCGACGCGCTGGTCCAGGCCAAGGCCGAGGCCGCGCTGGGCGAGGGGCTGGCGGTGATCGTCTGCGTGGGCGAGACCGAGGCCGAGCGCGATGCCGGCCAGGCCGAAGCGGTGGTTGCCGGCCAGCTGGCGGGATCGCTGCCCACCGCCGAAGGCGCCGCCGCGCGGTTGGCCGTGGCCTACGAGCCGGTCTGGGCGATCGGCACCGGGCGGGTTCCCTCGGTCGACGATGTCGGGGCGATGCACCGTGCGATCCGCGCCAGGCTGGGCGCCGCCTATGGCGAGGCGGGCGCCGCGGTGCGGATCCTCTACGGCGGTTCGGTCAATGCCGCGAATGCCGCCGAACTGCTGGCCGCCGACGAGGTTTCGGGGGCGCTGGTCGGTGGCGCCAGCCTGACCGCCGAGAGCTTTTCGGCGATCATCGCCGCCGCCGCCCAGCAGCAGGACGGCTGAGGCGCTGCCGGGCGAATTGCGCGCCCCGGCCTTGCACTTGGCCGCTCGCGCGCCTAGATGCGCTGCCGATTGATCCTTTCCGTGAAAGCATTGCCGGCATGACGTCGCTGTTCATCTTCCTCACCGTGGTCCAGGCGCTGGTTGGCGCCGGGCTGGTTGCCGTGATCCTGATGCAGAAGTCCGAAGGTGGCGGCCTGGGGATGGGCGGCAGCCCGACCGGGCTGATGTCGGCGCGCGGCGCGGCCGATTTCATCACCCGCGCCACCGTGGTGCTGGCCGGCCTGTTCGTGGTGCTGTCGATCGTGCTGGCCGCCCTGGCGGTGAAGGCCGGTGCGGCGCAGAAGGTTGATACCACGCTGGCCCGCCCGGTTCCCGCCGCATTGCCGGCGGCAGCCCCGGCTGCCGCGCCGGCGCCGTCGGCCCCGGCCGATCCGCTGGCCGGCGCGGCGAAGAAGTAAGCCACACCTTCGATTTCCGTATCGCCGCTGTGGATTGCCGGCCTGCCCGGCAGATGGTGGCTTGCGTTTTATCCAGACCTGCCGTTAAGGCCCGACTCCCATGGCGCGGTTCATTTTCATCACCGGCGGCGTGGTCTCCTCGCTTGGCAAAGGTCTCATGGCGGCAAGCCTCGCGGCGCTGTTGCAGGCGCGCGGCTACAAGGTCCGCATTCGCAAGTTCGACCCCTATCTGAACGTCGATCCGGGGACGATGAGCCCCTATCAGCACGGCGAGGTCTTCGTGACCGACGACGGCGCCGAGACCGACCTCGACCTGGGGCACTACGAACGCTTTACCGGCGTTTCGGCGCGGCAGTCGGACAATATCACCTCGGGCCGGATCTATCGCGACATCATCACCAAGGAACGCCGTGGCGATTACCTCGGGGCGACCGTGCAGGTGATCCCGCACGTGACGGACGAGATCAAGTCGTTTGCCAAGAGCGAACTGGAAGATCTTGATTTCGTTCTGTGCGAAGTGGGCGGCACGGTGGGCGACATCGAGGGGCTGCCGTTCATCGAGGCGATCCGTCAGCTGCGCAACGAGCTGGGCCGCGACCAGACGGTCTTCGTCCATGTGACGCTGGTGCCGTTCATTGCGGCGGCCGGCGAGCTGAAGACCAAGCCGACCCAGCACAGCGTCAAGGAGCTGACCGCGCTGGGGGTGCAGCCCGACGTGCTGGTCTGCCGTTGCGAGCATCCGCTGCCCGATAACGAGCGGGCCAAGATCGCCGCCTTCTGCAACGTGCGTAAGGAAGCGGTGATTCCCGCGCTCGATGCCCGCAGCATCTACGAGGTGCCGCTGAAGTATCATGCCGAGGGGCTGGATTTCGAAGTGCTGCGCGCCTTCGGGATCACCCCGGGGCTGGCCCCCGACCTGCGCCGCTGGACCGAGATCGTCGACCGGCTGCAGAACCCCGAGGGCGAGGTGAACATCGCGGTGGTGGGCAAATATGTCGGCCTGCCCGATGCCTACAAGAGCCTGAACGAGGCGCTGGTCCACGGCGGGATCGCCAACCGGGTCAAGGTCAACATCGAGTGGATCGATGCCGAGATCTTCGAGAAGGACGATGCCGAAATCGCCGCGCGGCTGGAGCCGATGCACGCGATTCTGGTGCCGGGCGCCTTTGGCGAGCGCGGCGCCGAGGGCAAGATCGCGGCGATCCGCTTTGCCCGCGAGCGCAAGGTGCCGTTCTTCGGGATCTGTTTCGGCATGCAGATGGCCTGCGTCGAGGCGGCGCGCAACCAGCTGGGCGTGGCCAGCGCCAGCTCGACCGAATTCGGCCCGTGCGAACGCCCGGTGGTCGGCCTGATCACCGAATGGATGAGCGCCGAGGGGGTGCAGAAGCGCGAGGCCGGGGGCGACCTGGGCGGGACGATGCGACTCGGGGCCTATCCGGCGAAGCTGACCGGCAACAGCCATGTCGCCAGCATTTACGGTTCGGGCGAGATCTCGGAACGCCACCGCCACCGCTATGAAGTCAATTCGGACTGGCGCGCCGGGCTGGAGGAACAGGGCCTGGTCTTTTCCGGCCTTTCGCCCGATGGCCTGCTGCCCGAGATCGTCGAACGGCCCGATCATCCGTGGTTCGTCGCGGTGCAGTTCCATCCCGAACTGAAGAGCCGGCCGTTCGATCCGCATCCGCTGTTCGCGGGCTTCATCGGGGCCGCGCTTGCCCAGGCCCGCCTGGTTTAATCCGGGCCTTTTCCGAGGTTTACTGGCAGCGGTGTAAATTCCTCCGGAGATCGCAGGTAAAAGCACTTGCATCGCCAGAGCCGGCCCCTTAGCCCGGCGCCCGGGGGTCTGCCAATCCTTCCGGCCTGGGTCGCACCGGTGTTCGGAGAGCGTCGCGTGCAACGCCTTGTCGAGTTTGAATTTCACCTTCCAGCCACGGGCCCGCAGGGGGCCAGCCTTCGCGCATCCGGGTTTTTGCCTGCGGTGCCGCGTAATGGTTTCGTGGTTATCGGGCCACTAACCGCACCTGTTGGTGTTGTGGCGAGCCAAGGGCCGGCATGAAGGCCCATCCGACATTCGCTTGATCTGATCGAGCTTGCCCGGGAACGGTCGTCTTCTGCGACCCGGACGGCCGGAAACGGGCGAGGCGGCGCGCCAGCGTCGCGGGGGTGGGTCTTCCCGGACCCACCCCCGAATAGTAACGGGGGCTGATATGCCCCGCCTTGCGTGCACAGCAAAACGGGCCGCCCGGGGTGGGGCGGCCCGTTGCGGCGGGCGGTCATGGGGTGGGGGGGGAGGAAGCCGTCCGCCGGGTTTCGTTCAGGCGGCCTGGGTATCGCCGCCCTCGACCACAGTCAGGCTGGGCTGGCCGTTGATCGCGATCTTCTTCGGCTTCATCGCCTCGGGCACTTCGCGGACCAGATCGATCACCAGCAGCCCGTCTTCCAGCTGGGCGCTCTCGACCCGGACGTAGTCGGCCAGTTCGAAGCGGCGCTCGAACCCGCGCTGGGCGATGCCGACGTGGAGGAAATCACCCTCGGCGCTGGCCGGATCGGGCTTGCGGCCCTGAACCACCAGCAGGTTCTGCTGCGCGGTGATGTCGATATCGGCGGGCTTGAACCCGGCCACCGCCAGGGTGATGCGGTAGGCATCCTGCCCGCGCCGTTCGATGTTGAAGGGGGGATAGTTGTCGCCCGACTGGCGCGCCTGGTTTTCGAGCAGGTCGAACAGGCGGTCAAAGCCGACCATCGAGCGGCGATAGGGGGTGAAGTCAAAACGGTTCATGGCAAAAATCCTCTTGTCTGAGCAATTTTCGGATCCCTGCCGGGCCCGTAAGCGGCACCCGGCCGGGTGTGCCATGCCCTTGCCGGCCATGACACGTCCATGGAGATATGTTACGCCGGCCGCGTTTCAAGACCCCCGAAAGGAGATACCGTGGCTGACGCGCAGGTCGAGATCTACACCCAGTGGGGCTGCCCCTATTGCACCCGGGCCAAGGCGCTGCTGGATGGCAAGGGGGTTGCCTATGTCGAACACGACGTCACCATGGGCCGCGCCGCGCTGCTGGCCCGCCTGCCCGATGCGCGCACGGTGCCGCAGATCTTCATCGCTGGCGTGCCGATCGGCGGCTGCGACGATCTTCACGACCTCGAGTCCGACGGGCGGCTCGATTCGCTGCTGGGGCGCTGAATGACCCGCGCCGCATTGTTGCAGATGTGCTCGGGGATCGAACCCGGGGCCAACGGCCAGTCCATCGCCGCCGCAATCGAACGCGCAGCGGGCGAGGGGGCGGCAATGCTGCTGACCCCGGAAATGTCGGGCCTGATCGACCGGGACCGGGCCCGCGCTGCGCCGCACATCGTGCCCGAGGGCGAAAGCCCGGTGCTGGCCATGGTGCGCGAGGCGGCGGCGAAGCACGGCATCTGGGTGGCGCTGGGCAGCCTGGCGGTGCGGCGCGAGGGCGGTGACGGGCGCGCCGCCAACCGCGCGCTGGTGATCGATGCCGCCGGGGCGGTGGTGGCCCGCTATGACAAGATCCACATGTTCGACGTCGATCTGGCCAGCGGCGAAAGCTGGCGCGAATCGAATGCCTATGCCCCGGGCGACGCGGTGGTGACGGTCGAGACCCCGCTGGGCCGGCTGGGGCTGACGATCTGCTATGACATCCGCTTTCCCGCACTGTTCGAGGCGCTGGGCCGCGCAAGGTGCGACGTGATCACGATCCCCGCCGCCTTCACCCGGCCCACCGGCGCGGCGCACTGGCACCTGCTGCAACGCGCCCGGGCGATCGAGGCCAGCGCCTATGTGCTGAGCGCGGCGCAGGTTGGCCGGCACGAGGACGGGCGCGAAACCTATGGCCACAGCCTGGCGGTGGACCCGTGGGGCGAGGTGCTGCTCGATCTGGGCGGGGCCACCCCCGGGCTGGGTTTCGTCGAGATCGATCCGGCGCGGATTGCCGAGGTGCGGGCGCAGGTGCCCAGCCTTGCCAATCGCCGCACCCTTCCTACATCGGCGCCATGATCGTCTACGAACTCGAATGCCGCGCCGGCGGTCACCGCTTCGAAGGCTGGTTTGCCTCGTCGGAGGATTTTTCCGGCCAGCAGGCGCGCGGATTGGTGAGCTGCCCGCAATGCGGCAGCGCCGAGGTGGCCAAGGCGCCGATGGCCCCCAACCTGGGGCGCAAGGGCAACCAGCTGCCGGTACCGGCCCGCGCCGCCAAGGCGGAGGCGGCGCAGGCTGTCGCCGGCCTGCCGGAGCCGGCGCGCGCTGCCCTGCTGGCGCTGGCCAGATTGCAGGCCGAGGCGCTGAGGGAATCGCGCTGGGTGGGCAAGAGCTTTACCGAGGATGCCCGGGCGATGCATTATGGCGAGAAGGACCACGAGGTGATCCACGGCCAGGCCACCCTGGACGAGGCGCGCGCCCTGGCGGATGAGGGGGTGCCGGTCGCCCCGCTGCTGATCCCGGTGGCGCCGCCGGGCGAAGTCAACTGATTGCCATTCCCGGTGCCGCTGCCTAAGAGCCGCTGGGCGTGCGCCCGTAGCTCAGCAGGATAGAGCACCAGATTCCTAATCTGGGGGCCGTGGGTTCGAATCCCGCCGGGCGCACCATCCCCCCGGCCCCGCATGGCGGGGCAGGGGGGATGGCGCGCCCTAAGGGCTGCGAACCTTTCGAGCCGAAGGCGACGGCGCGTAGCGCCGGCAATCCCGCCGGGCGCATCGCGCGCCAGCGCGATTTGTAGCTGCGCTAATGTCCGTTGCTCGGGGGGCGGCGTTCCCCCTCAGCCCCGCTCCTGCCCGCCCGCCCGTGCCGCCAGCGCCACGCAGCCCAGCGAAGCCGCCGCGACCAGATCGGCGCCAAGCAGCGGCCAGGTCCAGCTGGCATGACTGCCGATGGCGGCAAGGTGCTGGCTGGCAAGGCCGATTGCCAGGCCCAGCCCGCCGAGCACTGCGATGTTGAGCGAGAGCATGTTGATCCCGGCGCTGGTTGCCTTGAGATAGGGCGGCACCTGTTCGTCGATCACCGTGAACAGCGGGGCATAGACCATGGTCATGAACAGGATCGAGGCCGCCATGCCCGGCAGGAACAGCGGGTGGCCCGCCGGCAGCAGGCGATAGCAGAGGATCAGCGGCACCAGCAGGCCCAGGCTGATCAGGCTGGTCAGCGCGCGGTCGATCCGCCAGCGGCGCCAGCCCCAGTCGGCCAGCAGCCCGGCGCCGGCCGATCCGGCCAGCCCGAACAGCAGGAACATCGAGCCGTAGAGCCGCACCGCCTGGGCCTTGTCCATGCCCTTGTCTTCCACCAGCCACAGCTGGACGAAGGGGCTGGTCGCGACATGGGCATGCAGCCCGACCACCGCCAGCGAGGCCCAGCGCAGCCGCGGCCGGGTGCGAAACAGCCCCCACCATTCGCGCAGCACCGCGCCCGATGGCGGTGCCGCTGCCGTGGCCGGCCGGGTATCGCGCACCCGCGTCACCGCCAATGTGGCGACCAGGCCGATGGCGGCCATCAGCATGAAGCAGCCGCGCCAGCCCAGCCGGGGGCCAAGCAGCCCGGCGATCAGGAAGCTGCCGCCGATCCCCAGCGGAATGCCGGCAAAGAACAGCCCGATCGCGCCCGAGCGGTGGCGGTCGGGCACCCGGGCGAGGATCACGCTGGTGGCGGTGGGAACCAGCGTCGCCTCGCCCGAGGCGACCAGCGGGCGCACCCCCAGCATCGACCAGAACCCCCGCGCCAGCCCGGAAAGGCCGGTGGCGAGGCTCCAGATCCCGACCCCGGCGGCCAGCACCGGGATCCGTCCGTGGCGATCGGCCAGCAGCCCGGCAGCCAGCGCCGCCACGGCATAGACCCCGCTGAAGGCCAGCCCGGCGATCAGCGCGAACTGCGCCCGGCTGAGTGCCAGATCGTGGATGATGTCGCTGGCAAAGCCGGCCACCAGCTGGCGGTCGATCTGGTTGATCATGTGCAGCAGCAGGAAGAACAGCACCAGCCCCAGCGGATTGCCGCCACGGCTGGCGGGCTGTTCGGGCGCGTCTTGCGGCATGGTTCCTCCCCACCGTTTCCCGCCCGGTGTGGCCGGCTGCCGCCGTGCTGGCAATGGTTAATTGGCGGGTTAAGTGGGGGGCTAAGTGGCGGGCCGCGCGAGCCGGGCCAGCAGGCCGTCGCGGATCATGCCCAGGTGCAGCTCGATCAGCGCCTGCCGCTCGACCCACGGGAACAGCGGGCGGGCGATCAGCAGCGCGGCCAGCCCGTGGACCGAGGCCCAGATCGACTGGGCCATCGCCTCGCCCTCGGCATCGTCGGTGCCGCGCAGTTCGGCGATGATTGCCCGCAGCGCGCCAAAGGCGCCCAGCCCGGTGGCCATGGCCACGTCGTCCGGCCCGCTTTCGAGGCATTCCGGATCTTCGAGCATGAAGGCGATGCGGTAGAGATCGGGCTGGTCGATGGCGAAGTCGAGATAGGCCCGGCCCAGCGCCAGCAGCCGTTCGCCCGGCGTGCTGCCGCCGCGCAGCACTTCGGCAAAGCGCTGTTGCAGCACCTCGAACCCGCGCCGGCACAATTCGTCGCCGATTTCGGCGGCGGTGCGGAAGTGGGCATAGAGCGAGGGCTGCGAGATGCCCACCGCCCGCGCGATGGTGCGGGTGGTGACATGGGCCATGCCGTGCTGGGCGAACAGGCGCAGCGCGGTGGCGAGGATTTCCTCGCGCCGCTCGCCGCCACGGCCCCGTCGGGGGGTATCGCCCATCGCCTCTGCCACTTTGTGCCTGCCTCTCCCGATTATCCCTATCATTGATAGGCTATCAGTGATAGGTAAAGATTCGTTGCCGCTTTAGCCCTCGCCGGGGCGGCGCGAAAGCCCCCCGTTTCTCTTCCCGGGAATTGCCGATGTCGTTCGACTGGAACCGCCTGAAGTGGCCGCTGCTGGCGCTGGCCGTGGTGATCGTTGCCGTGCTGGCGCTGCGCCCCGGGGCCAAACCCGCCGCGCAAGGGCCGGCGCCTGAGCCGGTGCAGGCCGTAGTGGTGGGCGGCGCCGGTGCTGGTGCCGAAACCGGCGAACGTTATGCCGCGACGATCCATCGTGACCGCGAGGCCAACCTGTCCTTTCGCGTGGCCGGGACGCTGCGCGCGGTGCCGGTCCGCCCCGGGCAGACGCTGGGCGCCGGGGCGCTGATCGCCGCGCTGGATGCCACGCCCTATGCCGCAGGTGCCGCCCGCGCCGAGGCCGAGGCCGATCGCGCCAGCCGCGCCGCCGATCGCTATGCCGCGCTGGCCCCGGCCGGTGCGGTGGGCGAGGCGCAGGCCAGGGATGCCGGCGCGGCGCGCAAGGCGGCCGAGGCCCAGCTGTCCGCCGCCCGTTTCGATCTGGCCGCGACCCGGCTGGTGATGCCCTTTGCCGGGGTGGTGATCAGCCGCCGCGCCGAAGTGGGCGAGAGTGTCGGCGCCGGGCAGGTGGTGGCGCAGGTGGCCGATCTCGGCTCGCCCCTGATCGCCACCGCGCAGGTGCCGGCCGAACTGGCCGCACGGCTGCATCCGGGCATGACCGCGAAGGTTGACGTGGCGGGCCATGCCCAGCCGCTGGCGGCTCGCGTGCTGCGGATCAGCGGCGGGGCCGATCCGCGTTCGGGGCTGGTGGCGGTCGATCTGGCGCTGGCGGGCGCGGGCGCGCTGCCCAGCGGCACCGCCGCCGGGGTGCGGTTTGACCTGCCGGTGCCGGCCGAAACTTCCGCCGCGGCGATCCTGATCCCCGCCGAGGCCCTGCTCGAGGCCGAGGGCGATGCGGCGCATGTCTATGTGATCGACGCGCAGGGCAAGGCGCGCCGCCGTGCGGTGCGCTTCCTGGGCTTTGCCGATCAGGCGGCGCGGGTCACGGGGCTGCACCCCGGCGAGAAGGTGGTGACGCTGGGCGCCGGCTTCGTTGCCGAGGGGCAGGCGGTGACGGTGGTCGCACCGTGACCGGGCTGGTTCGTTTTGCGGTTAACCGCTGGCAGCTGACCCTGCTGTTTTCGGCGCTGCTGATCGCGCTGGGGCTGGCTGCCTTCAAGGCGATCCCGCGCACCGAGGATCCGCAGATCAACTTCCCCGACTATTTCATTGCCGTGGTGGTGCCCGGCGCCAGCCCGGTCGACCTCGAGCAGCAGGTGACCAAGCCGATCGAGGATGCGCTGGCCGGCACCGACGGGCTGCGCGAGGTGGTTTCGACCACTTCGGACGGGGCGGTGACGATCACCGGCAAGTACAACTGGAACGTCGACCCCGAACGCAAGTTCGACGAGGTGGTGCGCGAGGTGAACGCGCTGCGCCCCAGCCTGCCGCCGAACATCGCGCGGATGCAGATCGACCGGGGGCGGCCGACCTGGGTGCCCTTTGTCCAGGTGGCGCTGACTTCCGACATCCTGCCGATGCGCGCTTTCGACAAGCTGGCGCGGCGGTTGCGCGACCAGCTGGCGCGAGTGCCCGGGGTGCGCAAGTCCGAAGTCTTCGGCGCGCCGACCAGCACGGTGCAGGTGGGGATCGACCCGGCCCGGCTGGCGGCGCTGGGCCTGTCGCCCGCCGCGCTGGTCGATGCCCTGAAGGCCGGCGGGGCCGATGCCCCGATCGGCAGCGTCAACGCCGGGCGCCAGCGGTACAACGTGCGTTATGCCGGCGATTTTCCGGACATTGCCGCGGTGCGCGCGCTGCCTGTGGTCAGCGCCAGCGGCCGCATCGTGCGGCTGGGCGAGGTGGCGCAGGTTGACTGGGTGCTGGCCGAACCGCAGCACATCGTCCGCTTCAAGGGCCGCCGCGCGCTGCTGGTTACCGCCAACCCGGCCGACGGGCAGGACGTAAGCAAGCTGACCCGCACGGTCGATGCCGAGCTGGAACGGTTCAAGCTGCAGCTGCCCGGCTCGGTCAAGCTGGAGCGCGGCTTTACCCAGGCGAACAATGTCCGCCACCGGCTGGACCAGCTGACCCGCGATTTCGTCCTCGCGCTGCTGATGGTGTCGATCACGCTGCTGCCGCTGGGCTGGCGCGCGGCGGGGGTGGTGATGCTGGCGATTCCGGTCTCGCTGCTGATCGGCGTGGCGATGCTGGCGGCGCTGGGCTTTACGCTCAACCAGCTGGCGATTGCCGGCTTTGTGATCTCGCTGGGGCTGCTGGTCGACGATGCCATCGTGGTGATCGAGAACATCGCCCGCTGGCTGCGCGACGGGGCCGAGCGCAGCGAGGCGGCGGTGGGGGCGACCGGGCAGATCGGCCTCGCCGTGCTGGGTTGCACCTTCAGCCTGCTGTTCGCCTTCCTGCCGCTGATGGCGCTGCCCGAGGCTTCTGGGCAATTCGTCCGCTCGCTGCCGGTGGCGGTGCTGGGCACGGTGGCCGGATCGCTGGTGGTGGCGCTGACGCTGATCCCCTTTGCCGCCAGCCGGCTGCTCTCGCGGCATGAAGACCCCCACGGCAACCGCCTGTTGCAGGCGATCACCCGCGGCATCCACCGGCTCTATGCCCCGGTGCTGCACCGCGCGCTGAACGCGCCGGGGCGTTCGCTGGCCTTGATCATGGGCGCCTCGGCGCTGTCGCTGCCCTTGCTGGCGGTGATCGGCAGCAGCCTGTTCCCCCCGGCCGAGCTGCCGCAGTTCACCGTCAAGGTCGAGATGGCGCAGGGCAGCGCGCTGGCGGCGACCGATGCGATGGTCGCGCGGGTGGAAGCGGTGCTGCGCGCTGACCCCGAGGTGGCCTGGACCGCCGCCCATGTCGGGCGCGGCAGCCCGCCGCTCTACTACAATGCCCAGTCGAGCCCCGAGAACCCGGCGCGCGGCGAAGTGGCCGCCTCGCTGAAGGACTGGAACCCGCGCCGCAGCCCGGCGGTGATCGATCGCCTGCGCCAGCGGCTTGACGCGATCCCCGGGGCCAAGCTGCGGCTGGTGATCTTCAACCAGGGCCCGCCGGTGGAGGCCCCGGTCGCGATCCGGATTCTTGGCCGCGATCTTGGCACCCTCAGCCGGCTGGCGCTGGCTGCCGAACGCGAGCTGGCGGCGATGCCCGAGCTGCGCGACGTGGAAAACCCGTTGCGGATGCAGCGCACCGATCTGCGCCTGGCCGTGGACGAGGCGCGCGCCCAGGCGCTGGGCGTGCCGGCGGGCGCGCTGCGCCAGGCGGTGCAGCTGGCGCTGAACGGGGTGCCTGCCGCGCGGCTGCGCGATGGCGATGGCGATGACTATCCGGTGACGGTGCGCCTGCCGCAATCCAGCACCGGTGGCCAGCCGCGCAACGAGATCGCGGCGCTGGGGGCGATCCAGGTGCCGATTGCCGGGGGTGGCTCGGTGCCGCTGTCAACCCTGGCCCGACCCAGCTTTTCGGCCGACGCTGCCCAGATCAACCGCATCCAGCGCGAACGCGCGGTGACGGTGACGGCCTACGTCAAGGATGGCGTGCTGGTCAGCCGGGCGACCGAGGCCGCGCTGGCCCGGCTGCAGGCCAGGGTGCCGCTGCCGCCCGGCTATACCTATCGGCTGGGCGGCGAGGCCGAGAATGCCCAGCGCAGCTTTGGCGGGCTGGGCCCGGCCATCGTGGTCGCGACGCTGGGGATCCTGGCGGTGCTGGTGCTCGAATTCGGCTCGCTGCGCACCGTTGCGGTGGTGTTCGGGGTGGTGCCGCTGGGCTTCTTTGGCGCGGTGCTGGCGCTGTGGGTTACCGGCAACAGCCTGTCGTTCACCGCCGCCGTCGGGCTGATCGCGCTGGTCGGGATCGAGATCAAGAATTCGATCCTGCTGGTCGACTTTACCGAGCAGTTGCGCCGCGACGGCAAGGGGGTGCGCGAGGCGATCGAGCAGGCCGGCGAATTGCGCTTCCTGCCGGTGCTGCTGACCTCGATCACCGCGATCGGCGGGTTGCTGCCGCTGGCGCTGGCCGGCAACGGGCTCTATTCGCCGATGGCCGATGCGATGATCGGCGGGCTGATCACCAGCACCCTGCTCGCCCGGATCGCCACCCCGGTGATGTATCTGCTGCTGGCGAAGAAGGACGCTCCCACGCCCGAGCCCGAACTGCGGGAGGCCATGGCATGAAGCGCACCGCTCTGATCCTGCCGCTGGTGGCCATGCTGGCGGCCTGTGCCGGCGATGGCGGCAAGCCGGCCGCCAGCCTGCCGCTGCCGGCGCAATGGCAGGCCGCCGTGCCCGGGGCACGCGCCGCCGATCCGGCCTGGTGGCATGGCTATGGCGATCCGGTGCTGGATGGGCTGGTCGAGGCGGCGCTGAAGGATAGCCCGCGCATCGATCAGGCCGAGGCACGGATCGCGCAGGCCAGGGCCATGGCGCGCCGCGCCTTTGCCGATCAGCTGCCGGTGGCGCAGGGCAATGGCCAGATCGCCCGGGCCGAGCAATCGACCGTGGCCGGGCTGGGCAACCTGACCCGCTACCTGCCGACCTATTCGCGCACCCAGAACGATGCCGCACTGAACGTCGCGGGCAGCTGGGAACTCGATTTCGCGCGCGGGCTGGCCCGGCGGGCAGGGGCGGCGCGGGCCGATGCGATGGGGGCCATGGCCGGTGCGCGCGCGGTGCGGCTGGCGGTGGCGGCCGAAGTGGTCGATGCCTATCTGGGCTGGCGCGGGGCGCAGGGTGATCTGGCGCAGGCCGAGGCCCGCGCCGCCGCGCTGGCCGACCAGCGCGGGATTGCCGAGGCACGGCTGCGTGCCGGCGAGGGGGCCGCGCAGGCCGCCGAGCAGGCCCGTGCCCGGGCCGAGGGCGCGCAGGCCGGGCTGGCGCAGGCGCGGGCCGCGCTGGGCGCCGCGCGGGTGCGGCTGGTGGTGCTGACCGGGCAGCCGGTGGGCAGTCCGGTGCCAGCACTCGATCAATCCGCCCCGGTGCCGCTGGCCCCGGTGCCCGGTGCGGGCGAGCCGGTCGACCTGCTGCGCGCGCGGCCCGATCTGGCCGTGGCCGAGGCCGACCTTGCCGGCGCCCATGCCCGGATCGGCGCGGCGCTGGCCGAATATTGGCCGCACATCACCCTGAACGGCCTGATCGGCTGGGACAGCGGCGATCTGGGCGCTTTCACCTCACCCGCCTCGCGGATCACCCAGGGGGCGGTGGGGCTGCGCTGGCGGCTGTTCGATTTCGCCCGGGTCAATGCCGAGGTGGCCGCCGCGCGCGGGCGCGAGCGCGAGGCGCTGGCCGCCTATCGCGAGGCGGTGTTGCAGGCCGGCGGGCAGGTCGAGAGTGCCTACCTCCAGCTGGGTGCGGCGCGCGAGGCCTTTGCCGATCAGCAGGCCGCGCTGGCGGCTGCCAATCGCGCCCATGCCAGCGCCACAGCCGCCTTCCGTGCCGGCGAGATCAGCCGCGATGCGTTGCGCGGGGCCGATCTGGCGCGGATCGAGGTCGAACAGGGGGCATTGCAGAGCCGCCTGGCGCTGGCCCGTGCGGTGCTGGCCTGCCACCGCGCGCTGGGGCACTAAAAGCATCGCGCCAAAAAGTGGGACCGGTTTTTGGCTCCTCGGCGAGGCGATAACCGGCAGTTGCGCGATCGGGCAAGGGCGGCGGGCCAGTCCGGGGAGACCGCCCCACCGCCCCGCCCCAAGGGGAGGGTCAAGGCCCCTTGTGGAAGATCAGCGTGCCCGACACGCCCGGCCCGGTAAGGGCATAGGTCAGCCCGGCGTGGCTGGCCCCCGGCCCGGCAAGGAAGCCCGAGATGATCTGTTCGGCAGTGGTTTCGCCAAAGCTGCCGGCACTGTTGATCGCCATGCTGGGGGCGGCGGTGCCCCCAGCCGAGGCGACGTTGTAGGCCGTGCCGTTGTACGTGATATTGGCGTTCAGCCCGGCCTTGGGCGTGGCACCGAAGGCCACCACGAAGCTGGCATCGGTGATCGACCCCGGCGCGGCATTGCCCTGATAGTTGACCGGCTGAGTGCCCTCGAGCCAGGCATAGCTGACCGTGCCACTGGCCGGCATGTTGGTGGCGGGCGTGCCCCACACGGCGGAAACCCCGGCGTTGGCGGCGATGGTGCGGGTATCGCCGTTGCCCCGCGTCAGGGTGCCGCCGGCCCAGCGGCTCCAGCCGATCACGTCGCCCGCCCCGCCGAATTCGGGCAGGGTTGCGGTGCCCTGGTTGAGCGCGACCACCGGGGTCAGGATCTCATGCAGCTGGCCGTCCGAGGTGCCGTTGACCGGCCCGTTGATCCCCGCGCTTTCGCTGCTGAAGGTGCCGTTGGTGGCGGCGGTGCCGGTAACCGGATCGAAGGGCAGCCCGGCCACCCGCAGCTGCAGTGGCGCGCCGATCGGGGCGCCGATGCCCGTGGGGGTGGCGGAGCCCGATGAGCTGCTGCTGGCGGCGGCCTTGAAGGTGGCGGCGCCGATGATGCTGACCCCGCCGCCCAGCAGCTTGTAGCTGAGCGCGGCATAGTTGGCGCCGGGCCCCGCCAGCAGGCCACGGATGCTGCCCGTCACGCTGTTGATCGTGGCGGTGGTGCCGCTGAACCACAGCGGCTGGAATTCGGCATTGCCGGTGGTGTTGATCACCATCGATGGCGCGGCGGTGCCGCCGGTGGTGGCCATCTGATAGCTGGTGCCGCCCACCGTGACCGTGCTGTCGATCCCCAGTTTCAGGCTGGCGAAATCGACCGCCAGGCTGCCGGTGAAGGTGCCATCGCCGCCGGTGCCGTCGCTGCGGGTCGGGGCCGAGGCGCTGGCCAGGGCATAGTTGACCACCCCGCTGGCCGGATAGTTGCTGGCCGGCACGCCCCAGGCGGCCTGAAGATATTTGCCGCCCGACAGGGTATCCGACAGCCCCGAATAGGTGACGGTGCCGTTACCCCAGCGGGTCCACCCGACCACCCCGTCGACCGAATTGGTGTCAATCACCACCGCCGTGTTGCGGGTATAGGCGGTCGAGCTGTTGCTCTGGGTAAAGGTCTGCACCGTATTGTCGGCGGCATAGGTCAGCCGCCCGGTGGCCAGGGCCACGCCGAAGGTTCCCGCCGACTGGATCGAATATTCGACATTGCTGGAGGCCGGGACCACGGTGCCGACGCTGCCGGTGAAGCCGCTTCCCGTTCCGGTTCCGGTGCCCGTACCCGTGCCGGTCCCGGTCCCGGTCCCAGCTCCCGTTCCGGTGCCGCTGCTGGCGGCGCTGGCCGGATAGGTGCCGGGCGCCGCGAACATCGCCGCGCCATCGAGGTAGATGGCGTGGGTATTGCTCGCGTTGGTGGGATCGTAGGACAGGTAGGCAAAGCCGATCCGGTTTTGCGGGGTGGAGCCGGCAAAGCCACCGTAGAAGTTGAGGTAGCACCCCGCGCCCGCGCAGGCCGGCCCGCTGGCCGAAAGGGTGGGGCGCAGGACGATGAAGTTGGCCGGGCTGGAAACCTGCGGGGCGATGAAGGTGCCCGCCGCCGCATCGGTCGAGGCGAAGGTGTAGGTGGCATCGGCCATCGTCACCGTCCCGCTCATCTTGTAGCCGAGCGTGCTGCCGAACTTGAAGGCCAGGCTGCCGGTCAGGCTGCCGGGGGCGGTATGGCCATCGGTATAGACCGGCTTGGTCGCCGCGATCAGGTCATAATTGACCACGGTGTTGTCCTTCGGCAGCGTGCCGGTGATCGGGGCCATATAGGCATAGGAGAGGCCGGCATTGGCCCCCAGGGTGCCGCCGCCCTGCGGCCCGGTGAAAGTGCCGCCCGAATAGCGCCCGATCACCCCCAGCGCATCGCCGGCCACTTCGCTGGCCACTGCGCTGCCCGACTGGACCAGAGTGCCATCGGCGTTGAGCGAGGGTTTGAAGCTGGAGAACCAGCCGCCGCCAAACCCGCCGCTGGAACTGGCCGAGGTGTAGAAGCTGGGCGAGCCGGTCGCCGGGAACCCGCCCGAATAAGCGGTGAGCAGCGTGCCCGATCCGGTACCCGTGCCCGTGCCCGTCCCGGTGCCGCTGGCGGCGGGCAGGCTGGCATAGCTGTCGGGTGCGCCGCCACCGGCCAGATAGGTGTAATAGCCGTTGAAGAAGCCGGCGTTGGCGCCGACCAGCGCGGTGAACTTGCCGCTGGCCACCAGCGCCTGCAGATAGGCCAGCACCTGCGCCTGGCTCAGCTGGGCATAGCGGCTCGGCACCCCGCCGCCGGCCAGATAGGCGTAGTAGGCGTTCAGCGCGGCGGCGTAGCTGGCCCAGACATTGGCGGGCAGCTGGGCATAGGCATCGGCCGATCCGCCGCCGGCCAGATAGCTGTAATAGGCCTGATAGAAGGCGGCATTGCCCCCCAGTTTGAGGTTGAGCAGCCCGGCGTTGACCAGTGCCTGCAGATAGGCGCGCAGCGTTGCCTGATCGAGCGCGGCATACTGGCTGGGCAGCCCCCCGGCGTTCAGATAGGCAAGGTAGGCGTTCAGCGCGCTGGCCTGGGTGGCCATGAAGGCCAGGCCATCGCCATTGGCTTTCAGCGAGGCGATGTAGGCATCGATGAAGGCCCGGTTCTGCGCCGAAAGCTGCGCCTTGATCCCGCCCGACTGGACGATTGCCAGATATTGCAGCAACGCCGACTGGCTGAGCCGGGTGAAGCCGGCCGGATCGTTGCCGGCGCGGACATAGTCGAGGTAGGCCGCCGTCAGGCTGGACAGCGTGGTGGCAAAGCTGTCGGGCGCGCCGCCGCCCTTGAGGAAGGCGAGATAGGCGTTGAGCAGCGTCTGGTTGTCGGCCGTCAGCGCGCCATAGCCGCTGGTCCGCCCGAGATAGGCCACCCAGGCATTCAGCTGGCTCTGCGTTGCCCCGGTGAAGCTGGAGGGCAGGGTGCCCGCGCGCAGCAGATCGAGGTAGGACAGCAGCACCTGATTATAGCTGGTGAGGAAGGCGTTGCCCGAACGGCCGCTGGCGAGGAACTGGAAATAGGCGGTGATGATATCGGCCTGTGCGCCGTTGAACACCGGCTGGCCATAGAGCCGCGCGGCCTGGGCCGCCTGTGCGGCGAGCAGGGCATAGTCGCCGCGCGGGAAGGCGGTGATCGACGGGTTGGCGGTGAAGGCCTCGATCCGCCGGGCGGCGGCGATCACTTCGGCATTGGCGCCGGCGGCGGCCAGTTGCTGGGCGAGCGCGGCCGGGAACCCGGCCAGCAGCCACTGGCTGGCGGCGGCCCGGCGGATCACGGGATTGTCACTGACCCGCACCGGGGTGGTGGCCGCCTGCCGGGCGATCTGCCCGGCGTTGCTGGCCCAGAAGGCGCCGGCGGTAAAGCTGCGCTGGCCGCCCGGGCCGGCGAGGGTGAGCACCCCGCCCAGCACCGCGCCACGTCCCGTGGCGCCATTGGCGGTGAAGCTGGCGGCCCCTTGCGCGCCGATGCTGCCGCTGACCCCGCCGGGCAGGCTGAGCTGGACCGGCGCGGCGCCATCGTTGACCACGGTGGCATGGCCCGAGCGCAGTTCCAGCGCCCCGCCGGGGGTGACGGTGAAGTCTGCCGGGCCGACCAGCGAGACGATTGCCCCGCCGGGCAGGCGGAACTGGGTGGTGCCACCGGCAACCCGCACCGGCTGGCCGGGAACGATGCCGAGGCCCGGCTGGCTGCTCGAAAAGATCAGGCGCGGTGCGGCGGGGGTATCGGCGTGGGCCGGGGCGGCCAGCGCGGCGAGTGCAGTACCCAGCGCCAGCAGGGTGCGGCGCCAGCGGAAGGGGGCGTGGTTCATGGCGGCAGTCTCCATCAGAACTCGGCCCGCAGGCCGGCGCCGGCGGTCCAGCGGTCGAAGTCGTAAAGCGGGATGTTGCTGGCATTGCGGGTGTAGGTGACGCGCGGGCGCAGCGAAATTTGCGGGGTGACCAAGGCCTTCAGCCCCAGGCTGGCATCAAGCCGCCAATCCTGCCGGTGGGTCAGGAACAGGCTGTCTGCCCGGTCGTAGGCTCGCGCTCCGCCCGCCAGCGCGGCGTTGACCGCGAGGCCGTGCGCCAGCGGCGCCTCCCACGCCAGCGAGAGGTTGGCGAACCAGTTCGACTGGGTCGAACCGGTGGCGGCGAATTCGTGCCCCATGTCGCCGGCCAGCACCCAGCTGCGGGTCGACAGGGTGGCGCCCAGCGCGAGGTGATCGACGCTGTAGAGCGGCTGGTTGCGATAGCTCAGCCGGGCATATTGCGCGCTGAGCGCCAGCGCCCGGCCTTCGCCCAGCGGATGGGTATATTGGCCCACCAGCGCGTAGGTCTGGCGGTACGAGACATCGTTCAGCCAGAACTGCTGGACCTGACCCGCCAGCGACAGCGAATCCTTGTTGGCCAGGGTGTGGGCATAGCCCAGCGTGACGGTGGCATCGCCCTGGTTGAACAGCCGTGCATGGCCATTGCCGCGATAGCCGCCCAGCACACTGGCGAAGACCCGGTCGGTGCGGTTGATGCCTTCGACAGCCGAGATCCCGCCGCGCACCTCGGCATAGCTGTCGTCGAGCGCCCGGGCCGTGCCCGAGAGCGTGCCGGGGCCGAACACCGCGAAGATCGGGATCGTCACCTGGGTCAGGCTGGTGGCGGAATTGGTGTTGCTGTCGTGCCCTGCGGCCACATCGATGAAGCCGCTGATGTTCTCGCCCTTGCCGCTGATCTGCCGGTCGAGCCCGGCGACGATCCCGGCAAAGCGCTGGCGTACCGGATCGGGCAGGGTGGGATCGGCCAGCACCGTGTCGAACTGCGCCCGGGCGGTGTCGATATCGCCGGCCATGGCATAGGCCCGGGCGATTTCGGCGCGGGCCTGGGCGAAATCGGGGCGCAGCGCCAGCGCCCGCTGCAAGGCGACGATGGCCTGCGGAACATGCCCGGCATCCAGCGCCGCCAGCCCCAGCCGGTAGGCCAGATCGGCATCGTCGGGGCGGGCCTCGGCCGCCGCGGCCTGCGTGCGATAGGCTGCCTCGGCCCCCGCGCCGGGCGGCGCTGCCCAGCTGCTCTGCGCCGTTGCCAGCAGCGTCCAAGCCAGCGCCGCACCCCACCTCATGCTCATGATAGCCCCCTTGAAGCCGTTCGGTAACGGCCGGGGGGTAGGCCGGGGCTGGGCGCCGGCGCACGTTACAAGCCCTGTTAGTGCCCGCCTTACAGCATTTGTAACTGTTGGCAGCCGGGGCCGGGCTGCGATAGACTTGGCGATATGGGGCAGCTTCCATGGCTTTGAGACATCATCTGCTGGCCGGCCTTGCGCTGGCGGCCGGGCTGACCGGGCTGCCGGCGCGCGCCGCAGAGCCGCAGCCGGGCCTCGCCGCCTCCATCGCGCGCGAGGCACAGACTCCACAGGGCCGCGACAAGGCCGCGCAGCTGGTGCGTTATCGGGCCTTGAAGGAGGCTGCCGACAAGGATCCCCGGCTTGATCCGGTCAGCCGCGCCACCGCCGAGCGGCTCTATGCCGTGGGCCTGGCCGAAGTGAACCGCGATGAAGAGGCCATGGCGGCCTTCGATCGCGGCATCGCCCTGCTGACCGCGGCCCATCAGGCCGAAACCTCGGCCATGGCCGAGCTGCTGGAGGGCAAGGCCCAGCAGCTGGTCGAAGCCGGCGAGTTTGATCCGGCCCGCGTGATGGCGGGCAAGGCGCTGGAGATCGAGCGCGCGATCTATGGTGAAGGATCGAACCAGCTGTTCACCGTGCAACAGCTGCTGGGCACGATCGAGCAGGCGCGCGGGCGGCTGGACGAGGCGCAGAAGTGGTATCGCGCCGCGCTGGCCAGTCCCGAGGTGCGCCCGACCGACCAGTACAACCACGTTGTTGCCACGGTGCGCGGCGCGGTCATCCAGTCGCGCGCGGGCGACGACGACGAGGCGGTGCGGCTGGGTTACCAGGCGCTGGCCGAGGCCGGCCGCTGGTTGCCCGATGGTGATCGCGGCTGGGGGGTGATCTACACCAACCTGACCTCATGGCTGACCAATCTGGGGCGCTATGATGCGGCCGAGGCGGTCGGCGGCCAGGCGCTGCAATACAACCTGGCCCATTTCGGCCCGGACAACCTCGATACCGGCGCGGCCCTGCGGACCATGGGCAGCCTGAAGTGGCGGCAGGGCGATTTCGAGGCAGCCGAACAGTTTTATCGCCGGGCGCTGCCGGCGCTGCGCGATCCCAGGCTGGCGCCGAAGTACCCCTACCTTGAGGGCGACGCCTTTCGCGGTCTGGCCCGGCTGGCGATCAGCCGGCAGGACTATGCGGGGGCCGAGCGCGCCGCGCTCGACGGCCTGGCCTCGGTGGCCCGCAACAACGACAAGACCAATTTCTTCGCCTATCTCGACAGCACTCTGGCCCGCGCCCGCTTCCTGCGCGGGGCCTATGCCGAAGCGCTCGAGGCGATCGAGCCGGCGGTGGTGCAGCTGCGCAAGATGCTGCCCGCCCAGGCCGAACAGCGGGTTGACGCCGAACTGCTGCGGGCCCGCATCCTGAGTGCCCTGGACCGCAAGGCCGAAGCCTGGGAGGTGGGCAGCGAACAGGGCCGGGCCATGGAGGCCCGCCTGGCCGATCCGCGCCTGGGGCAGCGCTCGCTGCTGGCGACGGTGCAGGATTCGCGGGTCAACCTGATGGCCTTTACCGTGCTGGCGGTGGAAGCGGGGCAGGATGAAGCCGCATTCCGCGCCGCACAGTTGGCAGCCTTTTCCGAGATCGGGGTGGCCAGCCGGGCGATTGCCGCGCGGGCCGCAGGCAGCGTTGCCGGCGGCGAAGCGGCGATGCGCGCGGTGGAGGAACGCCAGCGCGAGCTTGAGCAGATCGACCGGCAGCGTGCCTTTGCCGTGGGCCGCGCGCCCGACGAAGTGCGCCGTCTGGCGGCGCGGCGCGACGTGGTCGAGCGTGAGCTCGATGCCGGGCTGGAGCACCTGCGCCAGGTCTTTCCGGGCTATGATGCGCTGACCCGCCCGGCACCACTGGCCAGCGCCGCGCTGGCGGCCAGCCTGCGTGCCGATCAGGCGATGATCCTGCCGATCCAAAGCGACGATCGCATGGTGGTGCTGGTGCTGCGCCGCAACGGCCTGTCGAGCGCCAGCGTGCCGCTGGATGGCAATGCCATGGCCGGCGCGGTGGCGCGGCTGCGTCACGCGATGGATGGCGATGCCACGGGTTTTGATCCCGCCGATGGGTGGCTGCTGGGGCGTGCGCTGTTCAACCCGGTGGTGCTGCGGGCGCTGAAGGGGGCGCGTGAGGTGGCGGTGCTGGGATCGGGCCCGTTGATGACCCTGCCGCTGGGCATGCTGCTGACCGCGCCGCCGGTGAAGGGCCGGCTGGCAGACCAGCCCTTTGCGATCAAGCGCTTTGCCTTCCTGGTCCGCTCCAATCCGGGCGATGCCTCCGGCCCGCGCGGCGGGGCCGAAGGGCAGGCCTTCCTGGGCGTGGGCGCTCCGCAACTTGGCCCCGCTGCCGCCGCACTGCGCGGTGCGCGCAAGGTAAGCGCCACCGCCAGCCTGATGCGCGGCGGGGCGGCAGACCTTGCCGCCCTGCGGGCGCTGCCCAGCCTGCCGGCGACCGAGCATGAACTGACCGACATGGCCAGCGCCATTCCCGCCGCGGGTAACCGCGTGCTGACCGGGGCCGACGCCACCGAGGCAGCGGTGCGGGCCGAGCCGCTCGAACGGTTCGGGGTGATCGCCTTTGCCACCCATGGGCTGGTTTCGGGCGAACTGCGCGGGCTGGCCGAGCCGGCGCTGGTGCTGACCCCGCCGCCGGGCAATGCCGAATCGCCCAGCAACGACGGGTTGCTGACCGCCTCGGAAGCGGCCGGGCTGAAGCTCAATGCCCGCTGGGTGATCCTGTCGGCCTGCAATACCGGCGCGGGGGCGGACAACGGCGCAGGCGGCTATTCAGGGCTGGCGCGCGGGTTCATGCAGGCCGGCGCGCAGAGCCTGCTGGTCTCGCTATGGCCGCTGCGCGATGATGCGGCGGCGCGGCTGACGGTCGATACGGTGCGGCTGCACGCCCGGGGCGCCAGCCAGGCCGAGGCGCTGCGTCAGGCCCAGCTGCGACTGATGGCCGATCCGAGGGTGGCTGATGCCGGCAACCCGGCGGTGTGGGCGCCCTTTTCGCTGGTGACCCGGTGAGCGCGCCGCCGCGCATCCTGCTGATCGAGGACGAGGCGGCGATTGCTGCGCTGGTCCGCGAGGCGCTGGAAGAGGGCGGCTTTGTGGTCGACTGGTGCGATCACGGCGAGGAAGGGCTGCGCGTGGCAGCCGCCGGCGGCCACGATGCCATCGTGCTCGACCGCATGCTGCCCGAGATCGAGGGCCTGTCGATCGTCCGCCGGTTGCGCGCGGCGGCGGTGGCAGCACCGGTGCTGATGCTTTCGGCACTGGCCCGGGCGGAAGACCGGGTGGAAGGGCTGGACGCCGGCGCCGACGATTATCTGGGCAAGCCGTTCGAACCTTTCGAACTGGTAGCGCGGGTGCGCGCGCTGATGCGCCGGGCGACCAATCCGCTGCCCGGGGCGGTGATGCTGTTTGGCGAGCTGGAAGTGCACGTCAAGGCGCGCCGGGTGCACCGCGCCGGCCAGCATGTGGCGCTTTCCCCGCGCGAATTCGATATCCTCAAATTCATGATGGACCACGCCGGCGACGTGGTGACGCGTGAGATGTTGCTGCGCGAGGTGTGGGGGCTGAATTTCGATCCGCAGACAAATGTGATTGACGTGTCGATGAGCCGGCTGCGCCAGCGGCTGGACGAGGGCTTTGCCGGTCCGGTGATCGAGACCGTGCGCGGTGCCGGGTTCCGCCTGCTGGGCGGGGTGGCGCCATGAACCTGCCGGGCACCCGTCAATCGCTGGTGCTGGGGGTGGCGGCGCAGGTGGCGCTGGCGATCGCGCTGGCCAGCGCGGTGGTCTTCGCGGCGATCTACAGCGAGGTGCGCCATTCCACCCGTGCCCTCGCCCAGGCGGCGATCGACGCCGATCTGGCCGGGTTGGTCGAGGCCGATGCTGCCGAAGGGCCGGCGGGGCTGTCCCGGCGGATCGCCGACCGGCTGGCCTTCAGCCCCGGGGCCGGCGACAAACCCTATTACCGGCTGGAGGATTCGGCCCGGCGCGTGCTGGCCGGTAACCTGCCGGCCTGGCCCGATGCCCGGCCCGAGGTCTCGCCCGCCGGGCAGCTGCGGCTGGGCGATGGCGCCACAGTGCAATACCGCGCCACCCTGCTGCGCGGCGGCTATCGCCTGCTGGCGGGCCGCGCGGTAAACGGTGCCGAGGCCTGGTTGGCGCGGCTGGCCGGGCTGTTCGCCGCTGCGCTGGTGGCGATGGCGGCGCTGGCTTTTGCCATCGGCCGGGCCGCTGGCGCGCGGCTGAATGCACGGCTGGCGGCGATCGGTGTGGTGCTGGGGGCCTTTGGCCGAGAGGGTGCCCCGGCGGCGGCGCCGGTGGCCGACCCGGGTGACGAGATCGATGGCCTGACCGCCCAGATCAACTCCCTGCTGGAACGCACCCGGCACCTGCTGGCGGCGCGGCAGGAACTGTCGAACATCATTGCCCACGAGACCCGCAACCCGCTGATGCATGTCAGCGCGCGGATCGCCCGGGCGCGGGCGCAGGGGCTGACCGGCGAGGTCGACCAGCAGTTGGCCGCAGCGCAGGACAGCATCCGCCAGCTGCAGCGGATGCTCGACGCGCTGCTCGACATCGCCGCCAGCGAGGCCCAGCGCGGCGAAATGAACAGCCTGCCCGAACTGGATCTGGCCGAGCTGGCCCGCCGGCTGGTTGAACTCTACCAGCCCAGCGCCGAGGACCTTGGGCTGCGGCTGGAGGCCGAGATCGCCCCGCAGGTGCCGATGCGCGGCGAGCCGGTGCAGATGTCGAGCCTGATCGGCAATTTGCTCGACAATGCCTTCAAATACGGCGCTGGCGGCGGATGGATCCGCATAGCGGTGGCGCCCGGCCCGGTTATCGTGGTCGAGGATCGCGGGCCGGGGATCGATCCGGCGCTGCGCGAGGGGATCTTCGAACGGTTCCGCCGCGCCGCGCGGGGCGGGGCATCGCCGGCCGGACACGGGCTGGGGCTGGCCCTGGTGCGCGCCGTGGCCGAGCGCCACGGCCTGACCGCGCGGGTCGAAGATGGCCCGGGCGATGAAGGAGGACGTGGTGCGCGCTTTGTTATTGCCTAGCATCGTGCTGCTGCTGGCGGCGGCACCAGCCACGCCGCCCGATGCGATAGAGGCCGCCACCGCCGCGCTGGTGGCGGGGGATGCGGCGTTGGCCCGCCATGACGGTCCGGCGCTGTTGGCGGCAGCCGGGCAGCTCTCGCGCCTGCGCGCCCATGCCGAGGATGCGGCGGGGGACGATCTGGTGCGCCGCTGGCAGGAGCAGGCGCAGGCCTGGGGGGCGCATCTGCGTCCGCAGCCGGTGTGGCGCGGGCGGCTTTCGGGCCCGGGCTATCGCCAGCTGGTGCTGGCCCCGGGCGAACAGTTCCAGACCCGCCAGGTGTTCGCGGGCGGCCATGGCGCGCGGGTGGCGCTGGTGGCGCTGGCCGGGGGGCGGTTCCGGCTGACCATTACCGGCGGCGATGCCAGCCGGCTGTGCCAGCGCGAGGCGCGTGGGGGGCAAGTGGCCTGCGCCTGGACCCCGCTGTTCTCCGAACCGCACCAGATCACCGTCGAAAACGCCGAGGCGGCGCCCTCGCGGTTCTATCTGGTGACCGACTGAGCCGCAATTAACAGCCTTTGTAACGTGCCCCGGTGCCTGGCCCCGCTTAGGATCGGCGGGCTCGATCACGGGGAGACAGGGCATGAACAGGTTGCGCACAATCACCTTGGCGGCGGGTGCCGCCGCCGTTCTGGCCGGGCTGATCGCCCCGGCTCCGGCCGACGCGGGCATTCTGGGCGATGCCATCAACAAGCAGCTCAACAGCCATGGCGACGGCCCGACCTGGACCGAGCACGCTGACAGTTTCAAGGGTGCCAGCCAGGTGGTGCTGGGCCAGTTCACCGTGGTGTTCCTGACCAAGTCGGTGTCCTATTCGGGCGGCGGCTTTCTCTCCACCAGCAACAGCGCCAAGGCGATTGGCCAGCTGGCGGGGGTCGATCCGGCCACCTACCAGCGGGTGACCGACGCGGTGTTCGAGGATTTCAAGGCCAAGCTGGCCCGCGCCGGGATCACCCTGGCCGATCCGGCCGCCTACTATGCCTCGAAATACTACCAGAAGGTCCGCAGCGAGGATCAGGGCCATCCGGTGACCGTGCCGCTGGATGACAAGCAGAGCGTCGAAGGGCAGGCCTGGTGGCCCAGCGCGCTGCCGCACCACGACAATATGGCCCTGACCATGCGGTTCATGGATGCCAACACCACCAACGTCTACACCGCGCAGTACGACTATGCCCGGACGGCCAAGTTGCCGGTGCTGAACGTGGTCTATGTGGTCGACTTTGCCGAGCCGGCGAAAAGCACCGGCGGCGGGGTGTTCCAGAAGCTGGACGTCAAGGCGGAACTGGCGATCAGCCCGCGCGGCAGCCAGATCCAGCTGATGGATACCAGCGGCAAGGTTGGCAAGGTGGTGCTGAACAAGCCGATCGTCGAGGGCGGCACCTTTGCCGAGATCAAGGACATCACCTCGGGCCTGCAGAAGGGCGCCGAAACCGTGCAGATGCTGGGCAATATCGGCGGCGCGATCTTCGGCAAGGGCAGCAATGCCTTTGGCAAGCAGATGCGGATGGACCGGCGGATCGAATACAGCGTGGTCGATCCCAAGGTCTGGGGCGACATGGTGATCCACGCCGGCGGCCAGACCAACGATCTGATGACCAATACGCTGGGCAGCCTGAAGTAGACGCTGGCCCTGAAGCCCGGCTTGCGGCACAAGGAGCCCCGCGCCACCACGGCGCGGGGTTTTCTATGGGTGGGGAGCGAGGGCCAGTGACGATGACGCGGCGCGAGATGATCGAACGGGCGGCCATGGCCGGGGTGGCCTTGTCCGCCAGTGCGGCGCAGGGGGCGGCGACCACCCAGCTGGCGCGGCCGCTGGTGCTGGGCCATCGCGGATCCTGCGCGCAATATCCCGAACACACGCTGGCCTCTTACGCCGAGGCGATTGCCGCCGGGGCCGACTTCATCGAGCCCGACCTGGTCTCGACCCGCGACGGGGTGCTGGTGGTGCGCCACGAGAACCTGATGACCGACGACACCGATGTGGCCGATCATCCCGAATTCGCCAGCCGCAAGCGCACCCAGGTGATCGACGGCGAGACCATGACCGGGTGGTTCACCGAGGACTTCACCCTGGCCGAACTGAAGACGCTGCGCGCGCGCGAGCCGTTGCCGGCGCTGCGCCCGGAAAGCGCGAAGTTCAACGACCGGTTCCAGATCGTCACCTTCGAGGAAATGGCCGATTTCATCGCCGCCGAGGCGGCACGGGCCGGGCGGCCGATCGGGGTGATCCCCGAACTGAAGCATGGCGCCCATTTCGAGGCGATCGGCCTGCCGCTGGAGGAACGCTTCCTCGCCACCGTGCGGGCCAGCCGCTATCTTTCCACCGCGCCGATGATCGTCCAGAGCTTCGAGATCGCCAACCTGAAGTGGCTGCGGGCGAATCTGAAGGGGCTGCCCAACGTCCGCCTGATGCAGCTGACTGAGAACGACGTGCCTCCGGCCGACCGTGCGGTGAAGGGTGACAAGCGGACCTGGGGCGAATTGCTGACTCCGGCGGGGCTGGCCGAAATCGCCAGCTATGCCGAATTCATTGCCCCCTACCGGCTGGACCTGATCCCGGTGGGCAAGGATGGCCGCCTGGGCCAGCCGACCGGGCTGATCCAGGCCGCGCATCAGGCCGGCCTGCTGGTGGGAACCTGGACATTCAGGCCGGAAAACAAATATATCCCGGCCAATCTTCGCAACAAGGATGCGGAACTGGCGCGCAACCCTGCCGGTGCCATTGCCGATATTCGTACCCATCTCGATGCCGGGCTGGATGCCTTTTTCACCGACGATGTCGCGGTGGGGCGCGCCGCGGTCGATGGCTGGCGCCGGCGGGCGCGCTGATTCCCGCCGGGCACGCTTTGCGATGAATTGAGTCGGTTTCGAGACAATCCGTGTAAATGGGCTTGCGGCGCGGGCTTGGATGTGATTCGTAAGGGTATGGGCAAGATCGGGGGCGAACGTCTGGTGAGCGAAGGGGTGACGCGGGGCGTTGCCCTGTGCGCGCTGCTGGTGCTGGGCGCGATGGTCGTCGCCGGGCCCAGCGGGCTGCTTGCCTGGCGCGACTATCACCAGCAGCTTGAACAGCGCCAGACCGAACTGGTGCGGCTGCGGGCCGAGCGCGACCAGCTGAAGAACCGGGTGGCGCTGCTCGATCCGCGCCATGTCGATCCCGATCTGGCGGGCGAACTGCTGCGCCGCGACCTGAACGTGGTGCACCCCGATGAAGTGGTGATGATGCTGCGCTGAGCTTGCGCCGCATGCTTCGATAATTTCGCCGCCCGCTACATTAAATTCGTATTCGCCGGTTTCCGTAGCGGAGCCGAGCCTCTATAGACCGGCGGTCCAATCACCACCCTTGGGGGAATCCGCCTTGGCCCGTTCCGGCAAGACCCAGACCAGCAAGGCCGCAGAATCCGGCGCCGAGCCGCAGCTGCGCGCGCTGCACGATCGCTTCACGGCCGACCGCACCTATGCCGCCAGCGATGATGAATTGCTGCACTTCTACGAACAGATGGTGCTGATCCGCCGGTTCGAGGAACGCGCGGGGCAGCTCTACGGGCTGGGCCTGATCGGCGGTTTCTGCCACCTCTATATCGGCCAGGAAGCGGTTGCGGTGGGGCTGCAATCGGCGCTGGATCCGGCGAAGGACAGCGTGATTACCGGCTATCGCGACCATGGCCACATGCTGGCCTACGGTATCGACCCCAAGGTGATCATGGCCGAGCTGACCGGGCGCGCCGCGGGCATTTCGCGCGGCAAGGGCGGATCGATGCACATGTTCAGCGTCGATCACAAGTTCTACGGCGGCCACGGCATCGTCGGGGCGCAGGTCTCGCTGGGCACCGGCCTCGCCTTTGCCCACAAGTACCGCGAGGATGGCGGGGTCTGCGTCGCCTATTTCGGCGATGGCGCGGCCAACCAGGGCCAGGTTTACGAAAGCTTCAACATGGCGGCGCTGTGGGGCCTGCCGGTGATCTACGTGATCGAGAACAACCAGTACGCCATGGGCACCGCCGTGGCGCGCAGCTCGGCCGAAACCCATTTCCACCGCCGTGGCACCGCCTTCCGCATCCCCGGCATGCAGGTCAACGGGATGGACGTGCTGGAAGTGCGCCAGGCCGCCAATGTCGCGCTGGACTATGTTCGCGCTGGCAATGGCCCGGTGCTGATGGAACTGAACACCTATCGCTATCGCGGCCATTCGATGTCGGATCCGGCCAAGTACCGCACCCGCGAGGAAGTGCAGGAAGTGCGCGAGCATCGCGATCCGATCGACCACGCCAAGGCCGAACTGCTGAAGCGCGGCGTGGCCGAGGAGCGGATCAAGGAGATCGACAAGCGCATCCGTCAGACCGTGACCGAAAGCGCCGATTTTGCCGAAAGCTCGCCCGAGCCCGAACTGGCCGAGCTGCATACCGACGTGCTGGTGGAGAGCTACTGATGGCGGTCGAACTGAAGATGCCGGCGCTGTCGCCCACCATGGAAGAGGGCAAGCTGGCGCGCTGGCTGGTCAAGGAAGGCGACGAGGTCAAGGCTGGCGACATCCTCGCCGAGATCGAGACCGACAAGGCGACGATGGAATTTGAAGCGGTTGACGAAGGCAAGGTCGGCAAGCTGCTGGTGCCCGAGGGGACCGAAGGGGTGAAGGTTGGCACGGTGATCGCGCTGATCGGCGAGGACGAGGGCGGTGCCGCTGCCCCGGTGCCCGCCCCGGCGGCGCCCGTGCTGGCTCCCGCCCCGGTTGCCACGCCGGCCCCGGTGGCAGCGGTCCCGGCCGCCGCGCCGCGCAACATGGCGACCATCACCGTGCGCGAGGCGCTGCGCGATGCCATGGCCGAGGAAATGCGCCGCGATGGCCGCGTTTTCGTGATGGGCGAGGAAGTCGCGCAGTACCAGGGGGCCTACAAGGTCACCCAGGGCCTGCTCGACGAATTCGGGCCGAAGCGGGTGATCGATACCCCGATCACCGAATATGGCTTTGCCGGGATCGGTGCGGGCGCGGCGATGGGCGGTCTGCGCCCGATCATCGAGTTCATGACCTTCAACTTCGCCATGCAGGCGGTTGATCACATTATCAATTCGGCCGCCAAGACCAATTACATGTCGGGCGGGCAGATGCGCTGCCCGGTGGTGTTCCGTGGCCCCAACGGCGCGGCCAGCCGGGTGGGCGCCCAGCACAGCCAGAACTTTGCCCCGTGGTACGCCAGCGTGCCCGGTCTGGTGGTGATCGCGCCCTATGACGCGGCGGATGCCAAGGGCCTGCTGAAATCGGCGATCCGTTCGGAAGACCCGGTGGTCTTCCTCGAGAACGAGCTGATCTATGGCCGCAGCTTTGAGATCGCCGAGGATGGCGACACCGTGGTGCCGATCGGCAAGGCGCGGGTGATGCGCGAGGGCAGCGATGTGACGATCGTGTCCTATTCGATCGGCGTCGGCCTGGCGCTGGAGGCCGCCGAAACGCTGGCCGCCGAAGGGATCAGCGCCGAGGTGATCGACCTGCGCACGCTGCGCCCGCTCGACAAGGGTGCGGTGCTGACCAGCCTGGCCAAGACCAACCGCCTGGTGGTGGCCGAGGAAGGCTGGCCGGTCTGCTCGATCGCCAGCGAGATCATCGCGATCTGCATGGAGGAAGGCTTCGACCACCTCGACGCCCCGGTGCTGCGGGTCTGCGACGAGGATGTGCCGCTGCCTTATGCCCACAACCTCGAAAAGGCTGCGCTCATCGACGCCGGCCGGATCGTCGCCGCGGTCAAGAAGGTCTGCTACCGTTAAGGCCGATCCGGCGCCGCTGATTGCCACGCTGGGCCCGCGCGAACGCCTGGCATTGGCCTATGCCCCCGCCGCCACGCGCGGGCACTGGCTCGGCCTGCTGGCGCTGGATGCCCGGCTGGCCGGGGTAGTGCGCGGCGCGCGCGAGCCGATCCTGGGCCAGTTGCGCCTGGCCTGGTGGCGTGAACGGCTGGGCGAGGATCCGGCCCGCTGGCCCACGGGCGAGCCGCTGCTGGCCCAGTTGCGCGCGCTTCCCGCTGCCACCATGGCCCCGCTGGTCGATGGCTGGGAGGCGTTGCTGCTGGGCGAAGACCTCGAGGCGTGGCTGGCGGCGCGGCCGGCGGCGCTTGCCGCGCTGCACGCTGGCCCCGAGGTGGCCCGGTTGGCGCGCGGCTGGGCGCTTGGCGAGCTGGCCGGCGGGCCCGAGCCGATCCCCGCCCTGATCGCGGAACACAACTGGCGCGCCGTTCGCCTGCCGCGCACCCTGCGCCCGCTGCTGGTGCTGCACCATTTCGCCCGCCGCGCCGCGCATGGGCAGGGCGGGGGATTACTTGGCGCGATGCGGTTGGGCCTGATTGGTCAATGAATTAGGCTCCGTGCGGCGACGGAGGGCGAATCGATGAACCGGACCTTGCTGGGCGCCGTGGCGGCGCTGGTGCTGGCCGCGGCAGGCCTGTTCTGGTGGCAGGGCCGGGCCGAACTGGAACGCGGCGCACCGCCGCCCGACCTGGGCGCGGGCGGCCCCCGGGCCGAGGCGCCGATCGATCTGCCCAGCGCCGATCCCAATCACGCGCGCGGTGCCGGCCTGCCCAGCGCGCGGACCAGCAAGCAGAGCAAGGAAGAGCGGCGCTTCAACCGCTATGACCGCAACCGCGACGGGCGCATCACCCGGGTCGAGATGCTCAGCACCCGGGTCAAGGCGTTCCAGAAGCTCGACACCAACCACGACAACCTGCTGAGCTTCGAGGAATGGGCGGTGAAGACCTCGAACCGCTTCAGGGAAGTGGACCGCAACGGCGACGGGATCATCAGCCGCGACGAACTGAACGCCTATTATGCCGCGAAAGACGCCAAGGCGGCCGAGCGCAAGGCGCGCTGCCAGTGCAGCCCCAGCCCGGCGCTGGGTGCCAACCGCCGGGGCAGCCCGCCGCCGGATGAGTCCGACGACGGCGAATAGGCCCGGCGCCTAGATCCGGGCCAGCCAGGCGGGCAGATCGGCCTTGGCGCGCTCGGTATAGGCCAGCTTGCGCTCGGGCTTCTTCATCCGGCCCTCGTAAACCAGCGGCGGGAACAGGCCGAAATTGATGTTCATCGGCTGATAGGTCTCGGCCTCGGCATCGCCGGTGATGTGGCCGAGCAGGGCGCCCAGCGCGGTGGTGGCCGGCGGTGCCTGCCATGCCCGCCCGCCCAGTTCGGCGGCGGCCATCAGGCCCGCCAGCAGGCCCACCGCGGCGCTTTCGACATAGCCCTCGCAACCGGTGATCTGCCCGGCAAAGCGCAGATGCGGCGCGGCCTTCAGCCGCAGCTGGCGATCGAGCAGGGTGGGGCTGTTGAGGAAGGTGTTGCGGTGCAGCCCGCCCAGCCGGGCGAATTCGGCATTTTCCAGACCGGGGATGGTGCGGAACAGCCGCACCTGTTCGGCGTGCTTCAGCTTGGTCTGGAAGCCGACCATGTTCCACAGCGTGCCCTGCTTGTTGTCCTGTCGCAGCTGCACCACGGCATGGGGCCAGCGCCCGGTTCGCGGATCGTCCAGCCCCACCGGCTTCATCGGGCCAAAGCGCAGCACATCCTCGCCGCGCTCGGCCATCACCTCGATCGGCATGCAGCCGTCGAAATAGGGGGTATTGGCCTCCCATTCGCGGAAACTGGTCTTTTCCCCGTCGAGCAGGCCCTGACGGAAGGCGCGGTACTGTTCGCGGTTCATCGGGCAATTGATGTAGTCGCGCCCGTCGCCGCCCAGGGCCAGCGAGGCTTCGGCGCCCTTGTCCCAGCGGCTGGCCATCCAGGCGACGTCCATGTCGATCGAATCGCGATAGACGATCGGGGCGATGGCATCGAAGAAGGCCAGCGATTGCGCGCCGGTGGCCGCGCCGATGCTGGTGGCCAGGCCCGGTGCGGTCAGCGGGCCGGTGGCGACGATCGCGGGGCCGGCGGGCAGGGTATCGACCCGTTCGCGCACCACCGTCAGCGTTGGCAGCGCGGCCAGCCGGCGCTCGATCTCGGCCGAAAAGACCTCGCGGTCGACCGCCAGCGCCGAACCCGCCGGCACCCGGGCGCTGGCCGCCGCGCCCATCACCAGCGAATCGAGCGCGCGCATCTCGTGGTGCAGCAGGCCCACGGCATTGCCGGCATCATCGTCGGAGCGCAGCGAGTTCGAGCAGACCAGCTCGGCCAGCCCGTGGCCCTGATGCGCCGGGGTACTGTCGCCGCCGCCGCGCATTTCCGACAGGCGCACGCGAATGCCGCGCCGGGCCAGTTGCCACGCCGCCTCGCTGCCTGCCAGCCCGCCGCCGATGATATGCACCTGATGATCCATGGCAGGCGCTTGTGCGGCGGCGCGGGAAAGGTCAAGATGGAGCATCCGGGGGGACGCGTTCATGAACCGCAATCTGATTCTCTACGCCAGCATGCTTGCCGGCGTCAGCTACTGGCTGGTGATGGGTCATCAGCCGCACGGCCCCGGGCTGGTCGCCTGGAAGGCCAGTGGCGTCGGCCTGCTGGCGCTGTGGGCGCTGGCCCATGAGGGCCGCGCGGCGCGCACCATTGGCCTGGTCATGGCGCTGGGCGCGGTGGCTGACGTGGCAATTGAATTCAGCTTCATCGCTGGTGGCGCGATCTTCTTCGTCGGCCACCTGATCGCTATCGGGCTTTACCTGGGTAACGCCCGGCCGGTGCTGAAGGGCAGCCAGCGGATGGCGGCCTTCGCGCTGCTGCTGATGGTGCCGCTGCTGGCCTGGCAACTCTCGTGCCGGATTGAAATCGGGCTTTACGGGCTGGGGCTGGGCGCCATGGCCGGCACCGCCTGGGCCAGCTGGTTCTCGCGCTATCGGGTCGGGGTAGGGGCCTTGGCCTTCGTTGCCAGCGATCTGCTGATTTTCGCGCGGATGGGGCCGCTGGCCGGCAGCGTGGTGCCGCACCTGCTGGTCATGCCGCTTTATTACATCGGCCAGCTGATGATCTGCACCGGGGTGGTGCGGGCCATGGCTCAGCCAGGCAGCAACACCGCGCCATCCGCCGCGCGCTGAACCGGCCCGGCGGCCAGCACCGCCGCCAGCGGCAGCGTGGCATAGACATGCGGGAACAGCGCGCCGCCGCGCGAAACCTCCCAGCGCAGCGCTGCGCCCACGGCGGCCAGACTGACCGCCGCGATAACCAGCTCGCTTTGCCCGGCGAAATGCTTGTCGAGCGTGCCAGCCAGCTGGTCGGCGGCGGACAGGTGGATGAAGCCATCGGCCAGATCAACCGGTGCGCCGGCGAAACTGCCCTCGGCCTGCCATGCCGCCCACTGCGGCGCGGTCAGCACCTTGTAGGCGACCGTGGGCAGGCTGCTCATGCCTCGCCGCTGCCCTCCGCGCCGGCTTCGGCCGCTTCCTCGTCCCCGCCTTCATCGGCCAGGCGGACTGCCGAAACGACATGTTCGTCATCGGCGACGTTGAACAGCCGCACCCCGGCGCTGCCCCGGCCGATCACCCGCAGGCTGGCCAGCGGCAGGCGGATCAGCTTGGCCTGATCGGTTACCAGCATCAGCTGGTCGGCCTGCGCGGCGGGGAAGCTGGCGACCACCGGCCCGTTACGGCCAATGTTGTCGATATTGGTGATGCCCTGCCCACCGCGCCCGGTACGGCGGTATTCGTAGGCCGACGAGAGCTTGCCATAGCCATTGGCGCAGACCGTCAGGATGAACTGTTCGCGTGCCTGCAATTCGGCGAAGCGCTCGGCGCTCATCGCCGGTTCGCCGTCCTTTTCGCCCTTCCACGGGGCG